>CALRIY020000140.1:0-8741 GCA_943364975.1 Synechococcus sp. UW140
GAGCACTTCCACTCTGCACAAGGGAAGCCGCTGGCGGATCTCCTGGATGGTATTCGCAAAGACATGCGCCCCTCCGTCGAACAATTCATCACGGTTCACGGAAGTGATCACTGCGTGGCGTAGATTCATCAGTGCAACCGCTTCTCCGACGCGGCGCGGTTCATCCTCATCCACGATATGCATCTTCCCTGTCTTCACATTGCAGAATCCGCAGCTTCGTGTACAGGTGTCGCCGAGGATCATGAACGTCGCCGTTCCGGCATTCCAGCATTCCCCCATGTTCGGACATCGTGCTTCCTCACAGACGGTGTGGAGTTTCCGTTCGTCGATCATATTCTTCAGCCGGGAATAACTTTCACCGCCCGGTACGCGCGCCTTCAGCCATTCCGGTTTGCGGATGGTCTCCTGTTTCGGTTCTGCTGCAGCCGGTATTTCCTGTATGACAATTTCCATTGTTAGATCGCCTGGGTTACGTCAAAGTTCTCTAAATAATACACAACCTTCTGCATGAACATCCCGCCGAGTGCGCCGTCAATAATGCGGTGATCATACGACATCGAGATATACACCATCGAGCGGATCGCGATCGCATCATCGATCACGACAGGACGTTTTTTGATGGCGCCGACGCCGAGGATCGCGACCTGCGGCTGATTGATGATCGGGAATCCGTACAGATTGCCGAATCCGCCCGGGTTCGTCACCGTGAATGTTCCCCCGGTCACTTCATCAGGCATCAGCTTCTTATTGCGCGCACGTGCGGCAAGGTCATTCAATGACCGTGCGATGCCGGCAAGATTCTTCTGTTCCGCATTCTTAATGACCGGAACGATCAGACCGTTCTCCAGCGCTACTGCGACACCCAGATTGATATCTTTTCGGATGATGATCGTGTCTCCGTCCACGGAGGAATTGAGCATCGGGAAATCTTTGATCGCTTTCACGACCGCCTCAAGAAAGAACGGTGTGTAGGTCAGATTGAATCCTTCGCGCTTCTCGAATGCCGCTTTATTCTTCTCACGGAATTTGACGATCGACGTCAGGTCCGCTTCAGAGAGTGAGCCGACATGCGCGGATGTATGCTTGCTGCGGACCATATGTTCGGCTATCGCCTTGCGCATCGTGTCCATTTTGATGATCTCAACTCTGCCGGCAGGATAGGTGATCGGCGCTGCCGGTTTGAAAGAGGGTGCAGCCGCTGCTGCAGCCGTACGCTGAACTGGTGCGGCGGTCTGTCCTCCCTGCTTCTTCTGCACGTATGCAAGGATGTCATTCTTGGAGACCCGTCCGTTGGAACCAGTTCCCGGGATCGATTCCAGTTCACTCATGCTCACACCTTCTGTCCGCGCGATATTCAGGACGAGCGGCGAATAGAATCTCCCTGAAGGAGCTGCTTCATGAACGACAGGTTGATGAACGGGAGCTGCGGGTTGGATCGTGACGGAAGGAACCGGTGATGCAGGAGCCGGTGCGGAAATAGGAGCAGCAACTGCGGCTCCGGCGCCTGTGGAGATCCGTGCAATGATGGTATTCACACTGACGGTCGTCTGCGCCGGGAATAACAGTTCCGCGATGATTCCTGCAGCGGGTGCAGGGATCTCGGAATCGACTTTATCCGTACTGATCTCGAGCAATGTCTCATCTTTCGCGATCTTGTCGCCGACCTTTTTATGCCACTTAGCGATCGTCCCTTCGGCAATGCTCTCGCCCATCTGCGGCATGATCACATCGACCAACGCTCCGCCGGAGACGACGGGTTTTGCCTGGACCGGAGCAGGGGTTGACTGGACCGGAGCCGGTGAGGGTTTCGGGGCAGCCGGAGCCGGTGCGGGATTGTTAACAGATGCATTGACATCGGTATTAATTCGTGCGATGACGGTGTTGACGCCGACGGTGGTTGTCTCCTGGAACAACAATTCCGCGACGATACCGGCAGCCGGTGCAGGGATCTCGGAATCGACCTTATCCGTACTGATCTCCAGCAGCGTCTCATCCTTACCGATCTTTTCGCCGACTTTTTTGTGCCATTTGGAGATGGTCCCTTCGGCAATACTTTCCCCCATCTGGGGCATGATCACATCAACTAACGCCATAATATTACTCTCGATTAAAAATGGTTGAAAAAATCAAATGACAGCATTCCGTGATTAATACGCGGCAAGTTCCAGCAATGCCGCGACGACCTTTTTTGTGTTCGGAAGGAAATATTCCTCCAATGTCGGACTGTACGGCGTTGGTGTATCGATCGCGCCGATCCGTTTGATCGGTCCATCGAGATACTGGAAACAATTCTCGGTGATCAATGCCGATAATTCTCCTCCGATACCTCCGGTGATATTATCCTCATGGGCGATCAGGACTTTTCCGGTCTTCCGTACCGATGCGTAGATCAAATCGGTGTCGAGCGGCATCAAACTGCGCAGATCCACCACTTCAACATTTACTCCATGTTCATTC
The DNA here is from genome assembly GCA_943364975.1 of Synechococcus sp. UW140. Taxonomy (GTDB): domain Bacteria; phylum Bacteroidota; class Ignavibacteria; order UBA10030; family UBA8401; genus UBA8401. Next base: position 2,458 of record CALRIY020000140.1, read on the forward strand.
TTCAACACTTCGGCCGCTTCCAGCGCCATATGCACCATCGAGCCGTAGGTGATCACAGAGATATCGCTTCCTTCCCGTTTCACATCCCCTTTTCCGATCTCAACGATGTAATCCGTTTCCGGAACTTCCCCTTTGATGTGGCGGTAGAGACGCTTGTGCTCAAGATAGAGAACGGGATTATTGTCCCGCACTGCCGCTTTCATCAAACCTTTCGCATCGTACGGTGTGGAGGGGGCGACGATCTTGAATCCCGGCTGATGGAAGAACCATGCTTCAGGATTTCGGGAATGGAACGGACCTCCGTGGATACCGGCACCGCTCGGAAGACGGACCACCATCGGACACGGAAGATGCCATCGGTAATGGATCGATGCAGAGTTATTGACCAATTGACTGAATCCGGTCGTCACAAAGTCCGCGAACTGCATCTCGGCTATCGGACGCATACCGACAACGGCTGCACCCGTCGCTGCGCCGAGGATCGCCGTCTCTGCAAGCACCGTATCGACGACACGGTCCTCACCGAAATGCTGAAGGAAACCTTTTGTTACTTTGAATGCCCCTCCGAATGGTCCGATATCCTCACCAAGAAGAAAAACAGACGGATCGCGTTCCATCTCTTCCCACATCCCTTTTGAAATTGCTTCGATATATGTAATGTTGGCCACTGAGTTCTATTTCCAGAGTGAAAAATTCGTTGAATTAGTCCGCGTAGACACCGGCCGCTGCCTCTTCCGCCGGAGGATAGGGTGAATCCACTGCGAACTGTGTTGCATCTTCCAATTCCGCAAAGACACGCTTCTCGTATTCTTCTTTGATCGTCGGTGTGAGGATCTTCTTATCGGTCAGCAGTTTCTCGATCCGCATCACGGGATCCTTCTTCTTCCATTCCGCCAGAAGTGTTTTCGGAACATACTCCGCACCGTCATGAGCGGAGTGCCCGTGCATTCTCATGGTGACGGATTCGATCAATGTCGGTCCGTGACCTGCGCGGGCTCGTTCAACAGCCTGCTTTACAGTCTTATACACGAGTTCAAGATCTGTCCCGTCGATCGTGAAACCGGGAATTCCATATCCCTGCGCGCGGTCCGAATATTTCTCCATCGCTTTTTGTTTTTCGACAGGCGTGGAATATGCGAATTGATTATTTTCGATGATCAAAACAAGCGGAAGTTTCATCACCGATGCCATCGCCAGTGATTCATGCACGTCACCGACATTGCTGCCGCCGTCTCCGATATAGGTCAGCGCAACTGCTTTCTCTTTGCGGAGTTTGCTTGCCAACGCGACACCGGCAGCCATCGGGATCATTGCACCGAGATGACTGATGTTGCCGTAAATTCTCAATGCCGGATCTGCATAATGACCGGTTCCGTCACGTCCTTTGGACAATGAATTGCCCCGTCCAAGATGCTGAAGCATCAAATTCCGGAGCGATTGTCCTTTCACAAGATGCGCTCCCATGTCTCGATGCATCGGGAAAAGATAATCCTGCTTCTCCAATGCGAATGCACTGCCGACCGCGGTCGCTTCGTTCCCATTGCCTGTGTATGCTCCGCCGACAATCTTTCCCTGTCGATAGAGCTTAAGGATCGACTCTTCAAACTCTCGCGTCAGCCGCATATAATAGTAGAGCTGAAGATATTGCTCTTTGGAGAGTTCAAAAGAGACCTTCTTCACCGATGAGGACTGTTTCACTATTTTTTTCTTTGGTGCTGCCATTACGTATCGGTAATTCTCTTCGTTGGTTAAAATGCCGCCAGTTTTTCCAGCGCGCTGGTGATATGATGTTCCTGCGGAAGTACGGTGTTCTCCAGCGCCGGTGCGAACGGGATCGGCGCATCAAGCGCAGCGACGCGCGCAAGCGGTGCATCAAGATATTCAAAACATTCCTCGGCGATCTGCATGCCGATCTCCGCACCGTAACCGCCGGTCTTCGTGTCCTCATGGACGACAAGCACCTTACCGGTCTTACGGACGGAGTTGAAGACCAATTCTTTGTCCCACGGGATCAGCGTACGAAGATCGATCACCTCGACACTGACACCCTTCTCTTCCATCTTTCGTGCGGCTTCAATGGAACGCTGAACCATGAATCCCCATGTCACGACAGTAATATCCGTTCCTTCTCTTTTCACTTTCCCGATACCGAACGGCAGACAGTAATTCTCATCCGGTTCGTTGGATGCGGCGAATTGCTGCCGGTATAAACCTTTGTGTTCGCAGAACAATACAGGATTATCCTCGCGGATCGCTGTTTTCAGCAAACCTTTCGCATCCGCTGCGTTGGAGGGCATTGCCACCCATAATCCGGGAATGTGCGTAAAGAATCCCTCAATGCTCTGACTATGATACAGTCCACCGCGGATATAACCGCCGGTCGCAACACGGATCACAACAGGACAACTCCAATCGCCGTCCGTACGGTAGCGCATGTGCACCAGTTCATCTTTGATCTGCATGAACGCGGGCCAGATGTAATCGCCGAACTGGATCTCGACGACCGGTTTGAATCCTCGTACGGCTAGACCGATCGCCGTTCCCATGATGCTCGCCTCGGCAAGCGGAGAATTGAAGCAGCGGTCCGAACCGAATTTGTTCGTCAAATTCTTCGTTGCAGTGAATACTCCCCCTTTGCCGTCGGCAACATCCTCGCCGTACACCAGCATCTTCGGATTCCGCTTCATCTCTTCATGCAGCGCATGATTGATCGCATCCACCATCACAATGCTTCCGCCGGTATGTTCCGGTTCGACAAAATTCTCTTTCGGGACGAAGATATTCGGTGAAAAGACATTCCGCTCGGCAGTATCCGCCGTCGGACTCAGTGCTGCTTCGGCATAATCCGACGCTTCCTCCACTTCTTTCTTCACTTCAATGCGGATCGCTTCCAATTCCTTTACAGAAGCATACCCGTTTGCAGTGAGATATTTCTCAAACTTCGGGATCGGGTCCTTCGCTTTATCATCTTCGATCTCCTTCGCTGTCATATATTTCTTGGGATCATCGGAAGAAGAATGCGGGAACAGACGCACGCAGTGTGCTTCGATCATTGCCGGACCTTTACCGCTGCGGCAGTATGCCACCGCTTCCAAAGCAGTTTTGTATGATGCGATGAAATCGGTACCGTCTACATCGTAGGTCTTCAAGTTCGGATAAGCGCTGTACAAACGTGCTACGGATCCTCCGGCGATCTGATCCTTCACCGGCACAGAGATCGCGAATTTATTGTTCTGAACGCAGAAGATCACCGGGAATTTCTCACGGCTTGCCCAGGCGACTGCTTCCGCAAATTCACCTTCACTTGTCGCGCCTTCGCCGGATGAAACATACGTAACCTCATCATTCCCTTCCTTCCGCGATCCCATCGCCGTTCCGACCGCCTGGAGATACTGCGTTCCCGTCGGTGAGGATTGTCCAACAATCCGGTAGCGCTTGTCGCCGTAATGGGAAGGCATCTGACGTCCGTGGGACGAAGGTCCTTCAATGCGGTGCATATTCTCGCACAGGATATCTTTCGCGGTGGATCCCATCGCAAGGGAGAATGCCAGATCACGGTAGTACGGATACGACCAGTCATGTCCAGGACGCATCGCCATCGCGATCGCGACCTGCGCCGCTTCATGACCCGGTCCGCTGATGTGGAACAGTATCTTCCCCTGCTTCAGAAGATTCATCTCTTTCTCGTCAATGAAACGGGCGAGCAGCATCGTACGGTATGCGAATATCAGCCGTTCCTTATTCAGGATTCCGTTCTTGCTCGGTGCTGTTGAGAATTTCGCCGCGGACGGAGCAGAAGATCTTTTTTCCTGCACGGTGGATTTTTTGGACGCCATTACGTTAGTTCTCCTCTATGGCAGCTTCATGGTGGTGAAGCAGTGATAAAAGTTCTTCATAGGAGATCTGTTTGACCTCCAGTGAAAAGATCTGCGAGAAATGGTGTATCAGATGTTGGTGGACCTCGTGTAATTCAATTTTTTTCCCAAGCACATTGTGCAGCGATGTCACCCCTTTATGGAAGATGCCGCACGGAATGATCCTGTCAAAGAAGGAAAGGTCTGTACCGACATTGAGTGCAAATCCGTGCATCGTGATCCACTTGCTTACTTTCACTCCGAGTGCGGCGATCTTCTCATTCTTCACCCACACGCCGGTGAATTCCTTCTCCCGTCCGGATTCGATACCGTATTCCTTCAGGGTCCGGATGATCATTTCCTCGATATCACGGAGATAACGATGGATATCCTGATAATGTTCATTCAGATCAAGGATCGGATAACCGACGATCTGACCCGGACCGTGGAACGTAACATCACCGCCCCGGTCGATCCAGAACATATCGATCTTCTTTTCACTAAGTTCATTCTCATTGGCAAGCAAATGATTCTCATCCGCACCTTTGCCGAGCGTGAAGACGGGATCATGCTCGGTCAATAGCAGGACGTCGCCGATCCGCCGTTCGAGACGTGCAGAAAAGACCCTCTTCTGCAGTTCCCATGCGTCTGCGTATTTCGTTCTTCCGATATTGACAACGAGCAATTGATTCATAATATTTTTTGAACACTTGCCAAGTCTTGTAGACTTGGCAAGTGTTGGACTACCCTTAAATATGCAGCGCGCGTCCGTATGCATCCAGTGCCGCTTCCATCACACCTTCCGATAATGTCGGATGAGCATGGATGGTGTTGTACAGCTGTTCAGCAGTTGTTTCGAGTGCACGTGCGGTGGTCAGTTCTGCGATCATCTCCGTTGCTTCCGGTCCGATGATATGTGCGCCGAGCAGTTCGCCGTATTTTGCGTCGAAGATCAATTTGACCATTCCTTCGGTCTCGTTCATCGCAAGTGCTTTACCATGTGAACGGAACGGATACCGGCCGACCTTGATCTCTTTTCCGGTTGCACGGGCTTTCTCTTCTGTCAATCCGACACTTGCCACCTGAGGCTGGCAGTACGTGCATCCCGGAATATTGTCATAATCCACGGCATGCGGATGCTTCCCGGCGATCGCCTCAACGCAGACGATCCCTTCATGCGACGCTTTATGTGCGAGACACGGCGGGCCGGCCACATCTCCGATGGCATAGATCCCGTCGATGTTCGTTTTCATATTCTTATCGACCTTAATGAAGGACTTTTCTGTCTTCACGCCGAGCGTTTCCAGACCGAGATTCTCGATATTCCCCTGCACTCCGATCGCACTCAGAACGATATCAGCTTTGATCTCCTTCACTCCGTCCTTATTGGAATATTTCACGGTCGCTTCTTTTCCGGGTGTGACGCTTTCCACTTTCGTTTCGGTCAGCACTTCGATCCCCGATTTCTCAAAATTGCGGCGGAGCACTTTGGTGATCTCGCGGTCCTCGATCGGAAGCAGACTGTCCAGCATCTCGATGATCGTTACCTTCGATCCGTAGGCATTATAGATATAGGCGAACTCCGAACCGATCGCGCCGGATCCGATGATCACCATCCGCTTCGGCACTTCCGGCAGGATCATCGCTTCAGTGCTGGTGATGATCTGTTTGTAATCGACGGGGATATTCGGAAGGATGCGCGGACGGGCACCGGTGGCAAGGATGATATGCTTTGCGCCGATCTTCTCTTTCTTCCCTGCAACATCGACTTCGATCACACCTTTCGATACGATCTTTGCCGTTGCGTACATGTGTTCAACCTTATTTTTCTTGAACAGGAATTCGATCCCTTTGGAACTCTTCGCAGAGATATCCCTGCTCCGTTTCACTGCTTTTGAAAAATCAGCCTTCAGATTGTCGAACGAGAAACCGAAATCATCGGCATGTTTGAATGTCGTCAGCACTTCCGCATTTTTGATCAATGCTTTGGTCGGGATACATCCCCAGTTCAGACAGATGCCTCCGAGTTTATCCTTCTCGATCACAAGAGTCTTTAATCCTAATTGTCCTGCACGGATACCGGCAACATAACCTCCCGGACCGCCGCCGATCACAACGACATCAAACTGTTTCTCTGCCATAACGTCCTTTCCAAAAAGCCAAAAATTAAGAAAGAGGGGCAACCCCTCCCTCTGTTGTTATAAATTTATTCTCAGTGGTTTATTAAAATTGATAGAGGTAACGACATTTTCTCCGTTTCAATAATTTTGCGGGAAAATATACCGAATTTTGCCCTTAAAATCAATGAACCATTACTCTGTACATTATGATCCATCCTGCACCGTAAAATTAAAAGCGAAATTTCTTGACTAAAGTAAACGAAATTTAGTATTTTGTATGAGTACAGTGTAGTTAGGTATCCCACCAACC
>CALRIY020000141.1:0-8704 GCA_943364975.1 Synechococcus sp. UW140
CAAGCCAGTCCATCATTCTGCCGACCAGCAGAAGACCGACGGCATACGCAAATTGAAACGCCAGGACGATGTTGCTGTAGTCGATCTCATCCCATCCCATCTCGGATGCAAGCGTCGGCTTTAAAATGCCGATGATCTGCCGGTCAATATAGTTGATGGTCGTTGCAAAGAACAGCAGAGCAATGATCGCCCAGCGGTAGTTTCCTATTTTTGGTTTCAGTTGATCCATGGAATGCGGTACTCCTTTGTTAAAAATTCCTGTGCATTTGCATTTTTGCCTGCCATCCGCCGGTGGAATGGGCAATAGCTGTTTCGAAGATCTCGCCGGCATCGATCTGTGACAAGAGTTCTGCGATTGTTGTGCTGAGGTCCCGGACGGTCGTCAGATCAATTCCCCAGAACTCGTGGCGGGAAAGAACAGCGTCGGCGAGTTTTTTAGGATGGGCACCATGGGTCTCCCAGGACTGTTTGAAGAACTCCACAATATCCGCTGAATCCTGGATCGGATAGGATCTTCCCTGAAATTTGCCGAAATATCCTTTTTCCGTCTTCTCTGTCGGTCTGTAGAACCGGATCAGCGCCGCTAGTCCGACACACAAACGTTTCGGCAATCGGTGATTCATCCGCTGATACTCCAGCAGCGACGGGAGCACGCGCACTTTGTATTTCGATACGGAATTCAATGTAATGGAGATCAGTGCATGCTTGATATAGGGATTCTTGAAGCGCTCCAGAACGGCTGAGGCGAATTTTTCCTTTTCCGAAGGATCGAATTTCAGTGTCGGCAGGATCTCATCGAAAACAGCATCCCGAATGAATGCACCGATCGTGTCGTCTTCCATGCTTTCGCGGACAAATTCTTTTCCCGAAAGGAACGCGGGGATCGTAAACGTGGTATGCGCGCCGTTCAGAATGCGGACCTTCAGCGTACGATGCGGCGTGATATCGTCCGTCCAGACCACATTCAGTCCGATGGAATCAAACGGAAGTTCCTTCCGGACGATCGGAGCGCCTTGGATCACCCATTTGTGGAACACTTCACAGGCAACAACGAGATCGTCCTGATAGCCGAACGCAGCGCACAGTTCGTCCGCTTCGTCTTTCGGATATCCGGGTACGATCCGGTCCACCAGTGTATTGCAGAAATAATTATGCGTTCCGAGCCACGCAACGAATTCATCGCCGCAGTTCCAGTCCGCCGCATGCTGCAGCACCGATTTCTTGAGCGCATCGCCGTTCTGTTCGATCAGCTCGCACGGGATCAGGATCATTCCTTTTGCCGGATCCCCTTTGAACACCTTGAACCGCTCGAACAATAGGATCGCAACCTTCGCCGGATATGAGGCGGGACAGGAAACATCGGGGAACGGCTGCTTCACATACTCGATCCCGGATTCGGTCGTATTGGAGATGATGTAGCGCAGTTCCGGATTGGAGGCGCATTTCACATACTCATGATATTCCGAGTACGGATTGATCCCCCGCGAGATCGCAGTAATGACATCATTCTTTTTGACCAGTTCGCCCTGATCATAACCGCGCTGTACCACGGTATACAATCCTTCCTGATCGTTCAGCATCTTCACCATGCCGTTCTCCAGCGGCTGAACGACGACGATGCTTCCGTTGAATTTTCCGGCGGTGATCAGTTCATTGAACTGCCAATCGACGAATGCTCGGAGGAAATTCCCTTCTCCGAATTGAAGCACTTTCTCCGGCATCGGCTTTAATGATCCGATGCGGACATTCGGAAAGGACGAGGTCTGCGACAATATTTTTCGATTCAACTGTTCCATACATTCCTTCTGGTTCTGCTATAATGTGACGCCGGTCTTCCAGATGGCGATCTCTTTGTATCCGTTGATCTCATTCTTCGTTTTTGTCCTTCCGGAGGCGACGTCGATCAGATATCCGAGGAATTCATCCGTCATCGTCTCGAAGGTCGCATCGCCGTCCAGCAGTTTACCCGCATTGAAATCGATCCAATTCGGCTTGTTGCGGTAGATCTCCGAATTCGTGGAGATCTTCACGGTAGGGACAGGGAATCCGAGCGGTGTTCCGCGTCCCGTAGTGAACAGAAGCAGCGTCGCTCCGCTCGCCGTCATCGCCGTGGAGGAGACCCCGTCATTCCCCGGAGCATTCACCAGCACGAGACCCCGGTCGGTGATCGGGTCGCCGTAGTTCAGCACCTGAGTGATAACGGCCGAGCCTCCCTTTTGAATGGCGCCGAGTGACTTTTCCTCGAGCGTGGTCAGTCCGCCGGCTTTGTTCCCCGGCGAAGGATTCTCATACACCGGCTGATCGTATTTGATGAAGTATGCTTTGAAATCGTTGATCAGTTTCACGATGGAATCGAACACTGTGGATGAAGCGGCACGGTTCATGAGCAATTGTTCCGCACCGAACATCTCCGGGACTTCGGTCTGCAGCACACGGCCGTTATATGATGTGAGCGCATCAGTGATCCGTCCGACCAGAGGATTCGCCGTAATGCCGGAGAATCCGTCCGAACCGCCGCACTTCACGCCGATCGTCAGTTCGGATATCGGGACCTCCTCCCGTTTGTCATCTTTCATTGCCGTAAAGAGTTCTTCGATCGCTTTCATTCCCTCTTCGATCTCATCCGCCACTTTTTGTGAATTGAAGAATCGCAGACGCGACTGATCGACATCGGGAATGCTTTTGATCAGCGCGTCCAGCTGAAGATTCTCACAGCCGAGACCGAGCACGAGAACCGCTCCGGCATTCGGATTGCGCGCGAGTCCGCCGAGAACTGCGCGGGTGTTCACCAGGTCATCCCCGAGCTGACTGCAGCCGAACGGATGGGAAAAGGAATAGACACCATCAAAATTGTCACGGACGAACCGCTGGTTCGCCAACTGTGAGATCCGTTCCGCGGATCGGTTCACACAGCCGACGGAGTTGATGATCCAGATCTCGTTCCGCGTCCCGACTTTTCCGTTCTTTCTTCGGTATCCCATGAATGTCGGCATCTCTTTTGCGGGATGGTTCTGTTCGGTTCTCTCCGGGTGATAGGAATATTCCAATGCACCTTTCAGATCGGTCTGCAGATTATGCGAATGGATCCACGCTCCTTTGGCCACATCCGATGTTACACTGCCGATGCGGACGCCGTATTTGATCACGCCGTCACCCTGTTTCAGATCGAACAGTGCGATCTTATGTCCTGTCTCAATATTCTCCAGTGCTGTCACTGTAATGCCGTCGATCTCGACGGCAGTTCCAGCTGCGACCGGAGTGATGGCAATACAAACGTTGTCGTTGGGACGGATCCTCGTCACCGCGTTCTTCATACTGTTGCTCCCTTGGAAACCGTTTCATTCACTTCTAACCCAAAATAGTTCTTAACATTATTGTAGGAGATATCGGACACCATATTCCCGACCAGCGTCAGATCGTTCGGGATCATTCCGCTCTCCATCTCCCTGCCGAGAAGATCACAGAGAATCCTGCGGAAGTAATCGTGGCGGGGATACGAAAGGAAACTTCGTGAATCGGTCAGCATACCGATGAATCTGCTCAGCAATCCGAGATTGGACAGTGCATTCAATTGCTTCTGGATCCCGTCCATCTGGTCCAGGAACCACCACGCACTGCCGTATTGGATCTTTCCCGCAGAGCTTCCATCCTGAAAGCATCCGATGAGCGACGCCATCAGATCATTGTCCCGGGGATTGAGATTGTAGACGATGGTCTTGGCAAGTTTATTCTCATCATCCAGCCGGGCGAGGAGTTTGGCCAACGGGCGTGCCACTTCAAAATCACCGATCATATCGTAACCGGTGTCCGGACCAAGTGTGCGGTACATCCGGCTGTTCACATTCCGCAGTGCCCCGATGTGGTACTGCTGCACCCATCCCCGCTCGTGATCCATCAGTCCGAATTCATACAGCATCGCCGATTTGAATTTCAGGATCTCGGCCTGATCAAGATTCCTTCCTGAGACCAGCTTCACAAAGATGGCGATGATCTCAGATTCGGTATACTCCTCCGCATACGCCGTTTCAATTCCGTGGTCCGACACTCTGCAGCCCATCTCATGGAAGAACGAATGCCGTTTCTTTATTGCTTCCAGAAAAGAAAAATAGGTCGTAATGGAGATTCCGGATGCTGCCTCCAGTTTTCCGAGCCACAATTTGAAATCTGCCGGATTCTCGACCGCCATCGCTTTGTCCGGCCTGAAAGCAGGCAGGACCTTGATCGTGAACCGCTTGTCGGACCTGATCGCCGCGTGATAATCCAGCGAGTCAACAGGATCATCTGTTGTGACGACCATTCGGACATCCGCCTGTTTCATGATGCCGCGCGCGGAGAAGTCATCCGAATGGAGAAGTTGATTGCAGCGTTCCCATATCTCATCGGCGGTCGAGGGACTCAACAGTTTGTCCGTAATTCCGAACGGACGTTTCAATTCCATATGGGTCCAGCGATAGAGAGGATTCCGGATGGTCTTGGGGACGGTTGCGGCCCATTGATCGAATTTTTCCCGGTCCGACGCAGCGCCGGTGATAAAATGCTCGCTGATGCCGTTCGTCCGCATGGCGCGCCATTTATAATGGTCGCCGTACAGCCAGATCTGCGTCAGATTCTCCCATCGTTTATCCTCGGCGATCTCCTTCGGGGAAAGATGACAATGATAATCAATGATCGGCTGGTGTTCCGCGAACTGGTGATACAGTTTCACCGCGGTGTGATTGGTCAGTAAAAAATCTTCGGAAATGAACGGGTCCATCATTTTTCCTCTTTCAGCTTGTCTGTGTGAGTTACTTCTGCTGTATCATCCGGCCTGTGCGTGTATTGCCGCCTGATGTCACCGAATAAAAATATATTCCGCTGGAGATTCCTTCCGGACGGAATCGGGTCTGATACACTATGCCCGGTTCGGCGGTTCCGTTGAAGATCTCGGAGATCTTTTGTCCAAGTACAGTAAAGACCGATACCACCGCCCGTCCCCGCTCGGCGACAGTGAACCGGATGACCGTTTCCGGATTGAACGGATTAGGAAAGTTTTGATCCAACGTCAATCTCTGAGGGATCTCACTGCCGATGTTTTTTTTTACACCGGTGGGGAACGGTTCTGTCGGCCGCACCGGGATCCAATCTCCCGAGAACGCGGGAGAATGCGATCCTTTCGAGAAGATATTGCTGATCGTATACAACGCAGCCGCGGAATCGGTCAGCTGAACGGACCAGGCAACTCGCTGGGCCGGTTTAAATCCCGGACCGGTGCAGAGATATTCGGCATAGAGCGCCGGATTCACATTCCATGCGAGCCATCCCGCGGGGTTGAGATTAGCAGGTTGTTCCGTCCGGAGATACACCGTTCGCGGTGAGGACTGCCACGGCCGTCCGAGTGTAAAGGTCGTGACCGCATTACCGTCGAATCCTGTCGCTGAAGAAGTGATCCTGGAATTTAAAAAAACATAGCCGAATTTAGAAAGAGGTTCGGTGGCGGCAGCGGTCAATGTCCCGTTGTTCCTGTTCACTCTGATCTCGCAGCTGTCGAAGACAACAATATTCCTGCCGAAGATAAAATCGACCGATCCTTCGATGATGTTATTCCAATGATAGGTCCGCTGTACTCCCCGTCCACCCCAGGTATAATAGGTATCCTGGTATCCCGACAATCGGCAATTGTAATATGCTTGACGATCGCCGTTCACACGCAACGCCACCGCCTGCTGGTCAGCGAACGAACCGTCGTTCTTCACCGTATTCTGGAACGTAATATTCATGGCGGTGAAATCGTCCGCATCGATCGCCGTACTGTACGATGTGCTTGTCCCTCCGGATTTCCCGGCATAGTCATCGTACGTAAGGATGGTACTGTCGCGTTCCTCTCCGACCAGTATCACATTCACTTTGGATTGAGAGAGCAGGAGCTTCTCCTTATAGATTCCCTTCCGAACAAAGATAATGTATTTTCCCGTATAATTTACCGGGACCGCATCAAATGCCGACTGTACTGTCGTGTAATCTCCCGATCCATTCTTGTCGACGATCTTTTTCACTGTCGGTGCAATCGGTTGTGTTGTAAAGGATGTTTCCGACCCGTAGGCTGTACCGATACCGTTCACCGCAAATGCGCGGACGTAATATGTCGTATTCGGCACTAATCCGGTCATGGAAACAGAATATGATCCGGTTCCCGTTCCGTTCACACCGACACTGTTCGCCAGAGTAGGTGAGGCCGATGTATTCCAGCAGACACCGCGCTGAGTGACCGTATCTCCGCCCCACGCGGTGACATTTCCTCCCGCAACAGCTGATGTCGCGAGAACTGAGGAGACCGAAGATGTTGTTACCGCAGGAATCGTTTTGTTCAATAACGTCGTAAAATTCTGTTCCGCACCGTACGATGTTCCGGCACTGTTCGTTGCATATGCACGAAGATAATATTTCACCCCCGGAAGTAGCGGTGCTGCTGTTGATGTGAATACACCGGAACCGGTTCCGTTCAGCGAAAATGAATTCGTGATCGTCGGTGCCGCAGATGTATCCCAGCAAATGCCCCGGGCTGTCACCACACCGCCGCCGTCATCCGTCACCGTTCCTCCGGAAAGCGCATATGATGTTGAGATATTGAATACCGGTGATGTTGTCACCGTCGGAAGATTGACAACGGCAGTCCCTGTCGTTGTTCCTGCGATCAGAACATTTTGAAGGAGAAGATATTTCCCCGTATTACTGCCGGTCTGGTTATGAAGCCAGGGATAGACGCGGAGAAAGAATGCTCCTCCGGCAGGTACGGCGGTGTTCACGACGGCGACCGCTGAATCGAATGCCGTATTATTCGGCAAACTTGCTGCCCCTGAATAGATCTCCGTTTTCGCCGCAAACGTTGAATCGGCAGAGACGAAGACCTTTGCTCTCATGCTCGATCCTCCGTTCCCCGCAAGGTAGAGCCTCACGACGGAGACGTTCATCGAAACACCGTTCTTCGGCCGCGCCGTAAATTGTACATACACCGTATCGATCATGGTTGTCTGATTCAGCGGCCATGCGTTTCCTGTGATCCGCACGCGTTGACTGCTGTTGAATCCCGTATACTGATTTATTTCGGTATTTTTGAACAACTCTGCGTCACCGGATATTTGTCCCGATAATACCGGTGATGTCGTGGTGGAAACGGAAAGAGGCCACAAAACCGAGGCAGTATCCTGCGCAGGAAGGTTTGCAGTGAAAAGAAGAATTGCAAAAAAGAGAATAATAAGAGAATTGTTCTTCATACGGTGTACCTGAATATAAAATGACTACTTGATCAGCAGCATTGTCCGCGACCGCGTGATATTGCCCGCGGTGATCCGATAGAGATATGTCCCGCTGGAAAGCCGTGCGGCATCAAACGAAACAACATGCGAACCCGGAGACCGGATCCCTTCCTCAAGACGCCGGACTTCACGTCCGAGCAGATCATACACGGAAAGTGTGACATACGCCGTTCCGGTAATTTGATAACCGATCGTTGTTGAGGGGTTGAACGGATTCGGATAATTCTGATCCAGCCGGAACTCCTCAGGAAGAGCGCTTACCCGTTCAGTGACCGACGCCGGTCCCGATGTTTCAAACGCGCCGAGATCCGGTGCTGATCCGTTGAATGAAAGTCCAATATTCGTACCGGCGTTGATCAATGGACTTCCTGCTGCTAGACGCATGAATGGTACATCCGGCAGACTGCCGTCCGCTTTTCTCGGTCCGCGGATACCGGTCGTGTCCAGACTGACAAAATCCGCCGCCGAGACAGCGATCGGAATCGACCAGCTGTTGGTCGTCTGGCGTGCAAAAGTCGCCAGGGAGACTTTGCCGCCGAGTTCAACACTGTTCTTCACCACTAATAATTCACTGACGCGGATAAAGGAGCTCACTTTGTAATTCTCGGCGCCGTTTCGATAGGAGGTGCCGTTGAGGATGATCATCGTACCGCGGTTATTATTCTGATCGAATCCTTTTACGCGGTTATCGAACGCCAGACAGCGGATCAGGGTCATATTGTGCCGCAAACTGTCCTTGTTTGTCGTATCTCCACCCCCCATCTTGAATCCGTTGCCGTTACCCGTCGCGATCACGGTATTGTCCCTCAGATATCCGTTCATGAATGCCCAGCAGTTTTCAAGCGTCGTGAAGACGTTATCCGCCGGCCGCATGTATCCGTCCCAGCCGTCATCCGAGTTCTGCCACGCTCTGCATCCGTAAAAGTAATTCGCTGTCCCGACATCCAGTTTGGGCGCGAAACCGTCCGCATTGCCTCCGGAAGGAGGATCGAAATTGAAGAACGAATCGCAATTGATGATCTTATTGTTCGATGCTCCGTTGCCGAGCTGCAATCCGGTGTTCTTATTGTCGTGGATGGAGCAGTTCTCCACAATGTTATTGCTTCCGTTGATCGCAATTCCATTATGCGTGGAATTTTTGATCTCCAGTCCATACACATGCCAGTATCCGCCGTTCAGTTTCAGTCCATCGCTGGAAGTCTGCGTGGCAAAATCGAGTACGGGGCGTTCTCCCGGAAATGCAAACATATAGTATTTCGCGCCGACTGTTCCGCTCTTTGAGATGCTGATCGTGGTTGACAGTGCATAGGTGCCTGCCCGGATGAAGAGGGTATCTCCGGCAGCCATCGAGTTGATCCCTTTTCCGATCGTAAGGAAAGGACTGTCAACCGTACCGGCGTTGGTGTCCAGCC
>CALRIY020000142.1:0-8664 GCA_943364975.1 Synechococcus sp. UW140
TTTTCGGTGAAGATGGATACCGCCTCCGTCAGGAATTCTGTGACGGTCGATCCGGCGATGAACGGGACTATCTCGTTTGATGCTGACAGGACTGCATTAACGTACACTCCGAACGGATTCTGGTCCTTCAACACATTCTATACGGTCAAAGTGAAGGGGACGGCGCTTTCCGAGACCGCACTTCCGATCGACGGGAATAAGGATGGTACGACCGGTGACGATTTCAGTTTCACGTTCAGGACGCAGCGTCAGATCCCGCCGTATGTCACGCTGACCTCGCCGAAGAATAATGATACGATGGTAACGGCAGTGAATCCTTTGATCGGCATCAAATTCTCCAAAGCGATGGATACGACCTCGCTGAAGAATTCATTCTCGATCGTACCCCAAACCGAAGGGTATTTCACCTTCAGCGGGGACAGATTGGTGATCTATTTTAAGCCGACGGTGAATCTCACGTATCTGACCGATTATACGGTCACCATTGCAGGCTTGGCTCGTTCATTCGACAATGTTCAATTGGACGGCAACAATGACGGAACTGATGGTGACGCATTTCTCTATAAATTCAGGACAAAAGCAAATCCGCTTTCTGTCCGGTCGGAACCGGCGATACCGGAACGGAATGAACTGGCACAGAACTTCCCGAATCCGTTCAATCCTTCTACCACGGTTGCGTTTTCATTACGGTCGCCGGGACGTGTCACGATCCGGATCTATGATGCGATCGGCAGAGAAGTAGCGGTTCTGCTGAATGCAGATGTACCTGCGGGAAATTATTCGCTCCCGTGGGATGCGGCCGGACTGCCGAGTGGAATGTATCTCTGTAAACTTTCATCGGACCAGTTCACCTCCACTAAGCGGATGATGCTGGTGAAATGATGATCCGGGAAAAAGTCCAGAAGACAAATTTTGGTAAGGACTTCGGATTCCGATGGCGCGGGACGGACGTTTCGCGCATGGAAGGATTCAGCGACAATGTTTTCGGTTTTGCTTTGACACTGCTGGTCGTTTCGCTCGAAGTTCCGAGGACATTTTCCGATCTTCAGCAGACCTTTCAGGGCTTCACGGCGTTCTTCCTTGCGTTCGCGCTCCTTTTTTCCATCTGGCACGATCACTACAAATTCTTCCGGCGATACGGGATAGAGAACGGTGTCGTCATCTGGCTGAATGCCCTTCTTCTGTTTGTTACCCTCTTCTTCGTCTATCCTCTGAAATTTCTCTTCACATTCCTTGTGAAGATGTTCAGCGGAGTCACGACCACCGTGAAACTGGCGGATGGTTCTGTCGTCCCGTCGATCCTACCGGACCAGTGGGTAACGCTGATGGGAGCGTACGGAATGGGGTTCATCATCATCTATGGCGTCTTTGCCATCCTGTATCTTTATGCATACAGGCGGAGGGACGAGCTCCAATTGAACGATGTGGAATTGGTCATCACCCGGTCCAGTATCGCACGGTATGTCGCCAATTGTTTGATCGCTGTAGTATCGATCTCGATCATCGTCCTGTTCGGTGTGAGATACGTTTTCATCTCGGGGATGACCTACGGACTGCTTGGTTTTGTCCAGGGTGGGATCGGATGGTATTACGGACGGAAACTGGATGCGGTACGGAAAAAACTGACTGCGGCATAATACTCCTCTTTTTATTCAACGCTGAATTTCGTATTTTCCTTCATGTTCTCGTAGTTCAACCGGATAGAACCGAGGTTTCCTAAACCTCTAATCGCAGTTCGAGTCTGCGCGAGAACACTATAATCCATTGCTGTTCAATTCATATCAGGCACGGTTCCGCATCCTCTGCATGGATCAGCCGGTCAATGTTGCGGTATGAAATTCTATCATTCAATTATTTCTCAACCCTATTCGCATGCGTTTATCCAAAGGTTTTTTCCCGACCGTCAAAGAAGTCCCGTCTGATGCCGTCATTCCAAGCCACCAACTGATGATCCGTGCAGGGCTGATGCGTCAGCTCGCAGCCGGAATCTTCTCGTTCCTGCCGATCGGTTATTCCGTGATGAAGAAGGTCATGCAGATCATCCGTGAGGAAATGGATGCGATCGGCGGACAGGAATTCCACCTTCCGGCGTTGAACCCGATCGAATTGTGGGAAGAGACGGACCGGGTGAAGGCGTTCGGCGATATTATGTTCCACATCAAGAATCGCGCGATGGTCCTTGCTCCGACCCATGAGGAAGTGATCACGAACATCGCCAAGAATCATGTGAAGTCTTACAAGGAGATGCCGCAGATCTGGTATCAGATCCAGACGAAGTTCCGGAATGAACCCCGTCCGAAATCCGGCGTGCTGCGCGGACGGCAGTTCACGATGAAGGATTCATACAGCATGGATTCCACATGGCAGGGACTCGACAAGAGTTATGATCTGCATTTGGAAGCGTACAAGAGGATCTATACTCGATGCGGATTGAGCTTCCATATTGTCGGCGCTTCGAGCGGTGCGATGGGTGGGAGCGGTTCACAGGAGTTCATGGTGGAATCGAATGCGGGTGAGGATAATCTCGCGGTGTGTACTGAGACGGGATATGCCGCCAATGTTGAGATCGCAACGTCAAAAGTACCGGCAGCAGAACGGTTTGCATCCGCCGGACCGTTGAAGGAACTCCATACTCCGAACTGCAGGACGATCGACGAAGTCGCTGCGTTTGTGAAATTACCGACATCCCGATGCGCAAAATCTCTCATCTTTATCAACGGCAAACAGCCGGTGCTGGTGCTGATGCTCGGGAACGATCAGCTGAATGAGACGAAACTGCAGGCAGTGTTCGGACAGGATATCCGTCCCGCACAAACAGAAGAACTGCTTGAACTGACCGGTGCTGATGCAGGTTCTATCGGTCCGGTCGGGTTGGAAGGAAAGTTCACCATTGTCGCAGACAAACGTCTGGAGAATGCAAACGGACTTGTCTGCGGTGCCAATAAGAATGATTACCATCTTCTCGATCTGGATCTGAATCGTGATGTGAAGATTCAGGCATTCCACGATCTGAGAATGGTAGAGGAAGGTGAGCCGACACCGGACGGCAAAGGGGTCCTTCGGATCGTGAAAGGGATCGAGGTCGGGCACATCTTTAAATTGGGGACGAAGTATTCCGTCTCCATGAAAGCAAATTTCCTCGATGAACAGGGAAAAGAGAATCCCATCATCATGGGGAGCTACGGGATCGGTGTTGAACGCATCGTTGCCTGCCACATCGAGCAGCATCATGACGAAGCAGGGATCAAATGGCAGAAATCCATCGCACCGTATGATGTCCATCTCATTTGTGTGAATATGAACTCCGACACCGTCAAATCGAAGTCAGAGGAGATCTATTCCCAGCTGATGGCGCAGGGCATCTCTGTACTCTTCGACGACAGGACTGATGCAAGCGCAGGCTTCAAGTTCAAGGATGCCGATCTGCTTGGTATGCCGCTGCATGTGATCGTGGGTGAGAAGAATCTGAAGAATAACGAGATCGAAATGAAGGACCGCAATACAGGAAAACGCTGGAATGTAGCTGCAGAATCCGCGGTTTCTGAGATCACCAAGTTTGTGAAAGAGTGATCGGATCAAACATCACAGACTTCGGTGATATCATGCAGGAACAACGGTTCATCATCGGCGGGGAATGGAGGAGAGGACGAACAACAATGGACGTTCGGGATCCGTACGATAACTCCCTGCTCTCTAAGGTCCATCAAGCGGAAGGTGCGGATATTGATGATGCCATCACGTCAGCACGACAGGCGTTCGAGGTCACATCCCGGTATTCATCCCATGAACGTTCCGTCATCTTGAACTCTGCAGCAGATCAGTTGGAGGCGAGGAAAGAGGAATTTGCGCGGACCATTACCGCCGAATCCGGGAAACCGGTCACCTTGGCCCGTATTGAAGCGGAACGCGCCGTCCGTACATTCCGTATCGCTTCCGAAGAGACGAAACGGATCCGCGGCGAGAACATCTCATTGGACGGCAATCCTTCGGCACCGGGGAAACGTGCATTATTGGATCATGTGCCGATCGGCGTCATCCTGTGCATTACGCCGTTTAATTTTCCGTTGAATCTTGTTGCCCATAAGATCGCTCCAGCGATTGCGACCGGGAATTCATTCATCCTGAAACCGGCCCCGCAAACTCCCCTGTCATCGATGTTGTTGGGTGAGATCCTGCTGAGGTCCGGACTTGTTCCATCCGCAATCAACATCTTGCCGATGGATAATGGATCGGCGGAACGGCTCATCACCGATGATCGAATTGCGATGCTGAGTTTTACCGGAAGTGCTGCGGTAGGATGGATGTTGAAAAGCAGAGTTCCGAAGAAAAGAACTGTGCTGGAATTAGGCGGGAATGCAGCAGCCATAATTGATGCTTCAGCTGATATTCCTCATGCCGTCGCACGATGTGTGCTGGGCGGATTCGGTTATGCAGGACAGGTCTGCATTAAAGTACAGCGGATCATAGTCCATAAGAGTATTGCGGCTGAATTCACACAACAATTTCTGGATGCCGTGAAACTGATCGTCACCGGTGATCCCAAAGATGAGCGCACGCTTGTCGGACCGATGATCTCCGAACGGGAGGCAGTGCGGGTCGAAACGTGGGTGAATGAAGCTGCTGCCCGCGGCGCACGGATCCTGTTCGGCGGAAAACGGAACGGGAATGTTTACGAACCGACTGTTCTTTCCGATGTTGACCGTTCGATGAAGGTCTGTTCAGAAGAACTTTTTGGACCGGTTGTGACCGTTCAAACGGCGAAGGATATTGAGGAGGCGGTCGCACTGACGAATGATTCGCGGTACGGTCTCCAAGCGGGGATCTTTTCCAACGATCACCGCTCGATCCAATATGCATTTAAGCATCTTCAGGTCGGCGGTGTAATCGTCAATGATTATCCGACATTCCGGACAGACGATATGCCTTACGGCGGAGTGAAGGATTCAGGTGTCGGCAGGGAAGGTGTCCGCTATGCGATGGAAGAAATGCTCGAGAAGAAACTGCTCGTTCTTTAGAGAGATGTCCCAATCTTGTAATATTTCAATTTTGTAATAATGTAATTTATGATTCTCTGCCATAATTTTCACTGAACCCCATACGAATGTCCCAATTCATCCACCTTCATAATCACACACACTATTCTTTGCTGGACGGCGCCGCCACGGTTGAGACTCTGGTGAAAGCTGCTGCCGATAACAATATGCCGGCAGTGGCGTTGACAGATCACGGTGTGATGTTCGGTGCGATCGAATTCGTCAAGAAAGCGAAGAAAAAGGGGATCAAACCGATCATCGGTTGCGAGGTCTATATCCTCTCAAAAGGGAATCGGTTCAATAAATCGAAAGAGAAGGATGATGGTAACGATCTTCTTGTCTCGGACGGTAAAGCAAAGAAGAAACGGGATTATCACCATCTGATTCTTCTGTGCAAAGATGTGACCGGATATAAGAATCTCATCAAACTGGTGACACTCGGCCATACGGAAGGATATTATTACAAACCCCGTATCGACTTCGATCTGCTCTCAAAACATCACGAAGGACTCGTTTGTCTTTCGGCCTGTGCAGGCGGTGTTGTGGCGAATCCGCTCATCAATGGCGAGTATGAAGAAGCAAAAGAGATCGCAACGATGTATAAGGATCTCTTCGGCGACGATTTCTATCTGGAGATACAGGATCACGGGATCCCTGCAGAAAAGATCGTCCTTCGTGATATGCCGAAACTGGCGAAAGAACTCGGTATCAAACTCGTCGCCACCAACGACAGTCACTACATCAAGCGCGAGCATGCCATTGCCCACAATATCATGCTCCTCATCCCCGAGGCCAGTGCATCAGATGCGCCGGATATCACCAATCTCCGCTACGGTACGGACCAGATCTATTTCAAAAGCGCCGATGAGATGTGTGAACTTTTCAAGGATTATCCGGAAGCGATCGCGTCAACACTTGAGATCAATGATAAATGCAATCTGGAGATGGAATTAGGCAAGAATAAAATGCCCAATTTCCCCATACCGGAAGATGCAGGCGTCTCCACGCTTGAGGATTATCTGGAAAAGATCACATGGGAAGGTCTGCACAAACGGTATACGGAGATCACCCCGGCTATCGAGCAGCGCATCACCCATGAACTCTCCGTTATCAAACGGATGGGCTATGCAGGATACTTTCTGATCGTTGCGGATTTTATCAAAGCGGCGCGGGACAGAGGTGTGATGGTCGGTCCGGGTCGAGGAAGCGCTGCGGGAAGTCTCGTCGCCTATGCGACGGAGATCACAAATGTCGATCCGCTGAAATATGACCTGCTGTTCGAACGGTTCCTCAATCCGGAACGTATCTCCATGCCCGATATCGACGTGGACTTTGCGGATTGGAAACGAGAGATCGTCATCAAATACGTCCGCGAAAAATACGGCGAAGAGAATGTTGCGCAGATCATCACTTTCGGAACGCTTTCATCCAAAGCGGTATTGAAGGACGTTGCCCGCGTTCTCGGTATTCCGCTCTCTACAGTGGAAATGATCACGAAACAGATCCCGACGAACCAGGGGAAGGTGATGCCGATCCAGGAAGCATTGGACACGCTGCCGGATATGAAACCGTTCCGGGATAATGCCGATCCGAAGATCCAGCAGATGTTCGATGTAGCGAAGGTGCTTGAAGGGATGAACAGGAATGCCGGTATGCACGCGGCCGGTGTCGTCATTTCGCCGGAACCGCTGAGCAATCTAGTACCGATGTACAAGACCCCCTCGACGGAACTGATGACGCAGTTCACGATGAAAGACCTTGAGGATGCAGGTCTGCTCAAGATGGACTTCCTCGGACTGAGGACCCTGACGGTGATCGAGAATGCGCTGGAGCAGATCAAGAAGAATCACGGTGTCACGATCGATATCGACCGTATCCCGGAGGATGATCACAAGACGTTCGAATTGTTCGGAAAAGGGAACACGGTCGCTGTCTTTCAGTTTGAAAGCTCCGGTATGCAGGACTGGCTGCGGAAACTCCGTCCCACCTCCATCAGTGATCTCACCGCAATGAACGCGCTCTACCGTCCGGGCCCGATGGAGAATATCGGCGACTTCATCAAACGGAAACATGGACAGGCGAAGATCGAATATCTCCATCCGAAACTGGAGGAGACACTGCGCGAGACGTACGGTGTGATCGTGTATCAGGAACAGGTGATGCGCATCGCTTCCGATGTCGGCGGCTTCACGCTTGCCAAAGCGGATCTGATGCGCCGTGCGATGGGGAAGAAAGACAAGAAGATCATGGAGGATCTGAAGGCCGAATTCATCGAGGGAGCACAGAAGACGAACAAGCTTTCCGCGAAACTAGCCGGCGAGATCTTCGATTTGATCGAGAAGTTCGCCAGCTACGGTTTCAATAAATCGCATTCTGTTGCATATTCTGTCGTTGCATATCAGACCGCATATCTCAAAGCGCATTTTCCCGCGGAATATATGGCGGCGACACTCACGTCCGAAATCAGCAATACGGATAAGATCGTACTGTTCATTGACGACTGCCGAAAGCTCGGGATCCAGGTCCTCCCGCCGGATGTGAATGAGAGTGAACGCGATTTCACCGTCACCAAAGGCGGCATCCGTTTCGGTCTGGCCGCGATCAAGAATGTCGGTTCCAATGCGGTCGATGCGATCGTTCGAGCGCGGACAGAGAAAGGGAAGTTCGTTTCACTGTATGATTTTTGTATGAAAGTGGATCTGCGAATCTGTTCCAAGAAAACCATTGAAGGTTTGGTGCTGGCAGGGGCGTTTGACGGAATCAACAAGAATCGTGCGCAGTTGTTCAAATCCGTGGAACAGATGGCACAGTCCGCCGCGGGTGCGCAGGTTCAGCAGGAACGAGGACAGGACAGTCTCTTCGGCGGTGATCCGACGGCAGCGGTAAAGGTCAACATGGAACCGCAGCTTCCGAACATTCCGATGTGGAAGGATCAGGAGAAACTGGCGAAGGAAAAAGAGGTCCTTGGATTCTATGTCTCCGGTCATCCGCTGCTGAAATATGAGAAAGAGATCAACGCTTTCGCCACCGTCCATCTCGGTGATGTGGAAGGGATGAAGAACGGCGTGGTGAAAGCAGGCGGGATCATCACCTCCATCAAGAAGAAGATCGACAAGAAAGGGAACACGATGGCATTCATCGCCATCGAGGATTTTACCGGAAAAGCGGAATGCGTCATTTTTTCCAGCGTATATAAGAAGAATGTGGAGCACATCGTTGAGGAGAACATGATCCTCGTGGAGGGGAAAGGGGAAGTGAGCGGCGATGTCATCAAGATCCTTGTGGATGAGATCCTGCCGATGGACGCCGTGCGTGAAAAATATGCCAAAAAGATTTTCTTTCTGCTCAATGCGGATGAAGTGACCGATAGTACCGTCAGCAGACTGAAAGAGTTGATCGAGAAGAACCGGGGGAACTGCAACTGCTACTTTAATGTTGTAGGGAGGGAGTTTGAAAAACAACAGGTTTTCGTCTCACGGAAATACAGTATCAATCCAACATCGGAATTTATCGAAGGCGTCCAGGAGATCCTTGGAAAACACGCCATTAAACTTTCATAAAAGGAGAACATATGAAACCGGTCGAAGTAACAGATGGTAATTTTAAGAATGAAGTTTTGGATTCACAGACC
>CALRIY020000143.1:0-8642 GCA_943364975.1 Synechococcus sp. UW140
CTATAAGATCACCAAGGCTGTGCTGATGGAAGTGAATAAACTTTCCCGATCCAAGAAGCTGAAGGTCGGAGCAACACTGGTCATTCCTATCAAATCGAATTCCGCGTCAGCCATTGTGGAAGCGCAGCGCCTGAAAGAAAAACAGGATATCGAGCGAGCCAATAAGCTGAAGGAAGAGGGAAGAAAGAGCAGCACGGCTCCATCCTCCGTCGCGGCATCGGCTTCGCAAATCAGGACGAAACGGAAGATCATCGTCGAAAAACCGTATGAACCGAAAGGCCGCGAGAAGATCACCTATACCGTGAAGACCGGAGAGACGCTCGGTCATATCGCGGAATGGTTCAATGTCCGTGCAAGTCATATCCGGAACTGGAATAATATCCCGTACGGTAAACATATCTATAAAGGACAACGGCTCGCGATCTGGGTCCCGGAAGAGAAATTGGCACAGTATCAATCCATCGCCAGCGAATCCTTCACCGAAAAGCAGAAGAAGATCACCACCACAACAAAGAAGCGTGTGAAGAGCGACCGCACCGGGACTTCCTCCATCGGCTGGATCGACCACAAAGTGAAGAAGGGCGAAACACTGGAAAAGATCGCAGAACAATACGATGTTGCCATCGCCGATCTGAAGAGCTGGAACAAACTGAAGACGAGCCGTATCAATGCCGGTGAAGTCCTCGAGGTCTTCGCTCCGGATCAATCCGATGAACCGGCTGACGAACCCTCCCTGAAAAAGACATCGCCGAAACAGGCAAAAGGTAGGAACATCACCTATACCGTACGGAGAGGCGATACGCTGGAGAAGATCGCGGAAAAGCACAATGTATCCATCGATGAGTTGAAGAAGATGAACGATCTGCGAACGTCGAAGATCACTGTGGGACAAAAGCTGAAAGTGCAGAGCTGAAGTTCATCAAATGCATCCTCAGACCTTGATCATTGAGAAGTGATCAGGGTCTTTTCTTTTTTATCAAATCGTTACGGATGTATTCAAGTCTTGTTTTTCTCTGTATTTGAACGTATATTTTTTCTGTTCAATCATCCATTCACGTCACGATATCGATCATTGCCACTGCGCTCTAAACTCAATTCCATTCTCTTGTTCGTTGTCTGCGGGATCCTTCCCGTGACCGGTCAAACTCTGTATAAGACAGCGGATGACGACGGCAGTAAATTCACGAATATCGGCAATATCGGCATCACCATCACCAATTTCGGCACCCTCGGTAACCGTTTCCTCACTCGTCCTGTTCAGCCCTCGGCACAATATCCCAAAGGTTCTTCCATTGAGCACATTTCGCTTGCCGGATTGTGGATCGGTGCGATCTCTCAGCGGGATGGAGCGGCTCACGTTTCCACAGCGGCAACGGACGTTAATCCGAGTGCCGGACAAAGTGTGACCCTCGGGTATGAACTGACAAATGAACCGGGCGCCGGCATCAAACAGCGTTCGTCCCTGACCTTCGACCAATATTTCGACCTTTCCGCAGTGAGCCATCAGGATTTCGTGATGGACTTCACCGATAAGAACCGCCGCTCCGGTTCCGATACCATTCCTGAACATTCGCCTCTTGGTGTGAATATCCATCTTGAGAGCTATGCGTGGAACTTCCCGTTTGCCGATAATTTTGTTCTGCTCAATTATACCATCAAGAATGTCGGGACTGATACGCTGCAGGATATGTATGTGGGACTCTGGGACAATTCCATCATTCAGAATTTGAACCTTTCCGGAACGAGCATCTCCGGTCATATGGCGAAGAGTTATCTCGACAGTCTCCGGATGATGTACACGTTCGATTATAATGGTGCATTCATCATCAGTTCCAATGTACGCAACGTCGCCAATTCGTATCTCGGCATCAAACTCCTCGGTGCGACACCGTTCCCGCTGAAAGATTCTGCGAACGGTCTGTATTTCCATAACACGCAGCTCGATTCGCTCGGCGATCTTCTGAAGAACACTTTCTATAATGCATGGCAGTTCAACAGTCAAAGTAATCCTGAAGTCAGATTCCAATTTCCGATCAATGATGCTGCCAAGTACACCCGCATGGCCTCTTCGTTACCGGTCGGAAAGATCGAAGCTTTGAACCGTCCGTCCAGCGTCACCACATCGGATGGAACACCGGGCGTCGCTCCGAACAGCTTTATCGATCTATTGTCGGTCGGACCGTTCAGGACATTGAAACCGGGTGACAGCATCCAGGTCTCCTTCGCCGTGATGGCGGCAAAGAAATTCGGTCTGGCCAATCCTATCGATGATTATCTCTCGACGAACGGACCTGTGCTTCGGAAAAATCTTGTGAATTCAGCAGGCTGGGCACAAAAAGCTTACAACGGCGAAGATGTGAACGGGAATAATATCCTCGATCCCAATGAAGATTCGGACGGCAACGGGCGGATCACTCGGTTCACACTTCCGCAGCCGCCTCGTCAGCCGAAGGTCCGTGCAGTGGTGGAGAACCGTCAGGCGATCATCTATTGGGACAGAGTGCAGGCGGAATTGACACCGGATCCTATCACGCAAAAATTGGATTTTGAAGGGTACCGCATCTATCGCTCCAAGGCCGGCGCAGACATCGGCAACACGACCGATTTTCTGCTTTCCATGAAACTTGTTGCAGAATATGACCGTGCGGATAATTTTGTGGGATACAATACCGGATTCACCTCAGTGAAACTCTCATCGCCGAAGAAATTTGACGGTGACACCACCGAGTATTGGTACCGTTATCCCCCCGCGAATGATAAAGTGACAAATCTGAACGGATGGCAGTATCTGTACGGTGTTTCGGCGTATGATCAAGGCGATTCGGCTATCGGTGTTACCTCATTGGAATCAGCGACCGTGATCAAACGCGTGGTGACAGGAACGCCGGCAACGTCGAACAGTTCCGATGAGATCGGCGTCTATCCGAATCCGTATTACGCCAACGCTGCGTGGGACCAGGTAGGGGAGCGGTCGCGGAAGATCTATTTTTATAATCTTCCCGCCCGTGCGGAGATCAAGATCTTTACATTGACCGGGGATCTGGTGGCGGAATTGGACCATAATGCCGCAACGTACGACGGAACGGGGATAAAATGGTTCAACGATTTCAACGGCATCGGCGTTCCGGCGCAGTTCGCGGGCGGCGAGCATGCATGGGATCTGATCACAAAATATGATCAGGCACTGGCAACAGGTTTATATCTGTTCACAGTGAAGGATCTTTCCAACAACGAAGTGAAACGCGGAAAATTCGCGATCGTAAAATAATTTTAACACACGTACATCAATCACCAACTGAAGGGAAGCGCAACATGAAGAAACTTTTACTATTTACTCTGCTTAGTGTAATGACATTGTCATTGCAGGCGCAGTTCACACCGACAACGATCAAAGCGATCCAGGAAGTGTCGATCGATTCGCTGAAAGTCGTGGACAGCGTGGGTTTTCCGGGTGCGACTGTGTGGACAAAACAGGTCTCTCCGATGAATGGCCAAAAAGTGCAGGTCACTGCATTGGTCAACATTCCGCCAATGGAAATCACATTCAATGCCCAGGGGAAGACACTGCTTCTTTCCGATACCGGAGCTGCTGCAGCTCAGCCGTGGACAAGTATCTATTGCAACTATAGCGGTTTCCTCGGCGGATTCGATGCCAATGGATTTATGAGCGTTAAACGCGGTGATATTGTTATTGTGAAGGGGACCGTCAATGAGTTTCCTCTTACCGCCACCAATAGTTTGACTCAGCTCGCCCTTGATACCAATGAAGCTGTCATTATTTTGTCATCGAACAATCCTGTTCCGCCTCCTCCGCACTTCCCGATGACGAAGTTCAACACCGGTGCAAATCCCGGCGGTAAGATCAACTTCCTTGAAGGCGAACCGTGGGAATCCAAAGAAGTGATGTTCACCAATGTCACCATTACAGCAGTGGTCAACGCAGCACGCGGAACATGGGCATTCTCCGATGCAGCCGGAAACACATTGTCGATGTATGACTGGTCCACGCACTTTACACTTGCAACACGCACGCCTCCGCGTGATCCGAACTATGTTGTTCCTCCTGTCGGAACAAAGATCGACACGATCCGCGGATATGTCGGAACAGTCTCCGGCGGCGAGGGTAGCAGAGGATATCGTATCTCGCCGATCTTCCCGTCCGATGTGAAATACGGTGCGATCCTTCCCGGTATCACCACACACCGAAGAAATCCGGTGATCGTGACGAAAGACAGCACACCGAGCATCTCCGTGAAAGCGTTCAAGCAGACCGGGTCATTCTTCAATCTGTCGAACGTGAAACTTGTGTACCGTGTGAATAATGGTGCATGGATCGAAAGCACCATGGTTGCTGCTCAAGCCGGTGTGGATTCAGTCTATGCAGCAAAGATTCCTAAATTTAATACCGGTGACTATGTCTATTATTTTGTGAAAGCCACCGACGCAAATGCCCAAACAACGATCCTAGCAAACACTGCAAATCTTTCACAGTTCGATACTTCCAAGGGCACATTCTTTTACAAAGTGCTCGACCGTACAGCACAGCCGGTCCTCTCTATCCGTGATATTCAGTATACACCATTCGTGAACGGCCGCACACCGTATCTTGGTGCGATCGATTCCGTCGGTGGAATTATTACAGCCGATACGGCAAGTCTGTTCAAAGCTGCCTTGAGCTTCGGCGGCACCAGCGTCTATTATATGCAGAGCGGCAACCAGCCGTTCAGCGGCGTGTGGGTTGTCGGCCCGGACACCATCATGGCAAAAGTTGCGAACGGGGACAGTGTGATCGTCCGCGGTTCCATTCAGGAATTCAACGATGTTACGGAGATATTCAACATCTCATCGGTCAGAATCGTTTCGAAAGCAAATCCGCTGCCTGCTCCGGTCGTTCTGAAAACAGACCGCTTTAGTTCAAGCGCATCTAACGGAAACCTGAATGCGGAACCGTACGAAGGAATGCTCGTTCGTTTTGATTCCGTCACAGTGACCTCGATCGATCCGGTGTTCCAGGATGTGTATCAGTACGAAATCTCCAACAGCTCTGCTCCGATCCTTGTCGCTCGCGACGGACGCAATACCTTCACCAACGACACGGCTTCCACCGCAACCGGCACAAAGATCAAAGTGGGAAATAAATTCCAGTCGATCACCGGTATCCTCTATTACAATAACAACCGGTATAAACTCGTTCCGAGGACCAATACTGATTTCGGTTCGTTGACCGGCGTGACTATTTCACACACCGAGATCGTTCCCGGCTCATTCTCGCTGGAACAGAACTATCCGAATCCGTTCAACCCGACCACGAACATTCAGTACGGCATTCCGGTCAGCGGACTTGTGACGCTGAAGGTGTACAATGTGCTTGGTCAGGAAGTGGCTTCACTCATCAATCAAGTGCAGAATCCCGGCATCTATACCGTGAACTTCGATGCGTCAAGGTTCGCCAGCGGAATGTATCTCTATCGTATTACCGCAGGCAACTTTACGCAGGTGAAACGAATGATGTTGATCAAATAATACCGTTCTTCAATTCCGTCAACGGGTGACCGTTGACGGAATTCTACTCATGAAACAATTCTCATTTTATATCGCACTTCTGATCTTCGGATTTTCGGCAGGTTCATGCCAGAAGGAACTCCCGAATCAGCCGAAAGGGAATCAGCCTCCGATGACCAGGATGTGGATCACATCCGATTCATTGTTGAACGAGACTCTGTCGCGTCAGAATCTTCATTTTTACGGCGAGGACCCGGATGGTTTTGTGAAGGGATTCCTTGTTGCAATTGGGGATTCGAATCAGTTGTTCAATCAGATCCCGAATCCGGATAACCTCACCTATTCATGGATTCGGCAGAATGATACGACCGTCTCCATTCCGCTCCGTTCCAAGCGCTCGAAATTTACGATCGTTGTCCGCTCGGTGGACAATACATTCGCTTTCGATACATTGCCGGATCATTCCGTGATCAAAGGATTCCCGAATCCTTATTGGGATCGGGACATTAACGGAACATTCTCCGCCGGAGATATCTCCCTTTCATCACTGAACGGCTCTGTCGATCCGGTAGGCGCAATTCAGATCTTCCCGATCGTGAATACTCCGCCGAATGTTCAATTCGCCGTGATCTCACCGGATAATCCTGTCACCATCGAACAGCCGGAAACAACATTCACCGTCGCGTCATTCTCATGGGTCGGAACGGATGATGACGGGCATAACACTCTCAAAAGTTATCGGCTGGCGTTGAATGACACCTCCGACTATTCCAGCTGGTTCGAACTCCCGTCGACTGCCGTTTCGAAGAAGAGTACGGAAGCGGATACTGTCAAGATCATGCTCTATGTAAAACGGGCGGACAGTGATGCCGCAGCAACGACGACCGAAGCGGAAGTGTATACCGGAATTTTCGGGAATCTTCAGTTCCGAGGTAAGATCAAGAATCTGAAACTGAATTCGCAGAATGTGCTCTATCTGAAAGTGAAAGACCTTGCGGATGATTCCAGCGCGACCATCCGTATGCCGTCCCTTCCGTCAAAAAAATGGTATGTGAAGAAACCGAAAAGCAGAATGCTTGTTGTGGCAGATTTCGGTAACGCCTCCAACAGGAATTATATCACAGGATACTACCGCGACATTCTTACACAGGCATCTCCGCGGAATCCACTTGGCGTGTCGGTGCTAAACGATCAATTGAAAAATTTCGATGTGTTTGACCGTTCACATCTGCCGAACACAAATTATTACAACCCCACGTTTATTAAAACCCTTCAGTTATTTGATGTCGTTTTGTGGTTCACGGATGTTGCGCCGAGTATTCCCGCAGCACAGACAGGACTCTTCTATTACACCAATACATTGAATGCAGAACGCAATACATACGGCCGCGTCATCTTTACGACACAGTATCAGAATGATCCATCATATTCGGAACTGCGCGCCTATAATGATTTTGCACCGCTGGACAGCACCACTACCGAAGCACAATACGGATATAACCGGCTGCACGTGAAGAATGTCATTTCGATCCTCGATACAATCAAAGTCCCGAAAGATTCAGTGACAATGCGGGATTCCCTTGTGTTTAGGAAAGATTCAGTGCTTGCCGTGAATGTTCGGCTTGTTCCTCAGTCTCCGGGTTATCCTGTTCTGTTTTCGGATAGTGTCACGACCGGTGGATTTACGATCCAACCATCGTCAGTGCATACTGCATTCTTCAAAAAGTTATATAAAAGGACCGATGCTCAGTATATCTACAGACTTGACTCTACCAGAGCATTTCAACGGACGAACCAGGGAGTGTTGATCGTTGATGCGAACTACAACCCGGTACCGGAGTATCGAGGTCAACTTGAAATGGGGATCATTGATAATCAAAAACGCTTCGTCATGTTCGGTCTTCCGCTCCATCTGTTGAACGGATGGGAGCATAATCTTCCCGCATTGTTCAAAAAAGTGATCGAAGGGGAATTTGGACTGCAGTAATGAAGAACCGTCTGTTCATATCGCTGATCATCGGAAGCGCCTTGGCGCTGAATCTCCTCTCCGCGCAGGTGCTGCAGAAGATGCGCGAACAGGAGAACAGCACCTCCACGGCAAAGATCGTCGGACGTGTGATCGATGAGAATACGAAGGAAGGTCTGCCGTCCGTGAATATCCTTGTGAAAGGGACCTACTACGGCGCATCGACGGACTTCGACGGCTACTACAAGATCGAGCGGATCAAACCGGGCGTCTATAATATCGACGTCAATCTGCTTGGATATAAGAGTGTGCAGTACTCCGGCATTAAAGTGGAGGAGGGGAAGAGCGTTGAGCTGAATGTGAAAATGTCCGAATCCGTTCTCTCGCTGGGACAGGAAGTGGTGATCGTCGGTGAAAAGCGTCTCTTCGATTTGGAGGAGACCTCCAGCAAACGTTCCATTAAGAGCGAGGATCTTTCGATCGCTGCAGTCCAGAATGTGCAGGATGTGGTCGGCCTTCAGACCGGCGTTGTCCAGTCCGACAATCAGATCCACATCCGCGGCAGCCGCGGATATGAGAATGCGTACCTGGTGGACGGTGTTTCGGTGCAGGACGTTCTTGGCGGGTCCGGTTTTGGTCTTCAGCTCTCTCCCGATGCGATCCAGGAAATGGAAGTGATCACCGGCGGATATAATGCCGAGTACGGTCAGGCGACATCCGGTGTCGTGAATATCACCACGAAAGAGGGAAGTGATAAGTACCGAGGCGGATTCTCCTATAAGACGGACAAAGTGAACGGAACAAACTCTCGCCATTTCTTCAATTCCGATATCTATGAAGGGAATGTGAGCGGACCACTGCCGCTTATCAATTGGCTCCTTCCCGGAACGACGACATTCTTTGCGAGCGCTTCCGCTAATATCTCCGATGGTTACACCCGATGGCAGGAGGAAGTGGTCGGCGGTAAACCGACCGGCAAATACATCCTGCGTCGTCCCACACAATTGAATTCTTCCATCTATAATGGCAGTGACTTTGCATTCCGTCTTGCGAATAATATTTCCATGGCGACCAAGGTCACGTGGAAGCCATCCTCCACAGAGAAATTAAGTTACTCGTTCAATCAATCCCTGTCGATCGATCAGAACACATCCACCATCAAGACCTCGCTGGA
>CALRIY020000144.1:0-8556 GCA_943364975.1 Synechococcus sp. UW140
TCGACGGTCCGCAGGCATCAACAGCATCTGCGGCGAAAGGGACCGTCTGGGCGGTGCTTCGTCCCGACCTCACATTGAAATATAACGCTACCTATGCGAAGCTCCAGGGAAATTTCTCCGCAGCCCATTTTCATACAACGAACGGCAGCGGTGTCATCCGCGGTGTTACCTTCTCCAAGAATCATCTCGCGGAAGAGTGGAACACGCTGAGCAATGCGAACCTTTCAGATCTGATGACCGGAAAAGTGTATCTGAACATTCACTCATCCACGAATGCCGGCGGCGAGATCCGCGGCAATATGAAATACCGCGGTGCCAACGGAATGCTCGCCGGTGTTCTGAACGGTGCGCAGGCATCCACTGCGTCGCAGGCGAAAGGGACCGTCTGGGTGGCATTCACATCCACAGATACGCTCCAGTATCATGCGACCATTGCAAATCTGGAAGGGACCTTCTCCGCGGCCCATTTTCACATTCTTCCCGCCGGGAGTGTCACAAAAGCGGTGACATTTACGGACAGCACCACGTCCGGCGCCTGGGTTCCTACAGATGTTCAGCAGACCGGTTTGTTGACCGGAAAGATCTATCTTAATGTCCATTCATCTACCGCAGCGGGCGGCGAGATCCGCGCAGATCTCAAACTCGGTTCCGGAGTCGCAACTTCAGTTGTAGAAAAGCTTTCATCGGCCGTTCCGGCAGGATTCGTCCTTGAACAGAATTATCCGAATCCGTTCAACCCTGCAACCACCATCACCTATCAGCTGCAGACACAATCGCAGATTACGCTGAAGATCTACGATCTGCTTGGAAAGGAAGTCGCATCTCTCGTCAATGACCGGCAGCCGGCAGGGACCTATGCCGTCCGATTTGATGCTTCACGGTTTTCCAGCGGGCTCTACTTCTATACATTGACCGCGGGAAGCTTTACACAGACGAAAAAGATGTCGCTATTGAAGTGATGCACCGGCATGCTAATGTTGACCGTCACTGAAGACGAGTTCAATGTGGTGCAGATGCTGAAATTTTCAACAAAGGGGACTCCGCCGCATGCTGATGTTGCACAGCTGCAGCGGGGTCTTTTTTTTTGGAAGTACGAAGTTGTGGATGATCAGTAGAGAAACTCAAATTAATTTCGTATCCTACAGCAGAGTGATCTGTCCTTTTTCACACATCCTACGTAAGGAAAAACATTCATGAATCCGATCCGTTACTCCCTTGTGTTACTGGTGCTGACCGCGGCATTTGCTTTCGCCACAGTTCCCCCCGCAAAGAACGCACAGATCCCGGAACATCTCCGTGCCAGTATGAAAAAAATTCAGGCCGACTATGATCAGGGATATTGGGCGGAACGGTTCCGCGCTGACAAAGAAGCGCGTGCACTCGGACTGAAAAAATCCGGTGCCGCGGCGACGGAGACGCTGAATGTTCCCATCATCTTCGGAAAATATTCCAATGCCAGCATCAAAATTCAGATCTCCACATTCCAGGAACTTCTGTTCGATGGTCCGAATCCCACCGGGACAATGACGCAGTTCTATATGGAGAATTCGTATAACAAACTCTACATGACTGGAAAGTGTCTCGGCTGGTTCCCGGTCCCGCGTACATTCGAATATTATGTGCACGACGGCGGCACGAGGAATGCCGGATTGGAATACGGCGGTCCGGATTTCACGATCGACGTTCTGGTGGAAGCCGATAAGACGGTCGACTTTTCCAAATACGTGAAGTATGTGGACGCGGAAGGTGCGCATGTCCCGCAGCTTGGCATCGTTCACACCGGTGCGGATGCTGCTTCCGGTGCGGATAATATCTGGTCGCACCGCTGGAACGTTCGTTCACGGTTGAATCTCCGGAAAGCGGATGCGAATGAAACGATCGTGAATCCAACCAACGTCACTGCTGCCGGCCGGTACATCACGAATGATATGTATCAGGGACTCCCGGTGATCTTCGACGGCGATTATGCGATCCAGCCGGAACTCTCCGGAAGTTCCAACACCAGCGGAAATCCGAAAGCGATCGGCGTCTTCACGCATGAGTTCGGTCATGTGTTCGGACTTCCCGATCTGTACGATACCGACAACACTTCTGAAGGACTCGGTAACTGGTGTCTGATGGCCGGCGGCTCTTACGGCGGCGATGGCGGTCACGAAGCGACACCCTCGCACATGAGCGCGTGGTGCAAAGAACAACTTGGGTGGACCGCACCGACGGTGATCACGTCGTATCAGCCGCAGTATAAATTCCGTTCTGCGGAGATGTATCCCGATGTCGTCCGCATCAATGTGCGCGGACAGACCGGCGGTCAGTATTTTTTGGTGGAGAACCGTCAGAAGATCGGATATGATAAGTACCTTCCGAATTCCGGACTGCTTATTTTCCATGTCGATCCATCACGCTCCAATAATACGAACGAGAGCCGGTATAAAGTGGACTTGGAACAGGCCGACGGTCTTCGCAATCTGAATCTCAAGGGAAACAGAGGCGACGCAGGAGATTCGTATCCCGGCTCGAACAACAATCGAAATTTTGACGGCA
The DNA here is from genome assembly GCA_943364975.1 of Synechococcus sp. UW140. GTDB lineage: Bacteria > Bacteroidota > Ignavibacteria > UBA10030 > UBA8401 > UBA8401. The sequence continues at coordinate 2,542 of CALRIY020000144.1, forward strand.
CTTCGACGCCGAACAGTAACGACTATTCCAGTCTGGCATCCTACGTCGGTGTCCGGAACATCAGCAACTCGGATACGGCAATGTTCGCCGATCTCGATGTCGGTACACGTCCTTATTTCGTTCTTCAGAATGCACTGCTGACCGAAGGACTCGGCGGGAACGCCAACGGTAGGATCGATGCAGGCGAGACGGGGACCATGCGATTGAAATTCCAGAATATCTATCCTGTCGGCACGAATGCCGCGCAGGTGAAAGTGACCACAACGGCAAGCGATGTTACGATCGATTCCTCAGCGAAGCAACTTGCTGTGGCCGGTCTCTACACGGTGGATAGTGTGTTCAGTATCAATGTTTCTGCGGCGCCGAATGCTGCAGCGCGCATCATTCCCGTTACCGTGAGAGTGACGACGGCGGACGGTATGTTTCAAAAGACGATCGAAACAATGCTCGGTTATCCCGGCACAGTGCTGGTGGACCTCGACTCTACCGCCGAGAATATCGGCAACGATTACCGCAAGATGCTCGATAAGACCGGCAAGTACTACGAACTCGTTGCAGCACGGGACAATTCCATCACCCAGATGCAGCTGCCGTACCGTGCGAAAGCGATCGTCTTCAGCGGCAGGAAAAAAACGAATATCATCACCGATTCCATCGCACAGAAACTGCTGGAATTTCAGAACGCCGGAGGCGATCTGTTCATCACCGGACAGAATATCCTTGAGGATATGACGCAGCGGAACAGTCCGCACCGCAGCGAACTGCTCCGCGCCACCTGGACGAAGAATGTCGCATTCGGAAAGATCCTCATCGGGAAATCGAATGATGTGCTCGGTGCATCGATTCCGAAATTAGTGCTCGGCGGCGGCGACGCTGTACCGAATCAGGTCTCTCCCGATGAGTTCAACGCCGATTCCACGGTCGTCCATCCGATGTTCCGGTGGAATACCGTCACAGGGACGAATTACGGCGGACTCTGGTGGCAGCATCCTTCCAACGGATCGAAGCTCGTCTTCTTCTCGTTCGGACTTGAAGGGGCCAACGACAGTTCCGCAGGGGTCACAGCAAAATCATCGGCCGTGCTGAAAGTGCTCAACTGGTTCGACGGTGTCACCTCCGCGCCGGATGAGGACGCACTGCTTCCGCACTCCATTGCACTGTTCGACAATTATCCCAATCCGTTCAATCCTGCCACCACCATTGCGTTCTCTCTTCCGAGCGAACAGATTGTGACCCTGACCGTGTATGATATGCTCGGCAGGGAAGTCCGGACGCTGGTGAATGAGAAACGGAGCGCGGGAAATCATACCGTCTCCTTCAGCGCTTCGGATCTGAGCAGCGGGATGTATTTCTATTCACTCCGTTCCGGTAATTTCACCGAAACAAAGAGGATGATGGTCCTGAAATGACCGGTCCTTGCATTGCGTGATCTCCCGAAGGGGAAAGAGACTTCTCTTTCCCCTTTTTTGTGTCCATCCTGCGGGAAAAATTCCTTATATTTGACGCAATAAATTGTGAAAGGAATTCCATGTCCACCAAAGCAGTCCTGATCACCGGCGCCAACGGCGAGATCGGCCACGGTCTTGTCGCACGCCTCACGGAAAAGAACCCCGATATCCGCATCGTCGCCATCGACGTCCACCCGCTCAGCAAGACACTCCAGGAAAAATGCCACGAAGTGATCGTCGGCGACATTATGGATTCATCTCTGTTGGACCGGCTTGCGGCATTCTATGATTTCGGCACCATCTATCATTTGGCGGCGATCCTCTCCACCAAAGCGGAGCGCGAACCGGTGCTCGGCCACAGAGTGAATGTGGACGGGACGCTCGGACTTCTCGAACTGGCCGCACGTCAGGCGCGCGCAACAGGGGAGAACGTGAAGTTCCTCTTCCCGAGCTCCATTGCGGCGTACGGACTTCCGGATGTTCCGACGAAGATGCGCTCCGGAAAAGTGAAGGAGACCGAGTGGCTGGATGCACGGACGATGTACGGCATCAACAAGAAATATTGCGAGGACCTCGGCCGCTATTATAATTGGTACTACCGGCAGATCGATCCGCAGCCGACGAGTGCGCATGTCGATTTTCGCGGCATAAGGTTTCCCGGACTCATCAGTGCGGTCACACTGCCAACCGGCGGCACCAGCGATTACGGTCCGGAGATGATGCACTACGCCGCACAGGGAAAAGTGTACGACTGCTTCGTTCCGGAGAGCGCAACACTTCCATTCATGGTGATGCCCGATGCCATCAATGCGCTGCTGCAGCTCGAAGCGACTCCCGCAAAGAATCTGACCCAGGTCGTCTATAATATCGGCGCGTTCTCCGTCTCGGCGAAGGATTTCTATGACGTCATCAAGAAAGCATTCCCCGCGGCACAGGTAAATTTCAAACCGGATTCGCTCCGGCAGAAGATCGTGGACAGCTGGCCCGCGGATGTGGATGACACACTCGCGCAGAAGGAGTGGGGCTGGAAAGCGGAATATGATTTCAAACGCTCGTTCGACGAATATCTGATCCCCGCCGTGAAACAGCGCTACACAAAATAAACTGTTGGACAACCTTTCAGGGTGTCCTCTTGCTTTTAGTGATGCCATGACTCTCAGTCATGGCATCACTGTTTCCGCACGGAAGTTCGGTTCTCCAAGTGCAGAGCAATTTTCTTGACGATCATCAAGATGGTATTTTTGCTTTCTTGCTTCCACTTCTCTACCTTAACGCACTTGACGCAGATTTTCAACGGAACGGATCAATCATCAATCGAAAGGGAACCGGTATGGGAGCTATGGATGTGAACTATCTTGCGGTGATCGCGGCGGGAGTATTGAATATGGTCGTCGGCGCCATGTGGTACGGACCGATGCTCTTCTCCAAACAATGGATGGCGTACAACAACCTTACACCGGAGGATATGAAGAATGTCAATCCCGGTCCGCTCTATGCTCAATCCACCCTCGCCACGATCGTATCGTACTTCGTTCTCGCTGTTGCACTCAATGTGTCGGCCGCAGTCACCGTGATAGATGCACTCACGGTCGCATTCTGGCTGTGGCTCGGTTTTATCGCAACGGTGCAGTTCACGGCCAATCTCTTTTCTTCAAAGAAGATCGGTGCTTTTTTTCTCGATACCGGATATCAGTTCATCACCATCATGCTCGCGGCGGTGCTGCTGTTGCTGTGGAAATGACCGCTGAACGGAAAAGAAAAGGGCAGCCTGTTCGGCTGCCCTCGATTTCGGAAAAGAACAAAGGATCGTGCGTTTATAAGATGCTTCGAAGCGAGATACTGCCGACATTTTTCACTTCCCCCTGCACTACCCCGACGTTCACGATCGTCGAATCATAATGGAGTGCATCAGCACTTTGGATCAATACCGTATAGACTCCCGGCGTCACATAACTGAACTTAAAACTGTTGTTCGTTCCGGTGACGGTAGAGAGTGTGTCATTGTTCCCGTACACATACACGGACGCCTTGGTGTTTACTGAACCGGAAATGGAGCCGGTCGATTCCGTCGTCAGCACTTTGATCACGGGTTTCAGGATCAATCCCCCCGCGTTGCTGACGAACGACCGGTTCGCATCGAAATCCAGCACCATCTTATAGGTCACATTCGCCTGGATCGTGGCATGGATGTTCAGTTTGATCTCATTGCTCGGCACTTTGAGCGCGATCATCACACCGGACGAATAGACCCTGCAGGTGTCTCCGAGCGTCAGCCGAAGCTGTGAATACGTTCCGGCGGAGAGTGACGCACTGCCGATCACGGATTCCATCCCGTTTACAAGCGATAGCAGATTGAACGTTTTTGTTCCGCTGCTCAAGGTGATCCAGCTGTCCGCCCCCGTGTTGCTGTGGACCGATACTTCGGTGACCGTTACGACGATCGAATCGAATCCGGATGCGGGTGCATCCACCATTGAGACCTGCATTGTACCCGATCCGCCCGATGCCGACGGACTGTCGTCCGAAGAACATCCCCCGATTGCTAAGAATGCAAGTGTTGCAAGAACGAAAAAGTGTTTCATCTGTGGATCCTTCCAGTTGTGATGGGATATCTCCGGTTCGTCCGGAGTTCTTGACATCAATATCGGATATTCCCGTTGTCGGTGCAGTGACACGCTTCATCGGTCGCGTGCATAGCGGTGTGCAAAATCTGCATGGAACGAACAGCCGGAAAAACTGAGTATTCCGCATACTCATTCCGTACGCAGTTCATACTGTCGGCCTGTCCCGTTCTCTGCGTCACAAAATTCGGCGGGGAACAAGGCTGTTCTTCTCCTCAAATTATCGTATCTTGAATGGTGTATTCATGAAAGATCTGAAGGAGCAGTTATGGCAGAACAGCAGACAATTGAATTGAGATGCAGCAAGAATCCGGACGGAAAATATAACGCACGGACATTCGTGAACGGGAAGGAATTGAAGGGGAAACAGTACAGCATCAACCGCGGGGATCAGTTCTCGCTGGTACTGGCGTATCATCAGATCAAAAAGGAATATCCTTCAGGGACGGTGTTGATCAAAGGATTGGATAAGAATGCCGAATTGAACATCCTTCATTCGGAACTCTAGGAGTTGCCGGGAGGATTGTAGTTTCCCACCAGGTCGGATTCGATGTTCAGACGCTTTTTCTTGTCCTCTTCGTGGTGGATGCAGATGCAGTTCGCATTGTAACGCGCAAAGAACTGGTCCTTCATTCCGTCGAATTGTTTTCCGAGATTGTCGGTCTGACCGACAAAGATATGTTTGTGCGACACTTTATTCATCTCATCGGTCTCCCGGCGAGTGATCACATAGACCGCCGCAACCTGCTTGAACAACGTCGTCATCGGATGGATGGCGAATGAGTACTTCTTTCCTGACTCTCCCCGAAACGCTATTTGTGCCATAACAATCTCCTCAGAATACTACAGTATCGTCAAATTCCGCATCAATTCCTATTTTGCCGCGTTACATTACCGTTATCATTGTTCTCTGTCACAATGTTCGGATATCGAACGTTGAATCTACTCGGCGGCATTTCAATCATTGAATTCCTCTGTGCCCTCTGTGGCTAAAAAAATGCGAGACCCGAATCGTACGGACTTCGGGTCTGCGGTGAGGAGGAGCGGGGAGATTTTTTTCCGACGTTCTGTTATTGCGGTAACCTGTTTCCGATACATGACCGCTGATGGAAGGAGCATCACTCGGCCGAAGTCAGCAGCTGTTCATTCAGAACGTTCGATGCGGACCGGAAGAAATGTTCATTGTTCTCGGAGTCATTGTTCATCAGACGTCCATACCATTCGGGATTCTCGCAGACCGATATCGCAACGAACGCTTTATACCTGATCGTCCCGTTCTTATGTTCCTTTTTGATCACGGTCATCGCTTTCACCAGCTCGGTCATATCCGTTGCAGGATACCGCATCTTCATTTCGGCCGTCAAACGGAGGGCGGATTCGATGACTCCCTCGTTGCCGGAGCGGAGCGATACAAGGATATTCTTTGTTGCGAATGCGGTCCGGGATTGTTCTGTGGGGAATTTCTTTGCTGTTTCCTGAGCTGATGTGATCTGTGCGGCTGCGATGATGACGGCGGCGATGATTGCGAATGATTGTTTCATGATGTCCTCCGTGAAGATTGGTGTTGTGGGTTCAATGATTTCGTAACCCATTGAACGTCTGTTCGGGAGGAAAAGGTGTGTTTGTTGGGTCAGCAGTTGTAAAAAGATGTCATTGGATCAATGGGTTTCCGCCCCTTTTCGAAGAAAATCCCAGCTTCCGAATTGAGCTAAAGTTGTCTGATTTATTTTTCTTTCGTTGACCCATAAGGATCTTGTCTCAGCCGCTGCTCTCGTTCGGAAAACAAACTGCCGTACACATTGTTGCGTGCACGGCAGTGATTGTTTCTGTTCATTTCCTTACGGCGAAATTTACAGTGAGTCTGTCGGGAAGACCACTCTGTCGATCCGTTTATGGACGGGATTGACATTCTGAAGATACCGGTAGATCGCTTTCAGTTCTAGGTC
>CALRIY020000145.1:0-8135 GCA_943364975.1 Synechococcus sp. UW140
GAGCAAGTCTAAATATGTGACACAGATCTGTACATCCTGCGGCAGAGAATCCAAAATGGAGATCATCGGAGCGGTGGTCGGCGCAGAGAACAAAGTATGGTATCGGTGTACGCGCTGTCATCACAGCATGATGCTCGATTCCGCTGCAAAGATCAAAGAGGATAACATTATCACCTATAACCGCGAAGAATGCGTCAATTACTCGCCGGAAAAGGTGTTCGAAGTCGGGGTCTCGATCTATCATACAGACTGGGACGATATGGGTAAGGTCACATCGAAAGAGAAGACATCCAGCGGCGGAAGTTCCATCTGGGTGCAGTTCGAAAAGAACGGAACGAAGAAACTGATCGAAAATTTACAATTAGCTGATTAATTAACAAACGCCAAATCGTAGGAGGTGAAGTAACTTGGTAGGAATCGTTGTCAACGAAAATGAATCTATTGATCGTGCAATCAGACGCTTCAAAAAGAAATACGAACGTTCGGGAGTATTGAAGGAATTCAAAAAACGGACATTCTTCACAAAACCATCCGTGAAGAAACGTATGAAGTTGGTCAAGGCAGTACGCAGGAACCAACGGACTGAAGAAGAAGAAGCAATGTAACAGCATCAATATCACAAAGAACCCTCGCACTGCGAGGGTTCTTTGTTTCTGTTCATTTCATATTCGCTTTCAACACCCGCATCACATTCCCTCCCAGGATCTTTGAGACATCCTTGTCCGAATATCCCCTCTTCTTCAGCTCCCTCGTCACATTCGGCAGGAACGTTACATCATCCATTTCCTGCGGCAGAGATTCAATGCCGTCAAAATCACTTCCGATACCGACATGATCCGGTCCGGCCACTTTCACCGCATGATCGATATGGTCGATCAGAATGGAGAGGGGCGGCCGCGCAGCCAGATAGGATTGAGACAATGCGGAATCGATCTGCAGTTCCGCTCTCCAATAATCGGTATTGGCATTCTTAATGGAATCCACCAATGCCTGATGATCGTTTCGGATCGCATTCACTTTCGGATGGAACGTACTGTCCAGAAATCCTGAATAGAAATTGATGCACATAACACCGTTGTTCTTTGCCACCGCTTTGATCTGTTCGTCCTTCAGGTTCCGACGGCTCGGACAGATCGCATAGACCGAGGAATGAGAGACCAGCACCGGTTTCTTCGTCACGGAGAGGACATCCCAGAACGTTCTCTCTCCGACATGTGAAAGGTCCACCATCACTCCAAGCTCATTCATCCTGGCGACGACCTTCTTCCCGAATTCGGTCAATCCTTTGAAGGAAAGTGAATCTCCTTTTTCCGTCTCGTCCGCTGCAGACGTCGCCCAGCTGGTGCTGTTATTCCAGGTCAGCGTCATATAATTCATTCCGCGTTTCGCCAGCGCGTCAAGATACGACAGACTGTCCTCGAACATATGCCCTCCCTCCACACCGATGAGTGCGATCAGTTTCCCCTTCTTCAACTGTCTCGTCAATTCCGAATAATTTTTCGGGATCACCGTTGTGCCGTTACTTCTGCGGACGGTCGCCTCAAGAGAATCGATCATTTCATTTGCCCGGCGGTATGCACGGCCGCTGCCGAAGTCACTGCCGCACCAGACGGAAAAGAATTGAACATCCACTCCTCCTTCTTTCAACCGGACAAGATCAGAATGACCTTCGGCAGTACGGAGTGAAAGATCTTCGCCTTTCATGGCACGAAGCAGCACGTCGTTGTGCGTGTCGGCGACGATGGCCCGCCGGTGCAGTGTATTTACATCTCCCGATACAGCAGTGACGCTGATGGCGAACAGCATGAACAATAATGTTCTCATTCTCTTCCTTTGTGCAATGAACGTCAATGTAGAGAAGCCGGATGAAAAGTCCTAATAAAAAAACAAAAACCCCGGCAGACTGCTCTGACGGGGTTTGATATTCCATTGCTCTTCCGTTCTACATCATGATCTCGAGTTCGATCTCCTTCCCGGATTTCTTCGGCTTCGTCTGCTGCTGTTCGGACTGGGCTTCACTTTCCCGGAGGAGAGAATCAAGATCGATCAGATTCTGTTCCCGTTCTTTCAACTCCCTCAACTTCATTTCGAACTCGCGTTTGCGTGACGGTGATCTGAACATCAGTTTCATTTTCGGTTCATTCATTGCCGTATCAATGATCTCATATCGGAATTCACCGCGCGGCAGTCTCTTAAAGACTCGCATGGTCTGATGGTCCGCTGGGAGTTCGAATGTGAATGCGGAATCTCCCGAAACGGTCACCTGATTATAGAACTGCTGGACCGGAGCAGGGATCCTCGGCCGGACCATCTCCACCATCTCATATTCCCGCGCAGCGGCGCGAGCTGTATGCTCAAAATGGATCTGGAATGCACCGCTGGAGGTCTGGACACGGACGCGGTTCTGTCCCATAGCAACAAGATTCTCCTCCACCCTTCGTTGACGTTCCGTCAGTTCCGCCACCATCCGTTCGGTCATCACTTTCCGGTAATGCATCTCCTGACTGCGAGCCACTTCACGGATGCTGTCCATATTGATCGTCATCTCGGCGATCTCGATCGCACCGGGTGAGATCACAACATAGTTCTTACTGTTGGAGATCTTCGGGATCTTGTTCAGGATGATATGCGACGGCACGGTCGGTGAATTGACTGCCACCACGGCATACGGTGCTTTGCGGTGATCAAGGAATTTCCGGAAACGTGACCGCTGCGGCGGTTCTAGACAGGCTGCGATCGTGGAGACCATTGCTCGGTTCAGATCGACAAGTCCAGCGTGGATCGCCACCTCATCGTTCTCACTGACCAGAACGGACGCCTGAAGTTTTTCCTGATAGGATCCGAGAATGGAATCGACCACTTCACGCTGGTCAGTGCTGATGCCGATCTGCCGTGCAAAATCATTCATCGTCACCTGCTGTGCGTGCAATTCCTCATTCCGCACGATCTGTATCTGCGATCCTTTATCTTCCGTGTTCTTTACCTGAAGTGAAGTGTTGTTGGATGAATCGATAGAGATGCTTCCGAAGAGTGCAAAATTCAGCACATCATCCTTATTTAAATTGGAGAAGAGCGGAAGGATGTTCCCCGTCATGATATTGTTCCGGTAGATGTTCTCCGCCTGATTCTTTTTGTCGATGAAGAACTGGTGGAACAGCGGAGCATCCTTTACATACACGGTGCCGATGACAATCATGGTGATCACGGCGAGGGATGCAAGCATGAGTGCAGGGCGTCCGGAAAAGAACGGCATGGAAGGTGCACCGGTTTTCTGGTCGAGACGGTTGGACAGTTTCAGCCAGAACCAGTCATTCTTCGGAAGAGTGACATTCTGCGAAAGGGTACGCTTCGCCGTGCGAAGGATCTCGATCTCCCGGGCAACGGACGGATGGGTCTCGAGATAGGATTCGAGACGCTTCTTTTCCGACAGGTCAAGTTCTCCATCGATATAGAGGGAGATGATCTGTTCCAATTCTTTGTGTGTTAATTGATTCATCTTATACCAATATCGGCATCAAAATTTCCTTTAACATCGTTCGTCCCCGCGACAATCGCGATTTCACGGTACCGACCTCGCATTCCAGCACTTCGGCGATCTCATCGTAGGACATCCCGTCGATATCCTTCAGGATGATCGGCATTCGGAACTTCTCCGGAAGTTTCTTGAGCGATTCTTCGATCACACCGCGCAGGTTCTCATCATCGAATGTGGTGGTCGCCATATTCTCGATCTTCAGGTTGGTGGTCTTTTCGAAGCTGTTGAATGAGAAGAATCGCTTCACTTTCTTTTTTCTTAATTCATCGCGGCATTTGTTCACAGCGATCCTGTAGACCCAGGTATAGAAGGAGGATTCAAATCGGAAATTCTGGAGAGCCTGATAGACTTTTATGAAGACTTCCTGGGCGATATCATCCACCATATCTGTATCATTGAAGATAGAGAAAATGATGTTTCGGACCTTTTCCTGATACCGTTCAACAAGATACCGGAAAACTTCCCGCTCCCCGTTTTGAAACAGCATAATGAGCGAATCATCACTCTTTTGCTCGTGGGGTATATGTGCGTCAATAATGTTGATGACTGCCGGTTTCGCCATAGTGGGAATTTTTAAAGATTAGACGATCAAATCCCGGTATTGTTCCGCGAAATCAAAAAAAAACCGACGTTTCCGTCGGTTTTGATTTAATATAGATGAACTGTCTTATGCGTTTTCGGTTGTTTCTGCGGTTTCTGTCTCTTCTGAGGAACCTTTAAGATCCTGAACTTCCACACGGATCTCCTGTGCTTTCCGTTTCAATTCTGCCATATGTTTGCGGACGCGTGTGCCGGCAGATTTGTTGCCTTTATCGTAAAACTTGATGAAATCTTTCTCGAAAGTTTGAACCAATTCAACAAGTTCAGTAAAACGACTCATCATAACTCCTTTGTTTGATTAAAAATATCACTGTTTGCCCTTAAATATTGCCCGAATTCGCTAAATAGTCAAGAAATATTTCAATTTTGGAGGGATTTCCTCTCTTTACTCACGGACCAAAAAATCGCCAGTGCAAACAATACCGCTGTCAACGAAACACAAATGCCCTCGGCGATAAAAAACAACGATTCTGTCTCAAAAAACGAATCGGACTCATTCAGCAGGGATGTGAGCACGATCGGAGTCAATGTAATAAGCCCGATCCTCATCGAATATCCAAGCCAGACATTCCCTTTCCACAATGACAGTAGCGAAAGAAGAGTCCCTGTCGTCAGGAAGAAAAACAACAAAGTACAGACTGTCAGAAAAGTGATATTTTCCATCCCGGAGAGATCGGAAACCATCGAGAGTGTCCATAAACCGCTGGTGATGAAGATCGATGATATGAGGCCGTAGGCACGCTCAAAAGATTGGAGCATGATACCCCGGAATATCAATTCCTCCAGCAGAATTGATGTCGCTGAAAAGACGTAAATGGCGGGAATATCGAACAGTGTGGCGAGGATGAGTGTTACGGCATTGTCCATTGTGTTCACCTTCACTTCGGTGAAAGCGAAACCCGCTCCGATGGTTATTGCATAGAAAAGGATCGGAACGAAGAAAAGTGCAATGTTCCGTTTCCAGTCGAAGTTGAGCAGAGTGAACTGATGCGCTGTCAGAGTCACAGTTCTTTTTTTGTATCCGATGATGAAGATCGCGGCCATGGATGCCGCTTTCAGATCGATGAGGACCTCCCACAGATAATATTGGAACGGTATCTTCAGATAACCCAGCAGAGCGAAAAGTATCGATACGAGGATCACAGAAGCGGTGATATGGAAAAGATCTTTACGTTCGATCATGGTCGTAGAAAATATTCTCTGGTCTTATGGTGGCGGTACGAAAAGAGAAACAGCTGAAGGTGACGAAAAAAAAGCATGTCCAATAGTTTACCAACGAATCCGAACGGAAGTGAATACTGAATACGGTCCATCAAAAAGACCTTCCCATCCCGTTCGAAAAAATGATGTTCATGCCGCCAGACGGTGAACGGTCCCCGTCCATTTTGGACATCGACCATTAATCGGTGCGGAACAAGTTTTTCCACCGTAACATCCCACGGCATCCATCGGAATATCTGATCCACTTCGACGGTCATCCTGCTTCCCTCTTCCATCTCTTCCGGTACCAGGACAAAGCGTGTCTTGATGAATCGCGGAGTGACGATCGCGACATTGGAGAAGTTCGTATGGAACTGATACAATGCTTGCTGTGTGGCAGGTATCTGTGTGGTGAATTCCAGTGTTCTCATTCAACCGACCAGAACGCTTCCACCGTTCACATTCATGATCTCTCCGGTAATATGACGAGCCATGTCCGATGCGAGAAAGACGATCGGACCGGCGATATCATCGGAGGTCGGGATCCGCTGGATCGGGATCATTTTCCGTTCCTGCTCTTTGTATTTCTTGTCCGAAAAAACGGAATCGTTCAGATCTGTATCCACCCATCCGGGCGCAACGGAATTGACATTGATATTGAACGGACCGAGTTCCGTAGCGATCGCTTTCGTGAAGGAGATCATCCCTCCTTTGGATGCTGCATAGTGAGAGTGTTCCGCTTCACCGCGCTGACCTGCGGTGCTGGAGATATTGATGATCTTTCCGGAACGCTGTTTCTTCATGAACGGAACCACTGCATTCGTCATATAGAACATCCCGTCCAGATTCACCTGCATTGTCTCCTTCCACACTTTTTCACTCATGGATCCGATCTTCCCATAGGTCCATATGCCGGCATTATTGACAAGGATATCAATCTTCCCGAATTTTTTTATGGTTTGCTGCACTACTTTTTTTGCACTGGACGGTTTTGAGACATCAGCTTTCACAGCTATTCCGTCCCGCCATTCATTTTTCACACTTTCAATAACTGCATTCGCCGCTTTTGCATTTTTGGTATAAGTGATCACAACATCAGCCCCTGCTTTCGCAAACTGAACTGCTGCGGCTGCGCCGATTCCGCGCGAACCGCCTGTAATTATCACAACTTTATTCCAAAGTGAGATCATAATTTCCTTAAAAGACTAATTGGTATGATTATTGAACGATTTATTGGTAAATATACAAAAAAGTATCTTTGTTCGATAATTTTATTGTTTAGACAAAATTGGGTATAGTTAGTCCAATTTGCGAATTTTGCAAAATTTCGTAAGTTTTTCTTGCCCGATGTGAAATAAAGCTTTATATTTAATTAGATTAAGTCTAAATAAGAACAAAATGGAACTCGATTTAGCAAAAGAAAATTTTACGAAATATCTCAAGTCGGGCAGTTACAGGATCACGCCGGAACGGTTTGTGATTCTTGAAGCAGTGATGAACTATGACGGTCATTTCGATGCAGATGAATTGTTCTTTCAAATGAAAACGGCAGGACTGAAAGTATCACGAGCAACAGTCTATAACACGCTCGACCTTCTTCAAGACTGCGGACTGATCTCCAAATACCGGTTCGGCGAGAATCATTCACGGTATGAACTTGCATTCGGAAGACCGCATCATCATCATCTGATCTGTCTCGAATGCGGAGATATCATTGAGTTCGTGAATGATCGAATAGAAAAAGTACAGAAGGAAGTCTGCGAGGCGAACAAGTTCACTGTCCAAACGACTACACTTCAGATCTTCGGGGTCTGTTCAAAATGTCAAAAATGAATATGAAAACTTTAGCACAAACACCTGCAGGAACGACGGTCACCGTATCTCATCTTGATTCACATCCCGACACTTGCAATCGCTTGCGCGAGGTCGGGTTCTGCGAGAATGCGACTATTCGCCTCGTCTCCACCGGTTCCTCCCAGCTGATCTGTGAGGTCTGCAACACGCGGATCGGTTTGAATTATTCGACGGCGAATGCAATTGTTGTGCTGCCGACCATCGAATAAGCAGACGCTTTGAGTTCCGCTGACCACCGCCGCTACGTACTCTTTATGTTGTTAGAATTGTTTGTGCTGTTTCTATGAAATCATCTTCTTCACTGACATCACTCCGCACCATCGCACTGATCGGAAATCCAAACTGCGGAAAGACGACGCTGTTCAATGCATTGACCGGACTTCGTCAAAAGGTCGGGAACTATCCCGGCGTGACCGTGGAAAAGAAAGAAGGAAAGATCCGGATCGGAGCAGAAGAGGTCACCGTTCTCGATCTGCCCGGAACATATTCCCTCTCCGCAAATTCCCCTGATGAAAAAGTTGTGACCGATGTGCTCTTTGGAAGGATCCCGGACACTCCTCTGCCCGATCTGATCATTTTCGTTGCCGATGCGACCAATCTTGAACGGAATCTGTACCTGCTGAGTCAAGTGATCGATCTGAAGATACCGACCGTTGCCGTACTGAACATGATCGATAGAATTCAGGAGAGCGGAATTGTGATCGATAGCGCTATGCTTGAAAATGAGTTCGGTATACAATTCATTCCGATGGTAGCGAGTAAAGGGACGGGGATCGAGGAACTGCTCACTGCGTGCGAGCATGCCACCGTCAATGAGCATGTGATCCGCCGGTGGGAATTGCCGGAACGCGTGCGGACGGAACATGAGGAACTCGTTTCCCTGCTTGTGGAGCAGGAGAAACTGGCGGAACCTGCAGCATTCCATGAAGCACAGCTGCTGTTATCC
>CALRIY020000146.1:0-8003 GCA_943364975.1 Synechococcus sp. UW140
AAATAATTATTGTTTGTGTGTATAGATTTTCAATCATATTTGTGACTTCGTGGCAAAAGAACATAGAGTCTGCCGCGAAATCGTGTTGCACAAATTGCATTACATGACGCAATTGTCCTGATTACAACTGCAGGATAATGCTTCAAATAGCACACCAGAAAACGTCAAAAAAAAGGTGGGATTTATTGAAGATTTGGGAGGGTGCGGTACGGCTTTTCTATGAAATAGGAAAAATGCAGCAAAAACGAGGATTCTTATTGCAAGAACGCAAAAAAAATCAGAGGTATTCCCTAATCCCCGAAGAAAGAATTGATTGCTTCGCTCGTCCGTTTCTGTTCGCAACCCGGAGCAAGATGTCCGCAGTCATTCGTCAGCTGAATGATCTCTGCCTTGGCGGCGCTCGCAAACTGTACCGCAGGATCGGGGTGGACCGCAAGATCGTTCGTAGCAACAATGAGCAGGATCTTTGCTTTGATCCGTGCTACGGTTAAGGCAATATCATCCGTGTCATGCCGGTAAATATTATGTCCGAGCATCGCACGCAGCTGATAGGAAAGATCGGTCAACCGTTCGGCGGAGTGCGGATTCTGCCGGAACTTTCCCAGATACTGTTCGAATTGTTCGCGCGGAACATCTTTGTTGACCAGTTCAGGAGTACGCAGGACAAGTGCGAAGGTCATGGAATACAACGCCGATCGGTCTTGTTCACTCACGGCATATTTATTTCCGTCCTCAATGATCTTCAGCAGAGTGGAATAAAGCAGTCTGTTATACGATGTCAATCTCGGTGAACCGACCGTCGCAGCCCCCTTCTTCATGAATTCGGGAAACGACACCAGCCATTCAAATACCTGCATCCCTCCCATCGAACCTCCGACGATGCCGTGCAGCTGCGCAATGCCGAATTCCTTTTTCACCATCCGGTATTGTGAGACCACCATATCATGCATCGAGATCGTCGGGAATCTCTCACCCGGCTGACGCGTGCTGTTGGAAGGGGATGATGACACACCGTTGCTCAATGCATCGGCGACGATGACAAAAAACTGCAGCGTATCCGGATATCCGTCGCCGCCGACTGAACGTTCTATATCAGCACTCGTTCCCATATACCAGGTGCAGTACAGGATCGCATTCGATCGCTCCTTATTCAGCGTACCGAAGGTCCGGAAGCCGACGGAACATTCATACAGCGTGTCGCCGCTTTCCAGCGGAAGATCACCGATCCGTGAATACCTTTGGATGGAACGTGCGTCCGACAATGAACAGATCAGGACGGTCAACAGCACAACGATGCAGGATGATCTCATAGGATGAACCGGAATGGAATGAAGATAATGGATGATGGATAATGGACAACGATCCACTGTAGAGTTATGACACGGACTCTTTGTCTGCATGCCGGTGTTTCGGAAGAGTGAATGTGATCGTCGCGCCGGCTCCCTCTTCACCTGCGGCGGAGACCGAACCGCCGGACCTGCTCACGACCCGTTTCACAATGGAAAGACCGATGCCGACCCCCTCAAACTCATCCGCGCGGTGCAGACGCTGAAAGATGCCGAACAATTTATTCGCATGCTTCATGCTGAATCCGACACCGTTGTCCTTCACGCTGTAAGCGATTGATTCATCACTCTCTGCGGATGTTATGTCGATGATCGCATGCTCCTTGTAGGAGGAGTATTTCACTGCATTCGAGAGTATGTTGAACCATACTTGACGCATCAGAACGGGATCGCACTCTGCGTCCGGCAGCGGATGGACCGTAACGGTGATACGGTTCGGGTCGGTCCCGCGGAGGATCTCTTCCACAGTTTCTCGGGCAAGTTTCTCCATCGGGACCGTTTCAATGGTGAGTTCCTGCCGTCCGATCCGCGAGAGCGACAGCAGTCCATTGATCAGCAGGTCCATCTTCTTTGTATTGATCCGCACATTCGCCAGCAGTTTCCGGAAATCATCGGGCATCCCGCTGCTGTGTTCCTGCATCAGGATCGCGGTAAAGCTGTCGATCGCCCTGATCGGCGCCCTCAGATCGTGCGAAACGGAGTAATTGAATGATTCCAGATCGGCATTCAC
This sequence comes from Synechococcus sp. UW140, assembly GCA_943364975.1. Taxonomy (GTDB): domain Bacteria; phylum Bacteroidota; class Ignavibacteria; order UBA10030; family UBA8401; genus UBA8401. The sequence goes on from CALRIY020000146.1 coordinate 2,077, forward strand.
TGCATTGAGTGCTTCCGTCCGTTCCTCCACCCTCTGTTCAAGTTCGTTCTGGAAACGCGCAAACTCCTCCTCCGATTTTTTCCTCTCCGTCAGATCGCGGATGATCATGCTTGTTCTGACCGCACCGGTGTGATCAGAGAATAAATTTGTCGAACATTCGGCCGGAAAGTTCGTCCCATCCTTTCGCCTGAAGGTCAACTCCCCTTTGAACATACCGGTCTGATTTCTCGTTTCGATCGCCTGTGCCAGCCGCGGATCGGACACATCGGTGATCCCGTTCCGTCCCGCTGTACGGATCTCTTCTTCCGTCATTCCGAACAGTGTGCACGCAGCGGGATTGGCAGAGATGATCGTTCCGGCAGGATCGGTCAACATCACCGCTTCTCCGCTGTTCTCGAAAAGCGTTTGATATAATTTCTCCTTCTCATTCAGCTGCATCTCCGCCTTATGTCTGGAGGAGCGTTCTTTTTCAAGCGTGGAGATCTGCCGATGGATGACGAAATAGAGGAGGACGCTGGTAAAGAGGACGAAGAACAATCCTTTATACGTCTGCATTTCGCTGAGCGCCTGCGAATCGGACGTAATGAACAACAGCACCTGGTCCGAGAACAGGATCCACAGGGAAGCGGTCACCGCATAGAGGATCGTCGTATTGATTGATATGGAGTATTGTGATTTCATTTTTCTTATTCACAAAACTACAATGATTGAATAGAAGGCCGATCGGTCGAATGATCGAAGAAAGGAGAGGTCCACCGATAACAGAAAAGATTAAGGAACTAACAGACAAGAAGCAACCGTCAAGTAGCAGAGAATACTGTTTCGGCCGGATTTACAGAGGGGCGTGTCTGTAATTCACGGCCATCGGAATACAGGAACGTATTCCGATGACCGGTCCGACGGTGCGGAATCAGAGAGGATCATTTTGTCATCGATCGTGTGCGGGCCGATTCAAATTCGCTTCCGCTGTTCCAATACGGCATCTCGATGATATTCGCCACTCTCCATGCGGTACGGATGACGAGCTCCGCCTGTTGAAGGGCGCCGTCATAATTCCAATCCGCGGAGAGTTCATCGCTCGGCTGATGATAATTTCGTCCCCCGCGTTCCCGCATCATGCGGACGAACGCTGTATCGACTCCGGTGAAGGTCCTTCCGCTTCCCATGGACATGGCAGGAATGCCGACCTTTGCGAAGCTGAAATGATCGCTCCGGAAGAACCCTCCCTGCTCCGGTGCGAGGTCCGGCAGGACCGTCAGTCCCAGCTCTTTCGCCACTGCTGCAAGATCGTTCCCGAGCGACGAACGGTCGCTCCCTTGCCAGGAGATATCCGTTGTCCGTCCGATCACATTGATCACATCGGTATTGATGTTGGCGACGATCTTCGAAGCAGGGACGGTCGGATTGTTCGCGTAATACTTTGACCCGAGAAGACCCTGTTCTTCCGCCGCAACGGCGGCGAACAGAAGGGAACGCTTCGGCCGCTGCTTCAGCGACGAGAATGTCTCTGCAAGATTCAGCATCAGCGATGTACCCGACGCATTGTCCGCTGCACCGTTGTAGATGGAGTCGCCGTTGATCGGACGGCCGATGCCGAAATGATCGTAGTGCGCGGTGAAGATCACATACTGGTCCTTCAGCTGCGGGTCGCTCCCTTCAACTTTTCCGATGATGTTGTTCGTTTCGATCCTGTTGACCGATGAAAGGATCTCCGCATTCAGCGTCAGACCGAGCGGGACCGGCCTGAACGACCGCTGTTCCGCCAGCCGCATCAGCGAGTCGAGGGAGAAACCGGCCAGCGCAAGATAATTCCTTGTCGCCTCTTCCGTCGTCCACGCTTTCAGACTCAGCTTGTTCCCTGAATGCTTCTCATCCAGATCGAACATCTCCCTGCTCCACGAATTCTGGATCACTTCATACCGGTACCCGGCGGAGGGAGTCGTGTGGATGACGATCGCCCCCAGCGCTCCCTGTTCCGCGGCAACCTCATATTTATATGTCCACCGTCCGTAGTACTTTCTCCCTTTCCCGGCAAAGAAATTGACATCATCGGAGGAGGGATCGTTGTTCATCATCACAATGATCTTCCCTTTCACGCTGACATCCTTATAATCATTCCACTGCTGCTCCGGTGCGACAATTCCGTAACCCACGAACACCAGTTCGGCATTCCGGATCGAGATGGAGGGTTCGTATGTTCCGGTGGTCGCGACAAAATCCTTTGAATACTGCAGTTCATGCGAGCGCTTTCCGTTCCCGATCGTCAGCACGGTGCGCGGATCGACCGTCACACCCACCATCGGAACCTTTTGGATGAAGGTCCCTTTCTCGCCCGCAGGTTTCAGTCCGAATTTTTTGAATTGGGAGACGATATAAGCGGTCGCCTTCCTGTCGCCGTTCGACGCAGGACCTCGTCCTTCGAGCGAATCATGCGCCAAAACGGCAATATGGGAACGGAGCTTCTCTGCGGTGATGGTTGTGAGGGCCTCTTTGGGCGGTTCCCATTGGAATAACAGCATTGCGGTAAGGATAAGTGTCATCATACGATATCCGGCGAAAGTGAGTGAATAGTCTTAAGGAATTCTGATCGTAAATATACCAATATTCTCCCTTTATCGTATCCCCTTTTATGCTGATACCGGTTCCGGACGGACTCATTGTATATCGGTGACCCGGCCGGTGTGACATCAATCATTAGAGAAATCTATTTTGCAGAATACCCCCGAATCGGTATATTATTCTAGAGAAAAGTTCATATTCAAACGTATTGATTTCACAACCACCGTGCATATGAAGCAGGCAACCGACGGGATCTTCCGTGCGATCTTCGAAAAGGCATCCATTCCGATGCTGATGCTGGATGACTCTGCTCATTTCATCGACTGTAACGATGCGGCAATATCGCTCCTCGGGGTCGGACATCGGGACATGATCGTCGGACATACTCCGTCCGATCTCTCTCCGGAATTCCAATCGGACGGTGAACCGTCTGTCGCCAAAGCGCTGCGGATGCTCAAGAACGCATATGATCAGGGGAACACCCGATTTGAGTGGATCCATTCGCGGGCGGACGGCACCTCCATCGATATGGAGGTCAACCTGACGGTGATTACGGTGGACTCCCGGTCAGTTGTGCTGGCACACTGGCGCGATATCACGGCACAGAAGAAGATCGAACGCTCGCAATCCGCGCTGTACCGCATTTCCGAAGCGGCCCAGAACGCCGAGACACTCCATCAGCTCCTCACCTCCATCCATTCGATCATCAGCGCATTGATGCCGGCGAATAATTTCTATATCTCCATGCTCGATCAAAGTACCGGCGAGCTGACCTTCCCGTTCCATATGGATGAAAGCGACAGTGAGTGGGGACCCATCATTCCGGGAAAAAGTATCACCGGATATGTGTTTCGGACGGGACAGTCGCTGCTCGCCACTCCTGAGATCTTCAAGGCGCTGATCGATTCCGGCGAGGTGGAACTGCTCGGGTCGCAATCCGTGGATTGGCTCGGCGTCCCGCTGAAGACCAAGACGGATGAGATCATCGGTGTGATGGCGCTGCAGACATACAATCCCTCCATCCGGCTGACACATGCCGACCAGGAGATCCTTGAATTTGTTTCCCGCCAGGTCGCCGACGCCATCCAGCGGAAGCAGATGGAAGAGAATGTACGCGAAAGCGAACGCCGGTATGAAGGTCTGTTCAACTCCGTGAAGGATGCGATCTATATTCAGAACAAGGACGGTACCTTCATTGATGTGAACCATAGTGTGGAACTGATGTACGGCTATTCAAAATCCGAGATCATAGGAAAGACCCCGGAATTCCTCGCTGCCCCCGGAAAGAACGACCTTGCCGAGATCATTGCGAAAATACGCTCCACCGATGAAACGGGGATCTCACATTCCTTCGAATTCTGGGGCAGACGGAAGAACGGCGAGATCTTTCCGAAAGAGGTTACTGTTTCCAAAGGACAATATTTCGACAATGAAGTGATCATTGCCATCGCACGGGATGTCACCGATCGGAAGCGCACCGAAGAGGAGATCCGTCTCGTCAATCTGCAGTATGCCGATCTATTGGAAACGCTGAAGGAAGGAGTCTACAAATCGACGTCAGACGGACGGTTTGTGGAGGTCAACAACGGTCTGGTGAAGATGCTCGGGTACGATTCAAAAGAGGAACTGATGGCGATCAATATCGCTACGGATCTGTACTTCGATCCGGATGACAGGAATTTCGTGACACAACAGGAACTGCTCGGGAACACGGTGGTCTACCGGTTGAAGCGGAAGGACGGTTCCGAAATATGGGTCGAGGATCAAGGCAGATATATCTTTGACGAGAAGGGGAAGATCTTGTTCCACGAGGGGATCGTCCGTGATGTGTCCCGTCGGAAATATGCCGAGGATGAATTGCGGATCGCATCGACAGTCTTCCAGGCGGTCAGCGAAGCGATCGTCGTCACCGATGCATCCAACTCCATCGTCGCGATCAATCCCGCCTTCACCAAACTGACCGGATATACCAAGGAAGAAGTGATCGGGAAGAATCCTTCCTTCTTTAAATCCGGGAAGCACGGCCCGGAATTCTATCAGGAGATGTGGGACTCCATCAAAAAGTACGGAACGTGGCAGGGTGAGATCATCAATAAACGGAAGAACGGCGATCTCTACGACGAATGGCTCAGCATCTCCACCATTCACAATGAACAGGGAAAAGTCCTGCAGCGTGTCGCGCTCTTTTCGGATATCACGGAACAGAAGAAACTGCGTGCACATCTTCTTCAGACGCAGAAGATGGAAAGTCTCGGCACGCTTGCCGGCGGCATCGCCCATGACTTCAACAATCTGCTCGCCATCCTGCTCGGAAGCGCAGAACTCCTGAAACGCCGTCTCGTTCATGATCCCAAATTATCGGTCTATCTCGATCAGATCATCGATGCTTCCCACCGCGGAGAGTCCATCTCCCGTCAGCTCCTCTTCTTCTCCCGGCAGTCCGAGGTCGTACTCGAGCCCATCTCGCTCACAACGATCATCGAGGAAGTGAAAACGATGCTCCGGCATTTCATCCCGAAGACCATCAGCATCAATACGGAGATCAAGGTCAGGAACGGGATCATCCACGGCGACAGCGGCCATCTTCACCAGATGATCCTGAATCTCTGTCTGAATGCGAAGGACGCCATCGGACAGCACGGCGCCATCACCATCCGCGAATACAATGTGGACGCCGATGTCATTCGGAAGATCTTCTCCAGCAATGCGGAGGGGGAATTCGTGGCCGTTGATGTCTCGGATGACGGGGTCGGGATCGATCCGGCGATCATCTCCAAGATCTTCGATCCGTTCTTCACGACAAAGGAGAAAGGGAAAGGGACCGGACTGGGACTGGCGATCGTCAGCGGATTGATGCAGAGTCATCACGGACATATCGATGTCCGCTCAACTCCCGGCAAAGGGGCCACATTCACCCTTTATTTCCCTGCGGCGAAGAAAGGGACCGAGATCCCGACTCTGACAGAGTCCAACTATCTCTTCCGCGGTGAAACGATCCTCCTGGTGGATGATGAAGAGACGCTCCGCAGTTCGCTCAGAGGGTTACTGGAAATATCGGGATGCACCGTACTTCAGGCCTCGGACGGTTTCGAAGCGCTGACCGTGTTCGAACAGCATCAGTCGGAGATCGATGCCGTCATCACCGATCTGGGGATGCCCAATATGAACGGCGAAGAGATGTATAAAAAACTGAAACAGATGGATCCGGAGGTGAAAGTGATCATCTCTTCCGGCTACCTTGACGGCGCGATCCGCTCCCAGCTCATCGCCTCCGGTATCTGCGATGTCATTTCAAAACCGTACCGCTTCTCTGAGATCTCGCGGGTCCTGTCGAATGTTCTGTACTCAAAACCCTGATTCACATCTGC
>CALRIY020000147.1:0-7623 GCA_943364975.1 Synechococcus sp. UW140
TTCCTGGATAATTTCTTCTACAGTTCCGGGACGCTCTTCATGGTCGGTTTTTCCGTTCTTCTCGGATACGGATATTACTTCGGGCTGCCGTGGCATTTCTATCTGCTGATGATGTTCGGTGTCCTGGTGCCTTTCATGTTCCTGGCGGCATGCATCGCAGTGATGGTACTGCTGCTGCTGATGAAACTGGCGTCGAAAGTGAATTTTCGTCTTCTCATCGGCATCATTGTACTGTTTTATATCGGCCAGGTCTATTTATATTTTACGGTCTCCAGTCCGGTGAATCTCGTCCGCGAGGTGATGAAGTATTATCCGTATGTGGACCTCTATTTCGGTTCGCTCGATCCGGTCTCCGTGAAAGTGCTGCCGAATTTTTGGGTCTCGGAGATCCTCTATTTCTATGTGACGGAGAATTTTACTGCTGTGGCCGGATATACGGCCCTGCTGGTGCTCTCCACTGTAGGACTCTTCCTCTTCACGCTTGCGCTGGCGAACGCGGTCTTCTATTCTACCTGGATCACCTCGCTCACCATCAAATCGCTGACGGTAAAGTCTTTGGAATTCAAGAACGCGATCTTCAGTTTTGGCAAACCCTCCGTTTTCCCGCCGCAGTCCGAAGTGATCCTGAAAAAAGAATTCTGGCAGTTCCTCCGTGAGCCGAGTCAATGGATCCATTTTGTGGTGATGATGGCGCTGCTGCTGATCTTCCTCTCGAGCGTGAGCACGCTCAATGTGAAACTGGATACACCGGAATTGAAAGCGGTCGTGTACTTGGTGGTCTTCATCTTCAATATATTCCTCATCAATTCCCTCGCACTCCGCTTCGGATTTCCGATGCTGAGTCTGGAAGGGAGCGCCTATTGGTCCATCCGCAGCGCACCGATCACTGCAGCAAAGGTCTATTGGACCAAGTTCTCAGTTATTGTTGCTTTTTTAGGGATTCTCAGCATCATCATTTCATGGTTGTCGAACATTCCCTATCTTTATATCCGGAAGATCGTCGGTGAACAGCCGTGGCTCTTCTCGTATGTGGAGCCGGGGGAAACCGTGAAATTGCTGGCGTATTTTTCAATGGCGGTAACTCCGCTCATCACCGTAACATTGGTGAGTCTGAATTTCGGTCTCGGAGCAGTCTACTCGAATTTTATGGAAAAGAATCCGATCAGGATCGCTTCGTCACAGGGGGCGACGATGACCTTTCTTCTGAGTGTCGTCTATCTTATTCTGCTGCTTGCTGTCTATTACTTCCCGGCAACGATGCTTTTCACGGCGGATGTGAAGGAACTTCCGCCGGATTGGAGGATGCTGAGGATCGTCTTTGCCGCGATCACTATCCCCTCGATGGTGATCATCGCAGTTTCCCATGCGATCGGTATCCGTTCATTAAAGAGAGATTATTGATGAAACAGTTTTTGATGATGATGTTCCTTTCCGTGTCGTGGCTGACGGGGCAGGAACAGGAGATCTTTTTCAATCAGTTGTCCGAGGATTATTTTCTGCTCGGTATGCGTCAGTATGCCCAAAAGGATTTCAAGCCTGCCCTCAGTTCTTTCCGCAGTTCCATTTCCAACCATCCGCTGAATCACCGCATCACCGCAGCGAAAGTAATGGAGGCAAAGACACTGTATGCGTTGAAGAATTATTCTGAAGCTTCAGTATTGTGCGATTCGCTTCTGGTGCAGTTCCCGATGACCCGATACCGCGAGGATATTCTCTTTACACGCGGAATGTGCTACTACAATCTCGGCGATATTCAGCGGACCTTCTCGGAGATGCAGCAGACGTATGCGATCGCGCAGGAACGTCTCAACAAAGAACATTCGTTTCGGGTGATCGAGAATATCGCATCCGAGTTCTTTTCCGTTCAGCAGATCGAAACAAGCCTGACCGATACGATGATGCAGGAGGTGAAGAATATCCTGCTGGTGATCCTGGCGGAGAAGTATGTGATGAGTGCACGGATCGAAGATGCAAAGTTCCGGCTGGCACAGGTGGACAAAGTAAGCGCGGAACAATCGCTGCTGCTGAGGATGAACCGGCTTCTCTCCCAGATCGAACGGGGGAATCTGATCCGTATCGGTGTTCTGCTGCCGCTGCTGAAGAACGCTTCCGTCGAATCACGCGAAAAGAAAGTAGCCGCGGAGATCCTGGAAGGGATCCAGCTTGCGGTCAGTGATTACGAGGAGCGCATGACACCCGGACAGATCTCGATCGAACTGGACGTGCAGGATTCGGAGAAGGATTCCGCAGTGATCCACCGGATCGTTTCCGCATGGTCCCAGAATGAAGCTGTCACCGCTATCGTCGGCCCCATCTTCAGTACGGAGACCGTCACGGCGGCGCGCATCGCGCAGCAGTTTTCCATTCCGCTCATTTCGCCCACCGCGACGGATGAGGGGATCTCATCGATCGGCAGCTATATCTTCCAGGCGAATTCAACGAACGGAGCAAAAGGAAAGACGATGGCACAGTACGCCGTGAACATCGTCGGTGCAAAGACCATTGCCGTGCTCGGGTCGGCATCTCCGCAATCTTCCGTCCAGGCGGATTCATTCATAGCGGAAGCGAAACGGCTCGGTGCGGTGATCGTAACGGACCGCCGGTACAGAAAAGGGGAATCGGATCTACGGTCCTACGTCCGTGCGATCCGGGCCGAAGCGGCATCGCTGAAGCCGGATTATGTTATGACGCTGCGCGGCAAGTCCAACCTAGCAGAGATCACCAGAAAATTGATCTCTGTCGGCATCAAATTCTCCTATATCGATTCGGTCCTTCAGGTAGGAGGAGTGTTCAACTTCACGCCGTTCTTCGGTGAGAATGCAAAGAAGATGGCGGATTCGCTCAAAATTTCCGTGAGAAAAACGGCCATCTATATCGACAGTCTCAACTATCCCGTCACTACTCTGGATATGATCTATTGTCCCATTTCCAGCAGTCACGAGATCGGCGTGCTCACATCGCAATTGACCTTCTACAATATCCGCACATCGGTCCTCGGGTCCAGCGAATGGAACGATGCCAATGAACTCGATCTGAACAGACGGTATGCGGACGGCGTCATCATCGGCAGCGACCGATGGATCGAACGTGATGAACGGACCACCCGGCTCTTCGGAAAATATTCACAGCGTTTCGGCAGACCGATCTCCGATAACGTGCTGTTCGGTTATGACGCCATGTCCATGCTCATCAAACAGTTCTCGGAAGGGGCTGTGCCGCGCACGCAGCTGGCAGAGATGCTGAATCAGCTGTTATTGACGGAGGGGATACGGAATGCGATCTCCTTCAAACCGGACAGGGTCAACAGCGCATTGAATTTCCTTCTGTTCAAGGATGGCGCAATGACAAAACTGCAGACCTATTCCTATCACTGATATGTCCGGGAACCTTTCCAATGAACCTCGGGCCCGTTACTCCGCCATCAAGCAATGGCCGGCAGGAGAACGGCCGCGCGAGAAACTGATGAGCCGTGGAGCAGCATCACTGTCCGATTCTGAACTGCTTGCGATCCTCATCAATAACGGAACTCAGCATCTCTCCGCCGTCGATGTTGCAAAGAATCTCCTCTCCGAACATAGAACGCTCCGTAACATCGGAGCGCTCACTGTGGCAGACCTGAAGCAAAAGAGGAACCGCGGCATCGGTACCGCCAAAGCGGTGATGATCTCCGCTGCGTTCGAACTGGCGCGGAGGATCGCCGTGAAAGGGACAGAGAACGATCAGCCGATCCGCTCGCCGGAGGATGTTGCGGAACGTTTTGCGCCGCAGCTGCGGGACTTGAAACAAGAGGTCTTTATGGTCCTCAGTCTCAGCAGCGCGAACAGGATCATTCGCGAACGGACGGTAACAAAGGGCTTACTGAATTCGTCACTGACGCATCCTCGAGAAGTGTTCCGCGAAGCGATCCTGGAGAATGCCGCCAGTGTCATCCTGATGCATAATCATCCGAGCGGCAACCTTGAACCGAGCAGGGAGGATATCGCCATCACCAAACAGATCGTGGAAGCTGGGAAAATCATCGGTATCTCCGTGCATGATCACATCATCATCGCCGGCGACGGATTCACCAGTATGATGGAACGGGGATTGATCTAGTGGTACTTCAAATAATAACAACTGCAAAAAGGGGCAGTCATCCTGAGCAAGGCAGTCATTTTTCGAGGATACCGCGTCGAAGGATGACAGCAAAAACACAACGAGCAATTGCCGAATCGGTGCAAGAATGAAAGTCTCAGGGAAAGTGGGTCATTCAAAGGAGAGTGTTGAGGATCGGACCATCACCGGCATCACTCCCCCAAAGCTGGCAGCGATGGGGAACGAATTCCGCCGTTGCGTCTTTATGAATATGGATCTGACGGGAATCCGTCTGACCGGGGCCATCCTATCGGAATGCGAGTTCATCGGATGTAATCTTTCGTTGGCCAATCTTTCCGGGTCATCACTTCAAACGGTCCAATTCAAGGATTGCAAATTATCCGGTGTTCGGTTTGACCAGTGCAGTGCCTTTCTGTTCATCGCCGGATTCCGCAACTGTCTGCTCGACCGTGCGGTATTCAGCCGGATGAAGATGAAGAAGACGGAGTTCATCAAATGCAGCATGAAGGATGCGGATATGTCCGGCTGCGATCTTACGGGAGCATTGTTCGATCTTTGTGATTGTGAGCGGATCAATTTTGACGGTGCGGTGCTGGACAAAGCCGACCTTCGTACGGCGTACAATTTTTCCATCGACCCTGAAAAGACAAAGCTTAAGAAAGCGCTCTTCACCTCAACCGGAATTGCCGGATTGCTGGATAAATACGATATTGTGATCGAATGATCCAATCACTCACGACAGTATCTACCGAACACCAAACAGACCTGCCTTTATGATCAAGCGCATCAACCACATCGGCATTGCCGTGAAGCATCTGGGGATCTCATCCGAGCTCTTCTCCGCTTTGTTCGAACAGCCTCAGCCCCACACCGAAACAGTGACAGAACAGAAGGCCACCATCGCATTCTATCCGGTCGGCGAGAGTTCTTTTGAACTGATCGAATCGACCTCTCCGGATTCCTCCATCGCGAAATTCATTGATAAACGCGGAGAAGGGATCCATCATATTTGTCTGGAGGTGGATAATATCCGGGCGGAGATCGAGCGGCTGAAAGGGCATAATTTCCAATTCATTCAGCCGGAACCGACCGCCGGTGGTGACGGATATTGGGTGGCATTCATCCACCCGAAGTCAGCGAACGGTGTATTGATCGAGCTCTGTGAGAAAATGAAATAAGGCGCTCCGGCGTCATCTATGGAAAACAGTCCCATTCAAATATCGTTCATCGACACATTCGACCTGCAGGGAAAACTCGACAATCTTCCTGCGGGTCCCGGTGTCTATCACTTCAAGAATAAAGAAGGAGTGATCCTGTACGTCGGGAAAGCGGTCAATCTCCGCAACCGAGTCCGTTCATACTTCCATCAGTCGCGCAATCACGAACCTCGCATCGCCTCCATGGTCGGCAAGATCTCGGATTTGGAGATCATCACCACCGATTCCGAAGTGGAAGCGCTCATCCTGGAAGCAAATCTGATCAAGCTGCACAAACCGCGGTATAACGTCAATCTGAAGGATGACAAATCGTATCCGTACATCGTCGTCACGAATGAGCCGTATCCCCGTGTCTTCGTTACGCGCAGGATACGACGGGATGGTTCGCGCTATTTCGGTCCCTACACCGACGTCCTCACCATGCGCGCCGCACTGAAGACCGTCCGCGATATCTTCATGATCCGCAGCTGCAATTTCATGATCGACGAGGAATTCATCGCGAAGAAGAAGACCCGCGTCTGTCTGGACTATCATATCAAGAAATGCGAAGGACCGTGCGAAGGACTCGTCAGCAGTGAACGGTACAATCAAATGATCGCCAATGTGGAACAGGTGCTGAACGGCAAGATCACCTTCGTGCTGGAATCGCTCGAGAAGCAGATGAAACAGGCGGCGGAGGATCTGAAGTTCGAAGATGCATCCCATTTCCGCGACCGGATGAAGGAACTGGAGATCTATTCCTCCAAACAAAAAGTGGTGGATGTGGAACTGCGGGACCGCGACATCGTTGCCGTGTCCACAGAGGAGGATGATGCCTGCGGCGTGATCTTTAAGATCCGCGAAGGAAAAGTGATCGGTCGTCAGCACTATTATATGAACGGTGTGGAAGGGAAGAGCGACAGTGAAGTTTTAGAGACCCTGGTGCAGCGCTATTATCTTGAAGCGGTCGATGTGCCGAAGGAGATCATCCTCTCATTCGACATCGAATCCAAAACACTCATCCAGCAATGGCTCACACTCCGAAGGAGCGGCGGTGTGTCGTTCGTCTTCCCGGAAGGGGGCGAACTGGCGAAACTGATCGCGATGTGCAAGAATAATGCACGGTTCCTCCTTGATGAACTGAAACTGCAGCGGCTGAAGCAGAAGGATTTCATCCCCAACGCCGTCCGCTCACTGCAGCGTGATCTGAGAATGCAGAAGCCACCTCGGCGCATCGAATGCTTCGACATCTCGCACTTTCAAGGGACAGAAACGGTGGCATCGATGGTGGTGTTCGTGGATGGGAAGCCGAAGAAGAGTGAATACCGGAAGTTCAAGATCCGGTCCGTCGCTCCCTCCGAAGTGAACGATTTTGCCAGCATGAAAGAGGTGATCTACCGCCGCTACAAACGCGTTCTTGATGAGGCAATGGAACTTCCCGAACTGATCATGGTGGACGGCGGGAAAGGACAGCTTTCCAGCGCAGTGGAATCGCTGAAAGAACTGAATCTTCAGAATCACCCGATCATCAGTCTTGCGAAGAGACTGGAAGAGGTCTTTGTCCCCGATCAAAGCGATCCTCTCCCCATACCAAAATCTTCCTCTGCACTCCGTCTGCTTCAGCAGGTGCGGGATGAGGCGCATCGGTTTGCCGTCACATTCCACCGGTCTCTGCGCGATAAACGGACACTCCAGACCGAACTGGATCTGATCGAAGGAATAGGGAAGAAGCGCGCCAAGGAGCTCCTGGAAGCGTTTGGGTCAGTTCAGGGGGTGAAATTTGCTTCGTCGGAACAGTTATCCGAAGTGGTCGGTGAAAAGACCGCACAGAAGATCCTTGAATATTTTGAGACAGATGATACTGCCTCCGAACAAAAACCCGAACAAAATCCCCTTGCAGAGCCTCTCCGTCCCGCTAATTGACGTAATTTTCCTTTGTTTTTCAACGCAGTTTCGGTTATCTTTAATTTTACAAACAAGCAAAATCCGTTAAATTCACAATATATTGCAGTAAGGAGTTGTAAGGCAGTATGGCTATTATGTCAAAAATGCGAAGCAGCATGCCGGTCATCCTTGTCGGTCTTGTTGTTGTTTTCATCATCACGATCGTGTTCGAATGGGGGATGGACTATCTTGGAATGTCCCGCCAGAGCGATACGGTCGGAGCGATCGATGGAAAAAAGATCTCCTATCAGGAATTTTCCGATCTCGTCCGCCAGCAGGCGGAGCAATACAAGAAGCAGTCCAATATGGATCCCGATGATGCGCTGATGCGCCAGATCCGTGAGCAGGTGTGGAATAATTTCGTCACACAATCGCTGTTGGACCGCGA
>CALRIY020000148.1:0-7621 GCA_943364975.1 Synechococcus sp. UW140
AGCGAAGCAGCGGAAGACAGATCCGGGAACATTTGGATCTCCGCCGGGAAGATCGTTGTGATCGATACTGCCGGCACGGTCCAAACGCAGAAATTCTCCGCTGAATTGTGGTCATTCCGCCGGGCCGGCGGATTGCTGTGCGACTCACGCGGACGGATGTGGCTGGCGGACCGCAACGGTTTGGCGATGCACGACGGTACCACGCTGCAGACCATTTATAAAGCGACCGAAGAGAATCAATGGTTCTGGACCACCGCGATCCGTGAGGATTCGAAAGGAAATCTCTGGGCCGTCACGGCGCATGCGCTGATCCATATCGACGGACGAACGCTGGCCGCTGTCGAAAAAGCGTCGTTCCCGATCGAACGGCTTTCGAATAGTCTGCTGATCGACCGTTCCGATAATCTCTGGATCGGTACCGGCGGATGGGGACTGATCCTCTATAATCCCCGTACGGAAGCGTTCGGAAAACAGGAAGGGAATTTCCTCAAGGAACTCCTCTGGACAGAATTTCCCGCTTCGGAAAAATTATCGGAACAATGGATCGTCGATTTTACACTGAGAGGGAATGAGTTCCGGCTGCCGTTCATTGACAGTAAAGGGAACACATACATCCCTTCAACCGGAGGGATGATATACCGTATCACACCCGGCGGAACGGTTTCCGCACATGATCTCGTGACGAACAATAATTACTCTCGTTCTTCATTCAGCGCGTTCGCCGTGTTCGAGGACAGGCAGGGAACGGTCTGGATCAACAGGAATGATCTTCTGGTGCGGTTCAACGGTGAACGAGTGCTGAGGGATACGGTCGTGTTGTATCCGAGGAATGAGCAATACCGCACCACGATCGGCTACTCCGAGATTTCTGCACATTACGTCGGCAGGGACGGCCGGATGTGGTTCGGAACGCCTCTCTTCGGTCTGATGGAATTCGATATCCAAACCCGCGCACGCCGCTTTTACAGTTTCCGCGAACACGACACGACATCGCTCAGCCACAACCACGTCCTCTGCATCACGGAGGATCCATATGAACCGGAACGGTACCTGTGGATCGGTACCGACGGAGGAGGGTTGAACAGGTTCGATCTTCGGAATGGCACATTCTCTGCCATCGCCGAGCGTCAGGGATTTCCGAATAACACCGTCTACGCCATCGTACCGGACGAGGAAAAAAAATTCTGGATCAGCACGAATAAAGGACTGGTCCAATTCGATCCGCGCGACGGAACGATGCGCCGGTTCGATGTGCATGACGGACTGCAGAGCAACGAATTCAACCGGAAGGAATTCTTCAAGTCACGCGACGGAAAGATATATCTCGGCGGAGTTGGCGGCTACAACGCTTTCTATCCGCGGGATATCAAGGTGAATTCAGCGCTTCCGACAGCGGTCATTACAGACCTGAGACTTTTCAACCGTCCGGTCACCTATCGATCCGATCCGGAGATCCTTTCATCGAACATCACATTTGCAGACAGGATCACGCTGAAGTATTCCGACAATGTGGTGACATTTGAATTCGCAGGATTGGAATACTCCGCTCCGGCCAAGAATCAATTCCGGTATAAACTGGAAGGATTCGATGAGCATTGGATCGCGAATGGTACATCACGGACCGCTACATTCACGAACATCGACCCGGGAACCTACACATTCCGGGTATGCGCTTCCAATGGCGACGGACTATGGAACGAGAAGGATGCATCGATCATCGTCACCGTGCTTCCTCCATTCTGGCGGACATGGTGGTTCCTGACCATTGTCGGCATACTCTTCCTTTCCTTCGGTCCGATCATCTATTACCGGCGGGTCTCCGGACTCAAAAAGGAACAGCACCGGCAGCAGGAGGTCTCCCGCCTGCTGATCGAAAGTCAGGAATCGGAGCGGAAACGCATCGCTCAGGAGATGCATGATTCGCTCGGTCAAGAGCTGCTGGTCATCAAGAACAGGGCATTGATGGGATTGAAGACCGTCATGAATGAATCGAAGGAAAAACGTCAGCTCGAACAGATCTCGGAAGGTGCTACGAATATCCTGAAGATGGTCCGTACCATGTCGCACAACCTCCGTCCCCCCGAACTGGACCGGCTTGGACTGACCGAGACCATCCGTTCCATGCTGACCAATGTGCGCGAAGCATCGGGAATGACCCTGAACGCTGAAGTGGATGAGATCGACGGTCTCGTCAAGAAAGAGAACGAGATCAATCTCATCCGTATTCTTCAGGAAGCGCTCAGCAACATCGAAAAGCATTCCGGAGCATCGGTCATCGATATCCGGATCTCTGTGCAGGAAGAACGGATCACGCTTAGTGTGAAGGATAATGGAAAAGGATACGCAGCGGAACATGTTACCCGGGGAATGGGACTGGCGGGAATCTCAGAACGGGTTCGTATATTAGAGGGATCGCTCTCCATTTCCTCGGTTGCGGGCGAAGGGACAGCGCTATCCGTTCTCATACCGGTATATGGTACAAAGGTGCCGCGCACTTAATTTTGAAGATGCCACTCATATGATTTTGGAGATGCCACGCACTTTGGAAGTGCGTGGCATCTTAAGAAAAGAATACAATATGTCCCGAAGAAAGATCGTGTTCGAGAAAGGAAAGTATTATCATGTCTACAACCGTGGTTGTAACAGAATAACGATATTTCGGGAAGAAGAGAATTATCATTTTTTGACGAGGAGGATCCAATCAGCCTCTGTTAATTGTAATATTACTGTGATCGCATATTGTCTGATGCCGAATCATTATCATCTCTTGGTCCGGCAGGATGCAGAGAAATCCGTCAGCGATTTTGTCCAAAAAATATTCAACAGTTATACGAAAGCGTTCAATAAACGGTATGGCCGGTCAGGAACATTGTTCGAAGAACGGTTTGAAGCAAAAGAGGTCGATTCTGATGAATACCTGATCCATCTTGTTCGATACATTCATCTCAATCCTTTAAAAGCCGGATTAGTATCCAATTGTCAAGATTGGGAGTTCTCCAATTATCGAGAATGGATCGGGATGCGTCAGTCGTTATTGTTTGATTCAGACTTAGTGTCAACATTATTTAAGGATATCACTTCGTATACATCTTTCGTCGAAGAATACAATATCGCGCACAGAAATGACATTCTTATACAAAAATATTTGTTTGATAAGGATTGAACAGATCAAAACAGGTGCCACGCACTTCCAAAATGCGTGGCACCAGTCAAACAGATCGTAAACAATAATATTATGAAAGAACAAAAGACAACATCAGTCCTTCTCGCCGACGATCATCCGCTGATGCGGAAAGGATTGAAGGAAATGATCGAGGAAGAGGGCGGGTTCAGCATCGTTGCCGAATCCAACAACGGAGAAAGTGCGCTGGCACTCATTGATCAGCACCATCCGCTGATCGCCGTACTCGATATCGATATGCCGAAACTGAGCGGACTGGATGTCGCCGCCGCGGTCCGTAAACAGAATATCCCCGTCCGCATCATCATCCTCACCATGTACGACACTGAGAAGATGTTCTCTAAAGCAATGGAACTGGGAGTGATGGGATATGTGCTGAAGGAGAGCGCTGCAACGGAGATCGTGGACGCATTGAAGACTGTCCGCGACGGTAAACATTATATTACCCCCTCGCTCTCCGGAATGCTTCTCCGTCAGAACACACAGCCTGAATTCCGCGCTGAGGAACAGCTTTCACTCTCCCAATTGACCGCAGCAGAACGGAAGATCCTCAAACTGGTCGCACAGGACCGTTTCTCCAAAGAGATCGCCGAAACGCTGTTCATTTCCCCCCGCACCGTCGATACCCACCGGAACAACATCTGCCAGAAATTGAACCTTCACGGCGCCAACGCACTCTACAAGTTCGCTCTGGATGTGAAACATCTCCTCTAAAAAAATCCGTAATTGTCACATCGAATCATTTGGTCATTGAACCATTTCATTTTCACGATGTTGTATCAATGATGCAATGATACATTGATCAAATGATCGTTACAGTTCTTCACCTGCAAGCTATTTCCTTATCTACGTACACCTACGTAGGTAATTACGTACTCCTGCGTATTCATTTCAAGACTCTTTTCTCTGTTATTGTTCATAATTATTCCCATACACTATTCAAAGATGTTATGCAGATGAAATATATGATTGTGGATGACAATGCCGGAATGCGTGAAATGATCCGCGAAACGGCCTGCAGCGAACACGATGCGGTTCTGGAGTGTTCCGACGGAATCGAAGCGGTCTCCGCCTTTGCGACATTCCATCCCGATATCGTGCTGATGGATATTGAAATGAAGAAGATGGACGGATTCACGGCATCGGAAAAGATCTATCAACAGGATCCGAATGCACGGATCATCTTCATTACCAGTCACAATACTTCTGCATTCCGCATGAAAGCAAAATTGATGAAGGCGGCCGGATTTGTGACCAAAGAGAATTTATCGGAACTGACGAACCTTCTTCATTGAAGGAATGAAATAATAATTACGTGATACCCTCGTACACCATTAAACGGAGTAATCCCATGTCACTCTCTACTGTTCTTCACCGCGTTTTCGGGATGTTGTTCCTTGTTACCGGAATGATGATCGCTCAGGTGCCAACAATCACATCATTCTCTCCAACATCCGGTGCATTCAATTCTTCGGTCACGATAACCGGAACGAATTTCAGCACGACGCCCGCAAATAACATCGTGATGATCGGGAATATTCGTGCGGCAGTGACCGGAGCTTCGGCCACATCACTGACGGTGACCGTTCCGCGAGGCGCATCCGTCGGGAAAATAACAGTGACGACCGGCGGACTGACTGCCTACTCCGCGCAATTATTTACAACGGCATTCACATCGGCAGGCGTATCCACAACGTCGTTCGTCGACACTTCAAAATTGGGATATTACGGGAAATCGATCTCCGTCGGCGATATGGACGGCGACGGATTACCCGATATCCTCAGTCTGTCCAGTAATACAGGCATCATTAGCATTTCACGGCATACCGGTGTAACCGGGCCGTTGAGTTTTGCAATGTTTGCCTCTGCTGTTACGCTTTCGAGTCCAACATCTTCGGCGAATGATATTGCGATCGGTGATCTTGACAGTGACGGAAAACTGGATATTGTTGTCGTGAGTCAGACCGGTGATGCGAATCCGAGCACGCAGTATATGTCCGTTTTCCGTAACACCAGTACACCGGGCTCATTGAGTTTTGAGACACGGGTCGATTTTGCATCCGGTACATATCCGAACAGCGTATCGATCGCCGATGCGGACGGCGACGGGAAACCGGATATCGTCACAACCTACAGCGGAGTGAGTGCGATCTACCGCAACACGCATACGTCTGGAAGTTTTTCTTCCGGTTCGTTCGCCGCCCGGGTGACCTTTGGGTCATTATCATCTACGAAAGATGCTGTGCTCTCCGATTTGAACGGTGATAACAAACCTGAGCTGATCGTTGCCAGTTCCGGCGGAACGATGTCCGTCATGAAAATGACCGTCTATAATAACACTAGTACATCGGGGACGATTGCATTCGATGCCGGCGTTGATTTCCTGACATTGCAATCGCCCAGAAACATCAGCGTGGGTGATTTTGATTTCAATGGAAAGCCGGACATCATGGTCGTTGCGCAGTACGGCGTTGCTCTCTTTGACAATCAGATCAGCGGGACCATCACAACATCTTCCTTCGTTCAGACCTCGCTCTCTACGTCCAGCGATCTGACCGAAGGTGCGGTGGCGGATTTTGACGGGGATGGGAAGCAGGATTTTATGTTCGGATACAGCAGCAACGGGTCCCATTTCAGGATCTTGAAGAACATCCACTCCAGCGGTGCGCTTGCCGCCGGTTCGTTCAGTTTGGTCACACAATCGTTTGGATACAACGGATACCCTTCATCCATGGCGGTTGCCGATTTTGACCGTGACGGACGACCGGATTTTGTGAATAACAACAGCAATCTGATGATATTCCGCAACAAGGTGAATGTCGCTGAATTTTCTCCGGCGTCGAATTCCGTTTCACTAGGAACTGTTCCGACGGGAACGATCAAAACGAGTACGATCACTGTGTCCAATCCCGGATCGGCAAATCTTTCTGTAACATCGGCAACTTCAACCAACGGAGAATTCACCGTTTCTCCTTCAACAGCTACGATCAACGGTGGGTCCAATCAACAGTTCACGATCACATTCCAATCGAACACTGCCGGAACGAAAACCGCAAAGCTTGTTTTTCTGCACAATGGTCCGGCACAATCCGATACTGTGTCCGTCAGCGCAACGAATAGTTTTGCTGCACAGGGAACTGCAGGGCAAATGATCCAGTTCGACGGTGTGAATGACTATCTTAATATCCCCGATGCGACACAACCTACGGCGTACACTCTTGAAGCATGGGTGAAGTTCAACACGGTCTCCGCGCAGAACATCATCGTCCGTACCGATGCTTCAGGACCGAGCGCTACGTTCTCGCACCAATTGATTCTGAATGCGGCCGGTAAGTTCGCTCATTACACATTCTTTGGCACCTCCAATACTGTAGTCGGAACGACGACCGTGGTCGCAGGGCAATGGTACCATGTCGCCATTACGGCACAGAACAGCGGAGTAATGAAACTGTTTGTGAATGGTGTGGAAGAAGGAACCGCACAGTCAGTCGCCGGAACGCTATGGTCTTCCGGTACTCGATGGATGGTCGGTATCAACAGCAATTCATATGAAGGCAGTGCCGGGTATTTCAACGGCTCGATCGACGAACTCCGCATCTGGAACACAGCCCGTACGGCATCGCAGATCCAGTCTGCCTATGCATCGCTTGCAGGGAACGAGTCGAACCTCTCCCGCTATTTTCGTCTTGATGAAGGGACAGGGACCTCTTCCGGTGATGGTACAGGCAATGGGATCACCGCTTCGCTGGTGAATGGCGCTGCCTGGGGTTCGAGCAACACTCCTCTCGGTACGCCCGTCTATTCGACATCGTCGTCATCCCTCGCCTTCGGCTTCATAGCCAACGGCGCAACGAAAACGGACAGCGTCACCATTTCCAATACGTCCAACGGCGTCCTGAATATCACACCGTCGTCGAATAACGTGAAACTGACCTTTTCGCCGGCGTCACTTTCCATCGTCAGCGGACAAAGCGCAAAATTGTATATCACGTTTGCTCCTCAGAGCGGCAGCGACTCAACCGGGACCATTACGCTGACGCACAATGCGGCCGGCTCGCCGAATATCATCACTGCGAATCATCTGACGACAGCAAGTTTTTCGAAAGCAACGACGGCGGGGAATATGCTGCTGTTCAATTATGACCAATACAGCGATTTTGCGTCTGCTCCGTATTCAAGCATTCTGAATCCCTCCGGCTCTTTGACGTATGAAGCGTGGGCCAGAAATGATATTCCCGAATATACGTACAGCGGATATGTTGTTTCCTCCGGCGATTATTATACGGGTATCAAGATCTATCCCGACAATTACGGCTGGTCCGTGCAGATCGGAACCGGCGGCTCACCCGTCTACCTGTATGCATCAGGAAAAACCCAAAGTGTGTGGTACCATCTTGCGGTAACACTTTCCGGATCGACTGCACGTTTCTATGTGAACGG
>CALRIY020000149.1:0-7543 GCA_943364975.1 Synechococcus sp. UW140
GGGAAGACCTACTATTATGTGATCGTTGCCTATGATAACGGCGACGAGATCACCGGTATTTTCCCGTCCGAAAACGGCTGGAAGATCGACATCGATCAGGCGGGACGCATCCGCGGAACATCGCAGAACGTGGCGATCGTGGTTCCCGGTAAAAAGGTCTCCGGCTATACTCCGCCGCCGTCGTTTGAAAAGATCAAAAAACCTGCATCCGTTCTGGCAACAGGGGATGTCTATTATAATGTGATCGACGAATCGAAGATCACCGGCAGCACGTATGAGATCTCGTTCAACGATACCCGCGACAGCGGAAAATTCTCCCCGGTAACGACCTATTACAGCGTGAGGGATACGACCTATTATACCGGTTCGTTTACCCCCTCAAAAATCGATACGATCACGACATTGCTGCCGAGGACAAATCTTGTGAAAGGAAGCATCACCATCACGCGTCAGGATGGTACGCCCTTGGATACATCCAAATATATCCTGAATCTTGAACGCGGTTCGATCCGTGCCAAGGTCCGGTATGACCTCCAGGCGGATACGAATAATCTCCGCAAATACAATATCCGCTATCAGTATTATCCCGTAGCGAAAAGCCCGTACATCAACAAGAGTCCGTATGTCAAAGAGACCGAAGACACGGATATCTTTGACGGTATTCAGCTGGCGTTCACGAACGATTGGAAGATCTCGCTGATCGATTCTCTCTCCAAATTCTCCAATCTGAACAAAGCGTATGCGTTTACATTCTCAACGGTCGATCTGGATCTAGATGGAAACGGCGCATATGATACGTACGCTTCAGAAAATGCGGCAGATTATAATCTCATCTTCGCGAATACCAATATCGATACGACGATCGATAAGTTCGGTCTGACGCCAACGCCGGTGAATTATACGATCCGGAATATCTCAGAGAATAAGAAGGTCTCATTCCTGTGGAATGATAACATCCCGATGGGAAAATTCTCCACTGACGATCAGATCCTCTTCTTTGAAAAGAATGCAAAGGATTCACTCATCTACACATGGACGATCAATTTCCTGAAACCGTCTTTCGGTCCCGATACGGTCTATACCTTCGGTGCCGGTGATACACTGAAACTGCGGACGCGCAAATCGTTCCGCAACGGTGACAAGTTCCTTTTTACAACAACGAAACCGAAAGTGGTGACCGGAAATATCTCGCCCTCCCTTTCCTCCGTCCGCGTCGTTCCGAATCCGTACGTCGTTCAGGCATACGGCGAGACGCCGCCGGCAGCCGGTACGTTCGGCAGAGGAGAGCGGAAGATCGAATTCCAGAATGTTCCGCAAGGTTCAAAGGTCTCCATCTATACTTCGCGAGGCGAACATATCCGCACATTGTATCAGGACGGTTCGATCCAGAACGGAACGATCAAATGGGATGTGAAGACGAAGGAAAATCTTGACGTGTCATTCGGTGTCTATTTCTATGTCATTGAATCATCGTCCGGTTCCAAATCCGGCAAGATCGCGGTGATCAAATAAGGTGATTCAATCGAACCAGAAAATTCGGAGTCTATCATGAAAAAAATATTCACAGTCATTCTCCTGCTGTTCATCACTCTTCCGGTTCTGCCGCAGACAAAGGTCGGAACTTCTGCCGCGCCGTTCCTCGGTATCGCGGTCGGTCCGCGCGGTATCGGACTCGGCGGAGCGTATGTAGCCGTAGCGAATGACGTCTCGTCGCTGTATTATAATCCCGGCGCGATGTCGCAGCTCGGTTATTCCCAGGTGCTCGTCTCACACACATCGTGGCTTGTCGATACCAAATTCGACTGGGTCGGCGTTGCGTTGAATCTGGGTGACGGCGGTGCTATCGGTATCAGCGTTACACAGCTCAACTACGGCGAAGAGATGCTGACGACCGAATTCAATCAGAACGGCGGGGATGAGACCTGGACAGCATCCGATCTTGCGGTCGGGATCTCGTATGCACGAAATCTGACGGATCGATTCGCTATCGGTGCGACGGCAAAATATATCCAGATGAAGATATGGAATGAATCCGCCAGTTCCATGGCATTGGATGTCGGTCTGAAGTATGTGACGGATTTCAACGGATTGGTCATCGGAATGAGCATCTCCAACTTCGGCGCCGATATGCAGCTGGATGGTAAGGACCTCTATAATAATTTTGATAATCGTCCGACCGAGTCCGGCAATAATGGAACGATCGTCGCGCAGTATAAGACGGAGGAGCGTCCATTGCCGTTGTTCTTCCGTGCGGGCATCTCGTTCGATGCATTCAAGAGTGATGAACTTCGATTGATCATCGCAGCGGATGCGCTTCGTCCGAGCGACAGTGCCGAAATGCTCAACCTCGGCGGTGAACTCTCCTGGCGGGATGCCATCTTCCTGCGGGGCGGACTGAAATCACTCTTTCTGCCGGAAAATGAGGAGTCGTTTACTGCCGGTGCGGGAGCAAAATATGAGCTGACGGGGGCCAATATCATTTCGTTCGACTTTTCGCACCAGGAATTCGGCAAATTCGGCGGAATTCAGTCATTTAGCATCGGATTAACGTTCTAAACGATATTGTTTTTAGAATTATTTTGTGGTAAAATCAATTCACGAGGGCTTCAAAGATACAAAAAACCGCTTCTGATAAAGGAGGTGCAACGGAAGAAGACGAGTACCATGTTTGTTGTAGTTGCAGCAGTACGTGTACCATAATCCACCATATTAATCAACCATAGGAGTTATCTATGAAATATGCACTAAAAGTTATATTGCTGTCGTGCGTGGCTCTTGGTATCCTGGCAGCGGCTAATCCCGCCCGTCTGGAAAAACTGAGAGAAGCACGCGAAGCAAGAAATGCTATGAGCGCAAACGCTGCGGCGGGCGTTCAAGCAGCAAGTTCTGATTTTCAGCCCGTGAACGTGGCTGGACTTTCAGGACTGACCGTTCTGACGCTGGACTATAAAGCCAACGGCGTCGTATGGGGCAACGGCTGGGTCGGAAGTCAGGATTATACATTCTATTCCAGCAACAGCGGTGCATCGTGGACCAAAACCCCAATGCCCACCACAGCCAATGTTGGATATGTCAATCTTGGCGCAGTGAATGATTCCGTTGCGGTCATCGCAAACTACGACGGTATCATCTTCCGCACAGAGAACCGCGGTGCAAAATGGGATACAGTGTACAAATATGCTACGCCCGATACCGCATTCTTTGACGGCTTAAAGGTTGCTGATGCTACAACCATCTACGCTATCGGTGATGCCGATTGGTATGGAATGCATATCGTGAAAAGCACGGATGCCGGTAAAACGTGGAACCGTTTGACCAATCTTCCGGCAGAAGTAAAAGGCGCTGGGAAAGTCTATGCTGCAGCTGGTTACGGCAAAGCGTTGGACGCCATTGGAAACAATGTCTGGGTAACATACTATCAGGCAACCGCAGCAAACAGAGTCGGTGTGCCGATCCTGAAATCCACTGATGGTGGTGCAACATGGGTCAACATCGTGAACAAATTGAATGATGCTGTCGGAAATGTGAACTATTATTTCCGTTCGATCACATTCAAAGATGCAAATGTCGGCTGGGGTGTCGGTCGTCGGACCGGTACAGCAACCAATGACAATCCGCTGTATAAAACAACGGATGGCGGTCAGACATGGGGTGATTCGATTCCGATCATTCCCGGAATTCCGCTCTCTGTAAACAAAGTCCGCACCATGAATTTGATCGGTGGAACAACGAACATCGTTGCAGTCGGAACAGCCGGTGCAGCAGGTGCTGTCTGGGCATCCACGGACGGCGGCACGACGTTCTCCGCATTGAAAGCTCCTACACCCACATCGGAACTCCGTGCTGCAGGCGGATATGATATGACGCATATCATGGTCGGTGGAACAGGTTCGACTGGTGCATTCAAATACGGTCCTTCCGTTGAAGTGACCTTCCGTGTCAACACCTCAACTGTTCCCGATACACTGAAATCCACCTCCACTGTGCAGATGCGCGGTGACGGCGGTGCTTCGGGTGGATTGCTCGACTGGAGCGGTGCTTCCACCGTTCGCTTCACGAATGTCGGCGGTGATTACTGGCAGGCAAAAGCACGCTTCGCACCTGGTGCTGACTTCCCGTATAAACTCTATACCCATGCACAGGCGAACGTCGGTTCAGGACATCCCGGCGAACATAACGGCTGGGAAAATGATATCAACTCCTACGGCAACGGAAACCGCAAAATGGTTGTCGGAAACAATGATACTACCATTATGCTGCAGTTCGTGAACGGTTCAGCATCACAGCAGCCGCATTTCTGGCGCCCGTATGTCGAGACCGATTCACTCGAAGTGACATTCCGCGTGAACATGGCGAACCAGGAAGATTTCAATCCTGCAACCATGAGCGTCGGCGTGAACGGAAGCTTCCAGGGCTGGGGCACACCTTCTTCCTTCAAATTGAAGCAGGAAACCAACCATGGTAACGGCGGATCTGTTGCATATACCGGACCGAATTTCTGGTCAGGCACATTCAAACTGCCGATCGCAAAATCCGTGACCGATACACTCTCGGCACCGATCTCGTACATGTACAAGTTCGTCCAGTTCAATAATGCTACCCCGACCACATACAAATGGGAATCAGTACCTGACCGTACTTTTGATATCAAAAAAGGAAGCCAGGATACCACGTTGTATTGGAAATGGTGGGATAACGTCGGTGTGAAAGCACCGGCTGGAAACGATACCGTAATTGTGAAATTCAGTGTTGATATGTCCCGTGCAATTGCTACAAACGGGTATACAGCAGGTGACACAGTTCAGGTCCGTTACGGCTTCGCAAATTCGGCAGAAGTTGTCGGAACAAAGAACCTTGTGAAAGTCGGTCTCTCCAATATCTACTCTGCAACAGACTCATCCATCAAAAAGACCAACATCAAAGCTGATGGAACAGGAAAACCGCTCGTGTATCAGTACTATATCGTTAAGAATGGTCAAGATTTCCGTGAATCCTATTATAACTTCGGATTCACCGGTACGGATGTTACGCTGGCAGAGCGTCGTTTGCTCCCGCTGACGGCAAAATCCAACGCCGTGTCCGATACCTCAAAAGATCAGACAAAAGCGAACCGCTGGCCCTTCTTCCGCAATACACGCAAACTGACACAGAACGTTGATGTGAAGTTCACTGTGAACCTCGCACCGGCATACTGGCAGGTTGCAAAAGGCGATACACTGTTCGGTATCCAGAATACCGTCAACGTCACCAACAAAGACTCCGTCTACAAATGGGGTGTTGCAATCAACGGACCTGCAGCCGGCGGTTGGGCAGCATGGGGTCAGTCGTTGATCGATGATGCAGCACGCAGAATGGTGGACGATGGAACCAACGGTGACGCAGTTGCTAACGACCGTATCTATACCAAAGTGATCAAATTCTACAAAGACTCCGTGAACAACGTTGTCGGACAGGAATTTAAATTTGGTATCAAAGGCGGCGATAACGAAGGCGGCAAAGGCGGATTCGGTAACAACCATATCGAAAACATCAATGACGCAGCTTCCACCGCGACCATTCACAGCCAGTTCGGAAGCATCAATCCGCTGTATTATAACCAGTGGAATTTTGCAAACGAAGCAAAGAGCGTGAAACAGGTTGACGGCGCAGCTCCGACACAGTTCGAACTGTCGCAGAACTACCCGAACCCGTTCAACCCCTCAACGGTCATCAACTATTCGATCCCGGTCAATGGTCTGGTCTCCTTGAAGGTGTTCAACGTTCTCGGTCAGGAAGTCGCAACACTCGTCAATGAAATGCAGACCGTTGGCAACTACAAAGCAACGTTCAACGCAAACTCATTGTCCAGCGGCGTATACTTCTACAAGATCGAAGCGGGCAACTTCACGTCAGTGAAAAAGATGATGTTCTTGAAGTAATCAATGCATGCGATGACCGCGGGTGAATAACCTGCGGTCACTGTGCAGTGATCGTAATTCAAAAGGCAGGGTGAGTAATTGCCCTGCCTTTTCTATATCATCAGATTGGAAGCGATTTCACATGGACAACAAACCGGTCTCAGTTCCAGCGTGGGTGAAGGATGCGGTCTTCTATCAGATCTTCCCGGAGCGGTTCGAGAACGGAGATCCGACGAACGATCCGCCGAACGCCGAGCCGTGGGGGAACAAGCCGAAAGGGAATAATTATTTCGGCGGCGATCTGCAGGGGATCATCAACCGGCTGGGACATCTGAAACGTCTCGGTGTGAACGCACTCTATCTCAATCCTATCTTTGCCGCCAACTCCAACCATAAGTACAACACAACGGATTACTCGATCATCGATCCCTCCTTCGGAACGAACGAAGTATTCGACCGTCTTGTTAAGGAATGCAGGGCGAACGGTATCCGGATCGTCATCGACGGCGTCTTCAATCATGTGGGAACAGCTCATTTTGCATTCATGGATGTGAAAGAAAAAGGGAAGGATTCGCCGTACGCCTCATGGTTCAACATCTATTCCTTTCCCGTCTCCTCTCCCTCCAAACCGAACTATGAATGCTGGTGGGGATACGGATCCCTGCCGAAACTGATGGTGCAGAACCCGGAGGTCAAAAAGTATTTGTTCGACGTGACGAAGTATTGGACGGAACGTGTGGACGGATGGAGACTCGATGTGGCGAATGAAGTGCCGCACGATTTCTGGAAAGAATTCCGCACGCTGTCGCTCTCCATCAATCCTGAATGTTACATCGTGGGAGAGATCTGGGACGATGCCGCCCCGTGGCTGAAAGGGGATGAATTCGATGCGGTGATGAATTACCGGTTCCGCGCCGCATGTCTGGAGTATTTTGCGGAAGGGAAGATCACCACGAGCGAATTCGACCGCAGGCTGGAGGTCCTCCGCAACACCCATCATCCCGAGATGACCATGGCGATGATGAATCTTCTGGACAGTCATGATACGGAACGGTATCTCACGCTCTGCAACGGGGATCTCTGGAAGGTGAAACTCTCCGTGATCCTCCAGATGACCTATGTCGGCGCTCCGATGTTCTACTACGGGGACGAGATCGGCATGGAAGGAGGGAAGGATCCGGACTGCAGACGGACCATGGTGTGGGATGAGAAGCATTGGAATATGGAACTCTTCGATCTCTACCGGAAACTGATCTCCTTACGGTCGGCAACTCCGGCGCTGCGCAGCGGCCGCTTCACGACGCTCTCGGCGGATGATTCGACAGAGCTCTTTGCGTTTGAACGGAGATCCGATACACAAATGGCAACTGTCATGATCAACCGCAGTGCAAAAACGAGGTCGCTGACGTTCTCCGTTGGATCGGAAATTCAGAGTATCAAGGATGAACTTACCAATCAGTTGTATAAACCGGTGAAGGGATCTGTTACGGTCGAACTCCCCGGACATTCGGCAAGGTTTTTTATCAATACACTCCAAAAGGGAAAACTATGAAAAATATGATGATGCTGGCTGCGGCGGTTCTTCTCATCGTTAGTTCTGCTTCGGCACAAAGCTCGGCGGACAGCGTAACGATTACATTTCGTGC
>CALRIY020000150.1:0-7501 GCA_943364975.1 Synechococcus sp. UW140
AATTCAACCGCCAAATCACACACCGTACGCAAAAGATGTTCCTTTCAACCACGATCAAATGTAAGATCGTTTTTGAATTATTCTATGCGTGATTCTTCATCCGTTGCTTTTCATCATAGACCCGCGCGGCTTCGCGGACCCACGCACCGTTGTCATGGGCGGAGCGGCGCGCCTGCATCCGTTCATGATTGCATGGGCCGTTGCCGTTGATCACGGAATTGAATTCGTTCCAGTCGATCTCGCCGATCTCCCAGCTGCGGGTCTGTTCGTTGAATTTCAGTTTCGGATCAGGGATGGACAATCCCCATTTCTGCGCCTGTTCCACCGTCATATCGATGAAGCGCTGTCGGAGTTCGTCGTTCCCCTTCAGTTTGATCTTCCATTTCATCATGTCGGGACTGTTCGGAGAGTTGGAATCATGCGGACCGAACATCATCAGCGTAGGCCACCAGAAACGGTTGAATGATTCCTGGACCATCGCTCTTCCCTTTTCACCGGAGGCGATCAGCGTTGCGATGATCTCCATCCCCTGTTTCTTATGAAAATTCTCTTCCTTGCAGATCCTCAGTAATGCGCGGGAATACGGACCGTAGGAACACTTTGCCATCGTCGTCTGATTGATGATGGCTGCGCCGTCCACCAGCCAGCCGACCATTCCCATATCCGCCCAGCTGAGCGTGGGATAATTGAAGATGGAGGAATATTTCGCTTTGCCGGCATGGAGCTGGTCGAACATTTCTTCGCGGGAGATGCCGAGAGTTTCGGCGGAGCTGTAGAGATAATGACCGTGGCCGGCCTCATCCTGCACTTTGGCGATGAGGGCCAGTTTACGGCGGAGGGACGGTGCGCGGGTGATCCAATTTCCTTCGGGAAGCATGCCGATGATCTCGGAATGGGCATGCTGGGAGATAAGACGCATCAGCTGGCGCCGGTATTTTTCCGGCATCCAGTCCTTGGGCTCGATGATCTCCCCGTCCGCAATCCGCTTGTTAAACTGTTCTTCTAATGCAGCGATGTTTTCGCTCACGTTGACCTCTTGAGAATTGTGATTCTGCCGGGATCGTTAATAAAGAATGAAAGAATATACAAAAGGCGGATGCTTTTGCAAAATCAAATTTATGTCAGTGAATCCGCCGCAAAACACTAAAACACGAATACTGGTAAAACTCCTCTCCCACTAATTTTGTTTCTTGGTGTTTTCGTGGCAAATGATCAATAGTTATTCTTCCCCCATCTCATGCGTTTCGGTGTTATGTTCGATACTGAACAGGAATTTCGCTTTGGGATTGTTGTCGATCGCCCGCTGCAATGCATATTTGGATTCGGAGATATAGACCAGATTCGCGTGTTTATCGAAGAAGAGCGAACCGGGATGGATCGTCTTCAGCCAATCGATATCCGATTCCTTCTCGTACTGCACCCAGCTTGCTTTATAGAGACTGAGCGGACGGAAAAGACACGGAGCACCGTATTCATTCTCCAGCCGGTATTGAATGACGTCGAACTGCAGATCGCCGACCGTGCCGACGATCTTCCTGTTCCCTTGGTTCTGCAGGAAGACCTGAGCGAGCCCTTCATCGGTCAGCTGCATGATCCCCTTCTCCAATTGTTTGGATTTGAACGGATCGGTCAGCTGAAGTTCCTTGAAGATCTCAGGTGAGAAGGTCGGGATCCCTTTGTACATCAGCTGGTCCCCTTCCGTCAGAGTATCACCGATCTTGAAATTTCCGGAGTCATATAATCCGATCACATCGCCGGGATAGGCGACATCCACCACATTTTTATCCTGCGCCATGAAGGAGGTCGGATTGGCGAATTTCAATTCTCGTTTCAGCCGGACGTGGTAATAGAATTTATTTCGCTCGAAGACTCCGGAACAGATGCGCAGGAATGCGATCCTATCCCGATGGCGCGGATCAAGATTCGCGTGGAGTTTGAAGACGAAACCGGAGAATTTATCGCTCATCGGTTCCACAACGCCTTTCGTGGTCTCGCGCGGCTGCGGTGCCGGTGCGATCTTCACGAAGGTCTCCAGAAGCTCCTTTACGCCGAAATTGTTCAGAGCGCTCCCGAAGAACACGGCAGCGGAATTCCCGGCGAGATAATCATTCACATCGAATTCAGGATAGACGCCGCGGATCAGTTCGATGTCATGCTTCAATGCCGCCGCCTGCTTGCCGAACTGGTCCTGCAGTTTCGGATCGTCCACACCGTCGAAGGATTCGATGTCCTCTTCCACCCGTTGTTTGTTGGCGGTGAAAAAATTGAACGTGTTCTGATGGATGTTGAACACGCCGCGGAAGTTGGAACCGATCCCCATCGGCCAGGAGAGCGGGCGGACATGAATGTTCAGTTTTGCTTCGATCTCGTCCAGCAGTTCGATCGGCTCGCGTCCTTCACGGTCCAGCTTATTAATGAAGATGATCACCGGTGTGTTCCGCATGCGGCAGACATTCATCAGTTTTTCCGTCTGCTCTTCCACACCCTTCACGCAGTCGATCACAAGGATCACGCTGTCCACGGCAGTGAGTGTTCGATAAGTATCTTCAGCAAAGTCCTTATGACCGGGAGTATCAAGCAGGTTCACCGTGTAATTATTGTAGGAGAAGGTCATGACGGAGGTCGAGACGGAGATACCGCGCTGTTTTTCGATCTCCATAAAATCTGATGTGGCTGTCTTTTTGATCTTGTTGGATTTCACCGCACCGGCGATCTGGATCGCGCCGCCGTACAGAAGGAGTTTCTCCGTCAGTGTCGTTTTCCCGGCGTCCGGGTGACTGATAATGGCAAAAGTTTTCCGATTTTGAATTTGTTTCAAAATGCTCATAGTCGTATGATGATCTGATGTCGAAAAAATGAAAATGGGGTTAGAACCGGCCGCGGATGCGGTCTGCGAGGTGAAGGATTGAGGTCGTTACGTATGTCGTTGCGCTTGCATGGATGAAATATACCGAAAATTGCGTGAAAATAAAAAAGCTATTTTGCCCTGCTCTTTTCGATCCCGTCAGCGATCTCTGCAGCGATCTCCGGGATGTGACTTTCGGCGGATATTGGGAACCACTTCATCCGTGCTTCCCTGCGGAACCAGGTCATTTGTCTCTTGGCAAAACGGCGGGTATTCTGCTTCATCGATTCGATCATCCTCTCGCGGCTGATCTCTTTTCGGAGGAACGCGAACGCTTCCTTATAACCGACGGTCTGCAGCGACTGGAAGCGGTCATCAAATCCCATGGATCGCAATTGCTCCACTTCTTCCAGGAATCCTTCCGTCAGCATTCTCTCCACACGGTTGTTGATGCGTTCATACAGAACGGTCCGGTCCCAATCCAATCCAAAGAATCGTGCATCGTAGATCTTGGTGACGGCATGTTCCTTATGGAATTGAGAGATCGGTTTTCCGGTTTCATGGAACACTTCCAGAGCACGGATCACTCTCCGGTGTTTCGACGCATCCATCGTCTTGGCGGAGCGGGGATCGACCGATTGAAGTTCACGGTACAATGCATCCTTCCCTTCCTGTTCCAGACGCTGTTCGAGTGCGGAGCGGACCTCGCCGGAGATATCCGGCTGCTCGAAAAATCCGTCAACGACTGCTTCGATGTACAGACCGGTACCGCCTGAAATAATGGGAAGTTTACCCCGTTCAATGATCCCGGAAATAGCGGCGCGTCCCTGAACCTGAAAATCACCGGCGTTGAACCGTTGATCCGGCTCCATCAGATCAATGAAATGATGCGGAACGGCGGACAGTTCCTTCGCGGACGGTTTTGCTGTGCCGATCGTGAGATGTTTGAACAACTGCCGTGAATCGGCGGAGACGATCTCCGAAGGGATCCTTTCAGCGATGGAGAGTGAGAGTGCGGTCTTGCCGGATGCGGTAGGTCCGGCGATAACGATGAGTGTGGGTAATGTTTCCATGATGCTCAATCGACGTGGAACGATGAGGGACCCGGCGGAATTAATTCCATCCGTTCTTGCCGATCAGCGGAACGAACTTGAACCCTTCCACGATCTGTTTCTCCAAAACACCGTTCGTCTTCGTCCCGATCACAAGTTCCTGCGAGTCACGTCCGCCGACGGGAATGGCGAGCCGTCCCCCTTCTTTCAACTGGTTCACGAGTGAATCCGGAACATTCGGCGCACCGGCTGTGACGATGATCGCATCATACGGAGCATGTTCCGTCCAGCCGATGGTCCCGTCCCCTCCTTTTGCGACGATGCGGAGATTGAGCGCATCGAAGATCTTCCGTGCATTGTTCAGGAGACTGATATGCCGTTCGATAGTGAACACTCTGCATCCGATCATGGCGAGAACAGCCGCCTGATATCCGGAACCGGTCCCGATCTCCAGCACTTTCATCTCTTTCGTGAGTTTCAGTGCCTGCGTCATGAATGCAACGGTGTACGGCTGCGAGATGGTCTGCTGGGCGCCGATCGGGAGTGCATTGTCATCGTACGCCTTATTGATATACATCGGATCGACGAATAAATGCCGTTCCACTTTGGACATCGCTGAAAGTACGGTCTCATCCGTGATCCCTTTTCCTCGAAGGACGTCGATCAATTCTTTCCGTTCTGTATCAAATCTTCCCATATCAGTATTGTCTCAATAACACTTTAATAAAATTGATGGTCGTCCGGAGATGCGTCATGCTGCTTTTCTCCCCCGCATAGATCGTGGCGATAGGTACTGATCCGAACGAGAATTTCTTTGCTGCTGCTTTGATGAGGAACTCCGTCTCTGCTTCGAAACCGGACGATGACAGCCGGACCTGCTCCAAAACGCGGCGTGTGATGAACCGAAAACCCGACTGGCTGTCCGTCACTGCTGCTCCTGTCCTCGCTTTCACCAGTCCCGTCGTGATGGTATTGGACATCAGCCGGTGGAACGGCATCCCTTTCGTATCGTGGAGCCTGCTGCCGATGATCACATCCCTGCCGGTCACTTCATGAAGCGTGATGAACCGTGGAATGTCTTCCGGACAATGCTGCAGGTCCGCATCCATGGTGATGACGGCGTCGAAACGGTTCTTCAGCGCATGGTCAAAACCGGTCTGGAGCGCCGAACCTTTCCCGCGATTCGTTCCGTGGGACAGCACCGTGATACCGGAGCGTTCCGCTGCGGAACGGGTCGCATCCGTTGAACCGTCATCGATCACGACGATGTCCGAAGCGGGATGCACCTGGACGGTCCGATGCAATAATTCAGGAAGTGACTCTGCTGCATTGTATGCGGGGATGAGTACGGCAGTGTTCATTATTGCGGCCGGATCGCCTCCTTCACATTCTGCACAGTGCGCTGTACGGAGAGCACCAGTCTCTCACGCAGTTCGCGGCGCAGGTCCTTCACGGAGATCTTGTATAAAAGTTCTCCGTTGTCGGCGATGGAGATCGCTCCGGTCTCTTCGGAGACGATCAATGCGACCGCGTCGCTCTGTTCGGTGATGCCGAGTCCTGCACGATGACGTGTTCCGAGAGAAAGATCACCGATCCTGTTCGTCTGTGAGAGCGGCAGCGTGCACCGGGCAGCTTCGATGATCCGGTCATTCACGATCACCGCTCCGTCATGCAGCGGTGAACGGGGGTTGAAGATCGAGAGGAGCAGCGCGCGGCTTACTTGTGCGCCGAGGATCACTCCCGTTTCGGTGAAGGATTTCATCCCGGTGCCGCGGGCGATGATGATGAGCGCTCCCTGTTTCTTCTTTGATAATTCGAGTGCGGCGGCGGAAATCTCTTCAATCGATTCGGTCACATTCAGACGGAGAAAGATCCTGACGAGCCGGTTCCGTGCAATGGTGGAGAGCATGCGGCGGATCTCGGGCTGGAAGATGATGATGAATGCGATCACCCAGATATCCGTGAGGGTCCGTAGGATCCATCCGATGGCTTTCATATCCAGCGTCTGCGCGATCAATGAAAGGATAACGATGATGATCAATCCGACAAGGATCTGCGCCGCGATGGTCCCGCGCATCCCGCGGTAGAGTTCATAGAAAATGAACGCTACCAGGAGGATGTCTACGACATCCACGACCGTCACCGAGAGGAATCCTATGTTGAAGATCTCCATTTAGCTGCTCTTCCGTACTGCATCCGTGACAAGGGCGACATGTTTCATTGCTTTCACATCGTGGACGCGGACGATGTTCGCTCCGTTCATGATGGAAACAGCGACGCTTGCTGCTGTCCCTTCAAGTCGCCGGTCGACCGGTTCATTCACGATCGTACCGATGAATCCTTTTCTGGATGTTCCGATCAGGATCGGAAATCCGAGTTCCGTTAATTCTTTCAGTTTGTTCAGCAGAGTCAGATTATGCTCCAGGGTCTTTCCGAAGCCGATACCCGGGTCGATGATGATATTCTCCACTCCCGCATCCTGCGCTTTTGCTGCGGACCGTTTCAGCGACTCTTTCACTTCCGCGACCACATCCGAATACACCGGATCGATCTGCATCGTTTCGGGCGTGCCCTGAATATGCATCACCACCAGCGCCGCATGATGCCGGGCGGTCACTTCGGCGACGGCAGGAGCGAAGGTCAGTCCGCTGATATCGTTCACCATCACAGCGCCGGCGCGTAACGCGGCATCGGCAACATCGGATTTGGTCGTATCGATGGAGATTGGAATATCGGTCAGAGAAGCAAGCCGTTCGATCACAGGAACGACCCTCTGCCGCTCCTCCTCCGCAGTGACCGGTTTCGTACCGCCATACACATTTTTGGGCCGCGTCGATTCTCCTCCCACATCAATGATGTCAGCACCTTCCTCGATCATCGTCAGTGCATGCTGAACCGCAGTCTCAACGGAGTTGAACTTCCCTCCGTCCGAAAATGAATCGGGCGTGACATTCAGGATCCCCATGATGTACGTCCGTTCGGTCAGATCCACCGTGCGATGACCGATCCGAAATGATGACAAGGGGTTCCCAACTCTGTTCATAGTATGAAAATATCAAATGGTTGATGCAGAAGCAAAGGAAAGAATACGTTTTCTGTGTGCTGAAACCTTCCTCTTCGTTCTTGTTGTCGATCCGAAGCAAACGGAAGGTGATTCGCCGGCAGCGAATCGGCCGGACGGTCCGCTCTAAATAAAAAACCCGCATCAGCTGCGGGTTCACGTTCTCGGGCTTATTGCGCTTTCTTGTTCGCGCGCAGTGCCTTGGCTTTTGCTTTCATCTTTGCGCGTTTCTTGCGGTGTTTCTTGGTGGCGCGTAATCCTTTTTTGTTCACAACGGCTCCTTAATGTATTTTAGTTATGGTTCACTGCAATTATGATAAAATCCGCATGTCGGACAGAACAGTTTGCACTTGCGGCTGTCCAACTGCGTTCCGCAATTCACGCAAAAGTTCCAATAATGTTTCTCAGGTTCAATGGGAAGCTCTTCGATCTCGAACTTCAGCAGCGATGGTATCTTCTTGATCTCCGTCAACGTCTCCTCCGTTCCATTGCGCTACTAACTTAACGAAGTGGAAAATTGAAAGCAACATTTTTCTCTGAGAA
>CALRIY020000151.1:0-7288 GCA_943364975.1 Synechococcus sp. UW140
GACAACGCTGTGTGTCGAGTATTCATCACTGATTATTTCCGTTCATAATATTGTGCGTCATAGTATTTTTTGTAATCCCCGCTGATGATCCGCTCCCACCACTTCTTATTCTGCAGATACCAGGCGATGGTCTTCTTGATGCCGTTCTCAAATTGATATGCCGGGACCCACCCGAGTTCGTCCTTGATCTTTGCCGCATCAATTGCATACCGCTTATCATGACCCGGACGGTCCTTCACATACGTAATGAGCGATTCCGGTTTGCCGATCTCCTTCAGCACCAGCTTCACAATATCGATATTCTTCCATTCATTGTGTCCGCCGATATTGTACACATCGCCGATCTTCCCTTTATGCAGGACAACATCGAGTGCTGAGCAATGGTCCTCTACATACAGCCAATCCCGCACATTCGAACCGTCTCCGTATACAGGGATCGGTTTATCATTCACGGCATTGGCAATCAGCAGCGGGATCAGTTTTTCGGGAAATTGATACGGACCGTAATTGTTCGAACATCGGGTGACAACACCCGGGAAGCCGAACGTATGCTGGTATGCCAGTACGAGCATATCGGAGGACGCTTTGCTGGCTGAATACGGACTGTTCGGATGAAGTGAAGTCTCTTCAGTGAAATATCCTGTCGCGCCGAGTGATCCATACACCTCGTCGGTGGAAACGTGAAGAAACCGTTCGATGCCGGTCTCGCGGGAAACATCGAGAAGCACTTGAGTACCGACAACATTGGTATGCACGAAAACGGCAGGACCGGTGATGCTTCTATCCACATGAGATTCCGCTGCAAAATGAACAACAGCGTCGACCGCATGATCCCTGAAAGCTTTCAGTACTTGTTCGCGGTTGCAGATATCCCCTTTGACAAAGGAATAATTCGGGTGCTTTTCCACTGCAGAAAGATTTTCGAGGTTCCCGGCATACGTCAATGTATCAAAATTGACGATCCTATAACCGGGATATTTGTCCAGCATAAAATGAACAAAATTACTCCCAATGAAGCCGGCACCGCCGGTAACGAGAATGTTTTTCATCAGCCTAAAAAATGTAAGTAATTTAAGAATTTAACAAAATCTGCCAGTATTTCCAATGAATATCAGTACCGGAGACGAAGCGAGAATCATAGACCGACCGCGGGAAGCATCGGTCTATAATTGAAAAAGCGGTAACAAATTTGGTAGGTTATTCCTCTTTTTTAGTGGAATAAATTTACATCTTTTCAGGACAAGATACACTTAAAATTTTACAACCGTTGGCAATGACAATTTTTGTCATTAAACAAACGGTCAAACGGGCCTGCATCAGCTGTTGATCGTCGTTGATCACCCTGTGTTCATGGTAGAATCGGTGGAATGTCTCCGCAACCTCTCTCAGATACGTGGTCAAACGGTGCGGTTCGAAGGAGAATGCGCAGCTTTCGACGATCTCTGGGAATTCCAGCAGTTTCTTAAGCAGGTCGATCTCCTCTTTTTCTTTAATCAGCGAGAAATCGGTATTCGTCAGCATCGATTGGATATTCTCTACTGCTATTCCGTCCGTTGACGCATGCCGGAGGATACTGGCGATACGGGCGTGGGCATATTGCAGATAATAGACAGGATTCTTATCCGATTGCTCTTTCGCCAACGCGATATCGAATTCCAGATGGGTGCCGACGGAACGCATCACAAAGAAATACGCAACGGCGTCCACACCTACCTCATCGATCAGATCATCCAGAGTATAGGTCTTCGCATTCCGTTTGGACATCTTCACGATCTCTTCGCCGTTCACGAATGAGACCATCTGGTGGATGATCACTTTCACATCTTTCGTATCGTAGCCAAGCGCCTGAACTCCGTTCAGAACATCCGGAATTGTAGCAATATGATCCGCGCCGAAGATATCGACGATCAATTCGAATCCGCGCCGGAATTTTTCGCGGTGATACGCGATATCGGGGAGACGGTAGGTCGGTTCCCCGGTACTTTTCACGATCACGCGGTCCTTGTCCGCACCGAATTTGGTGGCCCGGAACCAGACGGCTCCTTCGGCGTCGTATGCAAGGTCCTTTTTCTTGAATTCCTCGATCACTTCCGTGATCTTCCCTGTGGAGTAGAGTGAATCCTCATTATAGAAGACATCATGCTTCACATTCAATCGGGCCAGCGTCTCTTTGATCTTTGCAAAGCACCATTCTTCTCCATAGCTTTTGAAGAAAGAACGGTCGGTATCGGCCTCTCTCAGCGAGTCCCCTTTTTGCGCGATGATCTCTTTGGCGATATCACTGATGTATTCCCCTTTATATCCTTCTTCCGGGAAGGGGTAATCATCCCCAAGTTCCTGACGATAACGGGAATAGATGCTCTCGGCAAGGGTCCGCATCTGGTTTCCGGCATTATTGAAATAATACTCCCTCGTCACGGCGTGACCGGTCCACTCCAGCAGATTGCCGATCACTTGTCCGAGCAGCACCTGTCGGCCGTGGCCGGCATGGAGCAATCCGGTGGGATTTGCACTGACCCATTCAAGGTTCGTCTTTTTGCCGCGCCCTGCGTTCGTCCGTCCGAACGATGTATGACCGCTCAGGATGTTCTTTGCACTCTCCACGACATAAACATTCGAGAACCGGAAATTGATGAATCCCGGGCCGGCGATCTCCACTCCTGAAAGGAATGAACCGTCGATCGACAGTTTCTCCACAATGGTTTGCGCGACCTGACGCGGATTCTTCCCGACCGATTTCGCCAAGACCATCGCCACGTTCGTCGTCAGGTCGCCGTGCGCTTCAACTTTCGGTTTATCGAAATTCACTTCAACGGCGGGATACTGAAGTTCTGCAAGGATCGAGATAAGCTGTTGCTGTAACTGCTGCTTCATTTTTTCGCCGTCTTCTTTCGGGGGGCCGGTTTCTTTTTTGGCTTGTCGGTTTTCACTTTTTCCGCCTTCAACTTTTGCGGCGGTTCATCGCTGACGTATTCGAACTTCGCATCGCCCCACAGTTTCTCCAGATTGTAGAACTCGCGGGTCTCCTTATAGAAGACATGGGCGACCACATCCACAAAATCGAGAAGCACCCACCGTCCTTCGGAATACCCTTCCTTGCGGACGGAGGTCTCTCCCTTTTCCATTGCTTCGTTCTTGATGGCGTCGGCAACTGCACGCGCCTGTGTATCGGAGTCGACCGAACAGACGACGAAATAATCGGTCATCGTGGTGAGTTTCCGCAGATCCAAAATGGTCACATCAAATGCTTTTTTGCTCAGCGCGCCGTTGGCGATGAGTTTTGCGAGGGATTTCGAGGTCACTGTGCTCCTTTGTTTACTTCCAGGGTGTTAATGATTTAAAATCTTTGCCGATCACGACTGTTGCTGAGACCATCTGGTCATTATTGAATTGCTGAACGACATTCTTCGGTTCGATTCCGATGAGGCGGGCCAAACGCTGCGCTTCCCCGGACTTTCCGTTCCTGTCGATCACGATCGAATGTTCAAGATCGAACCGTTTGTAATTTCCCATCTCCACAACATCGAATCCGTTCTGCCGGCAGAATTTCGTCATTGTGGTGCCGACACCGTTCACACCGCAGCCGTTCTGCACATTGATCTGAGTAACGGTGTGCGAAGTATCGTCGAGATGCTTTGCCGGAACCGCCGCGGCCTCCGTTGTCGCGGAATAAATGCCGTAGATCTGCATGCCGTTGAACAGCAGCAGCAGGACGATGGCGGTGTTCAGCAAGAGTTTATGTTTGACTGATGGATTCATTTAAACAATAATGTTTCTGCCACAAAGACACCAAATCACAATATCCCGCAAATTTGAGTATGCAGTTATTCACCTAATTCGTGATTTGGCGGCGATAACGCAAACGATAGTTATTCACAAAAAAATAACCGAGACGGCCTTCATGACCACTCGGTTATCTTCATGATGATTCGAACTGAACACTGTGTGAGATCGTTATTCGTCGTTGTAATCTAATCCTGAGAACATCCCGCCGAACGGACGGCCCATGCCGTATCCATAACCGTAATAGGAATACGGGAGCTCACGGTATTGAAGACGGATGACCATATTGTCCGACGGACGATAATTCAATTCTGCACGGCTGATGTACGCTTTGTTGAACTGGTTCTGAAGTCCGTATTCGAGAGAGCTGTACGGAGAATTCTGAAGGCTCAGATCCACACGCGCATCAAGGTTCGAGAGGAACTGATAGGTCATTGTGTTGGTGTAGCGCTGCAATGCGATCGATTGTCCGCCTCCCATCGAAACACTGGCGGAATACGAATGGCGCATCTGAAAATTATTCGGATTGAACAGATTGAACCAATCACCGGCGGACTGCGATTGGATGAACGAATCGGCTACTTTCGGCTGGTCGGATGCTTTCGACTTGAACTGGCCGTAAGAAAGGGACAATCCGAACACAAGGATCAAAACCAATATTTTTTTCATAGTGTCACCGTCTTCTTCACAATCAAATTATGAAAAACTGCCTGCTTTGTCAATATAGACATCAAAACGGTGCTATTTGTTCCGTGATTTCAACTCTCCTTCGGCTTCCTGAAGCTGTTCGAGCGTATTGACACCCCTGATCTCATTAGCATCGTCGGTCAGCATGGCGGCAACCACCAGTTTCTGTTTCCAGAAATGACCGAAAACATCGGTAAGATAGTATTCATTCTGTGCATTATGAGGATTGATATGCTGCAGCGCCGAGAAAAGATACCGCGTATCAAATATATAGATGCCGGAATTGATCTCATTGATCTTCTTCTGTTCGTCCGTTGCATCCTTATGTTCCATAATGCCGACCACGTATCCGCTCTTGCTTCGAAGGATGCGACCATAACCGGTCGGATCAGGAAGCTGCGCCGTCAGGATCGTTCCGGCCGCATTATTGTCGCGGTGATAATCGATCAATTTTTGGATCGTCTCCTTCCGAAGGATGGGAACGTCTCCCGAAAGCACGATCACATCACCTCCGTAGCGGCGGAGGAACGGTTCTGCCTGCATGACTGCGTGGCCGGTGCCGAGCTGCGGATCCTGAACGGCGAACTCAACAGCCGGAGCGACTTTTTCAAGATGGTTGTAAACGGACTCCCGCTGGAACCCGACGATGGTAATGATCCGTTCTGAACCAAGCGCTTGAGCTATCTCCACCACATGCTGCACCATCGGTTTTCCGTTCACTTCGAACATCACTTTCGCTTTTGTCGGATCCTTCATGCGGGTCCCTTTGCCCGCAGCCATGATGATGGTTGCAAAATTTGACATGGAGAATTCCTTCCTTATTTTTCTTTTTCAGATGACACGGTGACGATAATATTGTCGATCAACCTCGTTGATCCGAAGCGTACCGCCATCGGGATCAGGACGGTCTCGCCGGGGTGCAATTCGCTCTTCTTCGTGAGAAGTTCAGCATCGACGATCTCCACATAATCGATCGCCGTGGGGAAGCCGGTAAGGATCAATTCCTTCATTTCGGCGATGATCCTTTGCGGATCACGGTTCCCTTCTTCGATTCTGGTCTGTGCAAGGTGTAATGCTCTTGAGAGAACGACCGCATTCTTCCTTTGCTCGGCATTCAAATAGACATTGCGCGAACTCATCGCCAATCCGTCCGCTTCGCGCATTGTGGGAACGACGGAGATCGTCACGGGATGATCCAAATCCTTCACCATTTTTTTCACCATCACACACTGCTGGGCATCTTTCTGTCCGAAATACGCCTTGTCCGGCATAACGATATTGAACAATTTCATGACGACCGTCGTGACGCCCTTGAAATGTGTCGGACGGAATTCCCCTTCCAGCACGGACGATAGCCCTTCAACGGTCACATACGTTGAGTACCCATCCGGATACATCTCCTGTGTCGACGGGGTGAAGAGCAGATCACAGCCGGCCGCCGATGCCCGTTCGGAATCTCCCGACAGATCCCGCGGATATTTTTCCAGATCCTCGTGCGGAGCGAATTGCGTCGGATTCACATAGATAGAGACGACCACGACATCATTTTCGCTCTTTGCCTTTCGGATCAAAGATAAATGACCGTCATGCAGGAATCCCATGGTAGGGACCAGCGCAACGGATCTTCCTTCAGCACGGATGGTTGAAAGACGGGAACGAAGTTCGGAAATGCGAGAGAGCGTGATCAAAGAATGCGGAACCTATGGTATTGGATGAACACAAATGTTAATTCGAACAGAAGAAGCTTGCATCAAATAATTTTTTTACCAAAACCGGACTGCATCAATTCCACGGCGAATTCCGCGGATTGATTTCGGTTATCCAGGATCGGATTCGTTTCGACCACTTCAAGCGAATGCATGCGGTTATTCGTGGAGAGCGTCTCCATGATCAGATGAGCTTCACGGTATTCGAGTCCACCTTTGACCGGCGTGCCGACACCGGGACATTCTTTCGGGTCCATCGCATCCAGATCGAAGCTGACATGGATGAAATCGACATCCTTCAGTTTGTGCAGCGCTTTGGTGATGATCACCGCCATGCCGTGCTTATCGATATCCTCCATCGTAAAGATGGTGATATTATTCTTCCGTATCGCCGCCTTCTCACCCGCATCCAGATCGCGGATGGCGATCATCACAAGATTCTTCGGATCGAGTTTTTGATAATCCCCGCCGATCGAGGTCAGTTCAAGTGCGCCGAGACCGATGGAGGCCGCAAGAGGCATTCCGTGGATATTTCCGGAGGGAGATGTCACATCCGTATTCATGTCGCCGTGCGCATCCACCCAGATGACGCCGAGTTTCTTTTTTTGCGCCTGACAGTAATTGGAGACTCCGGCGATCGTTCCGATCGCAATGGAATGATCCCCTCCGAGAATGAGCGGGAATCCGCCCCCTTCGAGGATCTTCTCCGTTTTCGACGCGAGCAGCGTGCAGGCACGGACGATCTCCGGCAGATACTTCAATTTGGGATTTTTGACCTTTTGCTGTTCGGGGATCTTTGTGGAGATATCCCCTTCTTCGATCACAATGTGGCCGAGGGATTGGAGTTTTTCCGAAACGCCGGCGATGCGGATAGCGGAAGGTCCCATGTCGACACCGCGGCGGCCGGCACCCAGGTCCATCGGGACACCAAGAATATGAATTTCCATAGAATTTTTAATGTACCATTTCGAACAGATTGGAGATCGTCGCTTTCAGATCTTTTCTTGGGACAACGATATCCACAAAACCTTTTTCCTGAAGGAACTCAGCACGCTGAAATCCTTCCGGCAGATCCTTGCCGATGGTCTGTTTGATCACTCTCGGTCCGGCAA
>CALRIY020000152.1:0-7218 GCA_943364975.1 Synechococcus sp. UW140
CACCTTCCAGGTTTTAAAAACCTGGAAGGTGTTGCCGTAACTTTAAAGATATATGACATTCTTGGAACTGAAATATCAACACTCGTGAACGAGCAGCAGCAGCCGGGAAATTATTCCGTCCAATTCAATGCTGCATGGCTGCCGAGCGGAGTATATTTCTATCGGCTGCAGGGGGGAGAGTATTTCTCGTCAAAGCGAATGCTGTTGTTGAAATAAATGATTCCACGATACATTATAAAATAACAAACCCGGACTCATCGCCCGGGTTTTGTTTTTCGTTCGTGCCGTGTCAAGGTTCCGAACCTTGACACGGCTGAGAAATCCTTTACGCCTGCATAGTCGGCAGCATCATGCGGATGGTCGTTCCTTTTCCAAGTTCACTTTCGATCTCGATCTTTCCTTTATGGTCGTCGATCACTTTCTTCACGATGGACATACCGAGTCCGGTGCCGTGTTTCTTTCCGTAGGTGACGAACGGTTCGAAGATCCTCCGTTTCACTTCTTCCGGCATACCTGTGCCGGAGTCGGTGAATTCGATCTTCACCATACCGCCGATATCCTCGGTCAGTGCGATCAATGTTCCCCCTTGCGGCATCGCATCGCGGGCGTTGCTGGCAATGTTATAGAACACGCGGACCATCTTGTCCTGATCGAGTTTCACTTTTCCTTTGAAGGATAATTTCTTGTCGAGTTTCACTTTGTTTTTCGTCAAGTCCTTCTCAATGAACATCAGCACCCCTTCCATCACATCCTCAAAATCGACCTCTTCGATGTTCGTGGAACTGACGCCTTTGCTGAAGTCCAGAATTTCCTGCGCCATATTCACGAACCGGTCCACCTGCTGGATCATCTCATCCGCCAGTTTGCTGACCTCTTCGTTTCCGCCCTTCTTTTTCATTACCTGCGCATACACGCGAAGCGTTCCCATCGGATTCTTAATGTCGTGAATGATGGTGCTCGCCATGCGTCCGACGGCGGAGAGCCGTTCGCTCTGCACCATCTCCTGCGCCAGCCGTGCATTCTCGATCGCAACGGAAGCGTGGATGGAAAGTGCGTTCAAAAATTCCTCATCGGACGGGGTGAACGGTCCCCCTTTTTTATTCAGCATCTGAAAGACGCCGATCGTTTTCCCGTCCCGGTTTCGCATCGGCATCGTCAGCATGTTGTTCGTCCGGTAACCGCTCTTCTTATCGACTTCGGGATTGAAGCGGGGATCGTTATACGCATCGGGGATGTTGACGATCTCGCCGGTCTTTGCGACGTATCCTGCGAGTCCTTTACCCAGCGGCAGACGGATCTCGATCACTTCGCTTCCGCGGAGCGCCTTGGACCAGATCTCACCTTTCAGTTC
Source organism: Synechococcus sp. UW140 (assembly GCA_943364975.1). Lineage (GTDB taxonomy): Bacteria > Bacteroidota > Ignavibacteria > UBA10030 > UBA8401 > UBA8401. The sequence continues at coordinate 1,352 of CALRIY020000152.1, forward strand.
ATCTACTACATATAAAGTTCCGCGGTCTGCTGCGATGGATTTGATCGCCGTTTCCAAAATAATATCGAGAAGTTTTTCCAGGTCGAGGGAGGAGTTGATCGTCTTTGCGGCGTCGATCAGCATGTTCAGTTTGCTGATATGTTGTTTGGAGATCTCCACCGTGCGGTCCAGCTCATTCACGATCGTCTGATCGGCGTTACGGAGACGTTTGGTAACGCTCTTCAAAATATTCAGCTGGATGATATTGTTGGATTTCAGCATGTTGTCGAAATCCTGCTTGCTAATGCTGGCGCACCAGGTCGGTTCCACTGCCGTCGTCCGTGCAGAGCGGACCTGATCGTCCAACAATTCCATTTCCCCGAAGAAATCCCCTTTAGTCAGATATGCCAGTACGGTCTCAGCGCCGTATTTCGTCACCTTCGAGATCTTGATCCTGCCCTCGAGAACGAGATACAGCCGTTCACCCCGCGTATTCTCCTGAAAGATCTGTGTATTTGCTGCAAATTTCTCTTCCTTGCACATCTTCAGAATGGCATGGAGATTCATATCCGCCACATATTTGAATGCGGAATTGAACCGGAGATTTTCAATGGTGAGGAGTGATTGTTCCATGGTCGATAGCGGAAAGAGTTAAAAGATGAAAAATGGTGTCATATACTTGCAGAAAATACACAACGGATGGAAGAGAAGCAAGGTAACCGATATCAACAAATAGTGTTGAGTTTGCAGGATTTAGTACGATTTTCATTCCAAATCCCGATACCGTCCACCGACATTTCCTATTGATACCGGGATGAGGAATCTGATATCACGTTCAGAATACTCAATGGTCAAAAAAATATCCGATCCTGCATTATTGGCGAATTAAATTGCAGAAATTCACGATAAGAAATGACCGATTTTTTCGGTATATTCATGAGCAAAAATTCATTTTTAACCGGTACGTGATTCCCGAAAGGTATACAATTGAGCGATACTAAGATCATTTTTTCCATGGTCGGCGTGGGCAAGGTCCACAAACCGAACAAACAAGTTTTAAAGGACATTTACCTCTCTTTCTATTACGGTGCGAAGATCGGCGTGCTCGGTCTGAACGGCGCCGGTAAATCGACACTGCTGCGCATCATCGCGGGAGTGGATAAGGATTATCTCGGAACGATCCAGTCCCAAAAAGGGATCACGTTCGGATATCTTTCGCAGGAACCGGAGCTCGATCCGAACAAGACAGTGAAAGAGATCGTGGAAGAGGGTGTGCAGGATACGGTGAATCTTCTGAAGGAGTATGAAGCGATCAATGCAAAATTCGCCGAACCGGATGCGGATTTCGACAAGCTGCTGGAGAAGCAGGGGACACTGCAGGAAAAGATCGATCAGATAGGTGCGTGGGATCTGGACAGTAAACTGGAACAGGCGATGGATGCGCTTCGCTGCCCTCCCGGCGATTCTTCAGTGACGACACTCTCCGGCGGAGAGAAACGCCGCGTTGCGCTCTGCCGGCTGCTGCTGCAGGAACCGGATGTGCTGCTGCTGGACGAACCGACGAACCATCTCGATGCGGAATCGGTCGCGTGGCTGGAGATGCATCTGGCGCAGTACAAAGGAACGGTCCTTGCCGTAACGCATGACAGGTACTTCCTGGACAATGTTGCGGGATGGATCCTGGAGCTGGACCGGGGCGAAGGAATTCCGTTCGAAGGGAATTATTCCTCATGGCTGGAACAGAAACAGAAACGGCTTGAGGTGGAAGAGAAGCAGGAATCCAAACGCCAGAAAGTGCTGAAGAAGGAATTGGAATGGGTCCGCATGAATCCAAAAGGACGCCATGCGAAAAGCAAAGCACGTATCACATCCTACGAACAGATGCTCTCTGAAGAACATGAGAAGCGGAACGAGGATATCGAAATTTTCATTCCGAAAGGACCGCGGCTCGGCGACGTGGTGATCAATGCGGAGAATGTCGCCAAAGGATACGGCGACAATCTTCTCTATGAAAATATGAATTTCAATCTTCCCCCCGGTGGTATTATCGGCGTGATCGGACCGAACGGCGCGGGAAAGACGACACTCTTCAGGATGATCACCGGACAGGAAAAACCGGATTCCGGCGTCATCACAATCGGTGAGACGGTGAAACTTGCTTATGTTGATCAAAACCGACCGCTCGATCCGAACAAAACTATCTGGGATGAAATCTCCGGCGGGGAAGAGATTCTCCGGTTCGGCACACGCGAGGTCAACTCCCGCGCGTATGTCGCCCGTTTCAATTTCACCGGCGGCGATCAGCAGAAACTGGTCGGTCAGCTCTCGGGCGGCGAGCGCAATCGTGTGCATCTTGCCAAGACGATGAAGCAGGAAGCGAACGTACTGCTGCTGGACGAACCGACGAACGATCTGGATGTGAATACGCTTCGCGCACTCGAAGAAGCGTTGTCCGAATTTGCCGGTTGCGCCGTGGTCATCTCGCATGACCGCTGGTTCCTGGACCGCGTTGCGACGCACATCCTCGCATTTGAGGGGGAGAGTCAGGTACAGTGGTTCGACGGCAACTATTCCGAATACGAAGAGTTCCGCAAAAAGAAACTCGGAATCGACGCAAGCCAGCCGCACAGGATCCGGTATAAGAAACTGATGCGAAGCTGATATTGCCATCAATAACTCAGATATGTATATTTCTCTATGCCGACGGTCCTCATTCATAAAGGATATCGTTTTTCTTCTTTAGCAGAGAAGGAAATGAACCAGCTCATATACACGTGGAACAGGCTGAACGATATGCAAAATTTTGGATTTCACCGGTTCAATTGGCAGAATCCGATGGATTCCGGAGCGGTGAAATATCAGAGTTAAGAAACATTGTTGTTGAAAACAGGATTCTGTTTGAGGAGAAGTGGAATGAATACTTTAGCCGTTAAAGTCGAACCGAAAATAGTTGATCTCTCTTTTACAACGGATTCGTTGCGGGTCGTATTGGCAGACGGAAGAGAAATCTCGGCGCCGATTGAATGGTTTCCGAGATTGAGAGATGCTGATGATCGTCAAAGAAAAAATTGGCGATTAATTGGCCGCGGAATTGGAATTCATTGGGATGATATTGATGAAGATATTTCAGTGAAAAGCCTTTTAACAGATCATTGAAATTCTTAGCGAAAAGAGAATCGTTTTAATTCAAAACAATGTATAAAAAGCACATTCGGTGTTGTCCTAATGTGCTTTTTTTATGCAATGTGTAAATTTTTCTTCGTCGATGAAAAATCGTATATTTTAGTCCTTATTATCAACAAAACCAGTTGTCACACTGAGCGTAGTCGAAGTGTGACAACATTTTAATGTCATGACTCGGATACGCTCGGCATGGCAATATTTGAGAAAGAACGTATGTCAGCAAACAGCATTTCGGAGAAATTTGAACAGGTCCTGGAATCATTCGGGCCGAACACAAGTTATGTGTGGGATGTTCTGCAGCAGTATATCGATGATCCCAATTCAGTGAACGAAACATGGCAGCAGTTGTTTGCCGAGGTCGTTGCCTCCGGATCGGTCGATCTCCCGAAAAAATCAGAGACCAAAAAAGCGGCGAAAGCAGCACCGGCTTCCATTTCAGAATCCGAAGATCCCGTTCCGTACAAACATGAACCTGCTGCAAAAAATCTCCCGTCGCTCGCCTCGGCACACAAACAGCTCTCTGCTATCAGCGGTGTAGCCGGTAAGATCGTGGACAATATGGAAGCATCATTGTCCTTGCCGACGGCAACATCGCTCCGGATCATTCCGGTAAAAGTGCTGGATGAGAACCGGGCGCTGCTGAATAAATATCTCGGCTCCCGCTCGCGCGGAAAAGTTTCCTACACACACATCGTGGCCTGGGCGATCGTCAAAGCGCTCAAGAAATATCCGAACATCAATGCCTCGTTCGCACGCGTGGAAGGTCAGGCATACAAAGATGAGAAGACGCAGATCAACATCGGCATCGCGGTGGATATGACCCGAAAGGATGGATCACGTTCTTTGCTGGTACCGAATATCAAAGATGCGGAACGGATGAATTTCGCAGAGTTCCTTTCGGCGTATGATTCCATCATCGAGAAAGCGCGCAAGTCCGCACTCGATCCTTCCGATTTTCAATCGACCTCCATCACGTTGACGAATCCCGGTACGGTCGGTACTGTCTCGTCCACACCGCGTCTGATGCCCGGACAAGGTGCGATCATTGCCACAGGTGCGATCGGATACGATGCGGCGCATCAGGGTATGTCACCGCAGACGTTGTCGGCACTCGGCGTCAGCAAAGTGATGAACATTACCTGTACATACGATCACCGCGTCATTCAAGGAGCGGAGTCGGGTCAATTTCTGCAGTACATCCACACGCTGTTGAATGGTGAAGAGAAGTTCTACGATGATCTCTTCGCCGATCTCCACATTCCGTTCACTTCCGTGAAGTGGTCCAGCGATGTTACAGCGATCGGAATGGACGGCGGTTCCAATCAGGATATCATCGAGAAACAGGCGCGCGTTCAGCAGCTGGTGAATGCATACCGCGTCCGCGGCCACCTGATCGCTCATCTTGATCCGCTTGTGGACGAACCGAAGAATCATCCGGAGCTCGATCCGAATTATTACGGACTGACCGTGTGGGATCTGGACCGTGAATTCCTTTTCTCCAACAAAGAAGGATACACGAAGGCGACGCTGCGGGAGATCATGGACATCCTCTACGCAACGTACTGCGGTTCGATCGGCGTGGAGTTCATGAACATCCAGGATCCCGAACAGAAAAAGTGGCTCATCATGAAGATGGAGCCGTCGCGGAACCGTCCGCCTCTTCCGCGCGAACGGAAGATCCAGCTGCTGACGAAACTGATCCACGCCGAAGGATTCGAGAATTATATCCACACAAAATTCATCGGACATAAACGCTTCTCGCTCGAAGGGGCTGAGTCGTTCATGACCATCCTTGATGTGATCCTGGATGAACTGGCAGATTTCGGCGGCCAGCGGGCAGTGATCGGTATGGCGCACCGCGGTCGTCTGAACGTTCTTGCCAATACTATCGGAAAATCCCTTGCAAAGATCTTCTCCGAGTTCGAAGGGAATGTCGATCCGCGAACCATTCAGGGATCCGGCGACGTGAAATATCATCTCGGGGCCCATGGAGTCCATCGCACGCTGAACGGCAAAGAGATCACGGTGGAAGTCGCACCGAATCCGAGTCATTTGGAAGCGGTGAATCCGGTGGTCGAAGGAATGGTCCGTGCTATGCAGGATCGTATCGGGGATTCGAACCGTGAAAAGGCGATCCCGATTCTCGTCCACGGCGACGCGGCATTTGCGGGTCAAGGAATTGTGGCCGAAACGCTGAATCTTTCCCAGCTAAAAGGATACCGCACCGGCGGAACGATCCATATCATTGTGAACAACCAGATCGGTTTTACCACCTCACCGGATGATGCCCGCTCTACACCGTACTGCACGGACGTTGCAAAGATGGTGCAGGCGCCGATCTTCCATGTGAACGGGGATAATCCTGAAGCATGCGCCCGTGTCGCTTCGCTTGCCGTAGCGTACCGGAACCGTTTCAAGAAGGATGTTGTGATCGATATGTTCTGTTTCCGGAAATACGGTCACAACGAAGGGGACGAACCGAGCTATACCCAGCCGCTGCTCTATAAGAAGATCAAAGCACACCCGACCGTCCATCAGCTCTACGGCGAACGCCTGATCCTGGATAAGGAATTGACCAGGGAAGAATACGAACAGATCCAGCACGATTCAAAGGAGCGGTACGAACGGGCGCACGAAGCATCCCATAAACGAGAGATGCATTTGAAGGCGGAGGTCGCGCTTGCCGTTACACAGGAACAGATCGA
>CALRIY020000153.1:0-7119 GCA_943364975.1 Synechococcus sp. UW140
AGAGCAGGACTGCAATGAATGATCTCATGGATATGAAAGTCGGTAGCGCTGAAGGCGGTCGGTGCCGAACATAAGTTCCGATATCCTTCGCTTGCGGTAAGATACGGATAATTTTCCGAATGTCTTTATTCCAGAATAGAAATATTTCGGAGCTGTGAACAGAAAGAGTTCATCGGCAAGACCGGCATTAAGGAATCCAGTATAGATCTTCTGTCCCCCTTCCACCAATACCGAAGCGATGTTCCTTTTTGCAAGGTCGAGCGCAATTGCACGAAGATCGATCTTCCCTTTTCGTGCAGACATCGGTATGACCGTGACATTTCGTTTCGACAATTCCGTTGTTTTGGTCTTCTCCCGGACAAACGACTCCTCTGAAACATACAGGATAGTCTTCGGTGCATTTGAGAATACTTTACGGTCCAGCGGGAGCGATAAATTACCATCAATGACGATCCGCACCGGATCGCGTCCCTTAACGGAACGGACGGTCAATTCAGGATCATCCGCCAGCACTGTCCCAGCCCCGGTCAATACAGCATCATATTCCGAACGAAGGCGATGAACAAACCGGCGTGACTGAGCATTGGTGATCCATTTGGAAGAACCATTCTCATGAGCGATGAAGCCGTCCGCTGTTTGGGCGGCTTTCAATGCAAAGAACGGTGTTCCGGAAGTGATAAATTTCAGGAATGACCGGTTGAGAGTCTGTGCTTCTTTTTTGAGGAGACCGGTCTTCACGGTGATCCCATGTTCCTTCAGCTTTTGTATGCCTCGACCGGAGACTAATGGATTGGGATCCGGTGTCGCTATAACGACCTTGCGTATTCCATGACGTATGATGGCATCGACACACGGCGGTGTCTTGCCGTGATGAGAACACGGTTCAAGATTCACATAGAGCGTTGCGCCAGAGATGGACTTGCCGCGGGAGACAGAATGTTCGATCGCATTGATTTCCGCATGCGGTCCGCCGTACCGTTCGTGGAATCCTTCGCCGATCATCCGTCCGTCACGCACAAGCACTGCTCCGACAAGAGGATTTGGACTGACGTGTCCTGCTCCTTTAAGGGAAAGCTTCAGGGTCCTTTCCATCCAGTATGTATCGCTATGATTCATGCAATAAATAAAAAAGACATCACGATGAGAGTTCCCTTCATGATGTCTTCCATTCGGAATGATCCGTTCAGTTATTTAAAGGTGATCTCTTTGCCTTTTGCCGAGGACTTATAGATCGCATCGATGATCTTCATCCGTTGCACAGCTTCCTGCGCCGTAGAAATGATCGGATGGATGCCTCGAACGGCACCGATAAAATGTTTCAATTCATTCTCATACGATTTCTTCAGTGCATTCTGCGATGTATCAGTCTTGACGGGAGTAACGTTCACAACACTGCCGTGCATCTCTTTATGGATCATCAGAGGGTTGATCTTGCCGCTCCCCTGTTCGCCGTAGATATTGCAGTAATACAATTCATTCTCGATATGAAAATTCCAGCTGACCTCAATCGTGATCGTTGCGCCGTTCTTCATGGTCAGATATGCAACCGAAGAATCTTCCACTTTCGTTTTGTGCGCATAATTGGTTGCATTCACACGCGAGACCTCGGGGTAACCGGTCATCCACAGAGCGAGATCGAGCATCACGATCCCCATATCAAGGATCACGCCGCCGCCGGACATTTCCTTTTGAGAGAACCATGATCCTTCGGACGACGGTCTTTTGAGCCAGCCCGTCTTTGCGTAGAAGACCTTGCCAAGCTCGCTGTTCTCGATGAAACTCCGGAGCATCATCGTATCCGGACGGAACCGGTGATTCATTCCGACCATCAACTGTCTGCGGTTCTTCTTTACCGATTCAGCGATGGCAATTGCTTCATCCAATTTTCGTGCGATCGGTTTCTCGACGAAGACATCCAGTTTTGCATCAAGACAGGCAATGGAGAGCTCTTTATGCATATCCGTGGAAGTACAGATATCGACTGCATGAAGATCTTCCTTTTCCAGCATCTCTTGATAATCAGTATAATAACGCTTGATCCCGTATTTTTCAGCGATCGCACGTGCCCGCGTTTTATCGCGGTCGCACACGCAGGTGATCTCCGCATCGGAGAATTTTGTCAGTATCGGCAGATGGAAGACTTGCGCAATCCATCCCAGCCCGATCACACCGACTTTTGCTCGTTCCATCTTTGCTTGTTGTACGCTCATTGTGCCTTTCGTCCCGGCAAGATTGTAGGTTGAACGTGTTCTTTATGGAATTGTTGAACAACTTCTGCGATCCCGGCCGCATCAAGTTTCGTCAGTTGCAGCAGCTCTGAGGGTGTGCCTTGCGTAACATACCCGTCGATCAGTCCGTGGATCTTCACATTACAGTGCGATCTGCCGGAAGCGGATAATGCTTCCAGGACAGCCGATCCGAATCCTCCAACGATGCTGTTCTCTTCTACCGTAACGATGTTTGTGAACCGCTGGGAGATACTTTCCAAGACTTCGATATCAAGCGGTTTGATGAACCGCATATTCACGACCTCAGCAAGGATCCCGTTCTTTTCCAGGATCTCAGCTGCTTTGAGACATTGATCCACGGCCGTTCCAATGGCCAGGATTGCAATATCCTGACCGGTACGGACGGTCTCTGATTTTCCAATAGTTAAATTTTCGAAGGAAGGTTTCAGGGGAAGTCCGAAGGAATTCCCGCGCGGATATCGAATAGCAACCGGACAATTTTTTTGTGCGACGGCGGTATAGAGCATATCCCTCAATTCATTCTCATCCTTCGGGGCCATGATGATCATGTTCGGAATGCACCGCAGATAGGAAAGATCGAGGGCACCATGATGAGTAGGACCGTCCGCACCGACAAGACCAGCCCGGTCCATCACAAACACCACATGAAGGTCCTGAAGTGAAACATCATGGATGATTTGGTCGAATGCCCGCTGCAGGAATGTTGAATAGATCGCTACAACGGGAATATATCCTTCAGTGGCCATGCCTGCTGCGAATGTCACAGCATGTTGTTCAGCAATACCGACATCGAAGAATCGATCCGGAAGAGCCTTCTGAAGGATATCCAATCCGGTTCCGTCAGGCATCGCCGCAGTGATTCCGACAACTTTCTCATTCTGACGGCAGATCTCCACAAGCGCATTGCCGAAAATTTTAGTGTATGCTGCAGGAGCGGACGATTTTGGGGAGACTCCGGTCCCTTTATCGAACGGCGTCACTCCGTGAAGCTTCGATGCATCGCGTTCCGCGGGCTCGTATCCCTTCCCTTTTTCGGTGTTCAGATGCAGAAGGATCGGACCTTTTAATTCTTTGACATGCTGCAGGATCTCGACGAGCTTTACGATATTGTGTCCGTTAAAAGGACCGAAATATCGGAATCCCATCGCTTCGAACATCATCCCCGGGGTAACAACTGCTTTTACTCCGCGTTCAAGTTTCCCTGCCACACTCCGAAGTCGGTCACCGAACGTATCCAGTTTCCCCGTAAGATCCCAAACATTCGCTTTGAATTTGTTATAGGTAGGATGAGTCAACGCCTCGGAGAAATAATTATGCAGCGACCATAGGGTCGGGTTGTTCGCCGAAAGAGAAACCATTTTATTATCGCTCAAGACGACGATCATATCCTTCTTCAGGACCCCTGCATTATTCAATCCTTCATAAGCCATTCCGCCGGTCAATGATCCGTCGCCGACGATCGCAACAACCTTATAATCCTTTTTTGCAAAATCCCGCGCTGTGGCCATTCCTAACGCAGCGGAAATGGCCGTGTTCGCATGCCCGGCGCCGAAAGTGTCATATTCACTTTCGTCTCGACGCAGAAATCCGCTCAATCCATCCTTCTGGCGGATCGTATGAAGGCGGTCTTTCCTTCCGGTCAGGATCTTATGCGGATAGGCTTGATGTCCTGTGTCCCACACAAGTTTATCGACCGGTGTATTGAACACGTAGTGTAGCGCTACAGTCAATTCTACGGCACCAAGTCCGGCTCCGAGATGTCCGCCGGTTTTGGAAACGGAATCGACCAAGAACTCACGCACTTCGGAGCAGACCGCGCGCAATGATGAGACATCCAATTTGCGGAGATCCTGGGGAGTGTCGATGAATTGCAGAAATGTTGAATCTGATTGTTTCATTACTCTTCAAAGTCCGTCATTAATAGTTTACCGTTGATGTCTTTCGTCAATTGTTTGATCTTGATCTCCGCCTTGTTCAGCGTTTCCATGCACTCTTTTGAAAGCTGGATACCTTCCTCGAACATCTTCAAGGAATCATCCAGAGAGACATCCCCGGACTCAAGAGAATCAACGATCTTTTCCAATCGCGCGAGGGAATGTTCGAATGAGGCTTTTGACTCTTTTTTAGCCATTACTGTTCTTTCGAAATAAATTCAACGTGTGCTATGCCGTCATGGAATTCCACGGTTCCGGCATTCCTGACATCCACAGTTGCAGCAGAGGAGACAATGTTCCCCTTCTGATGGACAATGGCATACCCGCGTTTTAACACCGAGCGGGGATTCAATGACTGTATTCTCGCAGAGAGCGATGCGGAATGCTGCCGCACCAATTGAAAACGGTGGACGAGATTCTGTTCAAGACGCCGCTGCAGTTCGTCCACATGCTGACTTCTCTGCCGAAGCAGGTCATTCGGGCGGTTGAAAGAATAGCTCTTGGTGAGATGAGAGATCGTCTGTTTGTAGGTCTCGACTGAATTCATCATTGAATTGCTCATAGTATAGCAAAAATTGCGTATAAGTTCAACGACCTCATTTCGGTCTTTTACCGTCAGTTCCGCAGCTGCGGAGGGAGTCGGAGCACGCATATCTGCAACAAAATCACTGATACTGTAGTCGATCTCATGTCCGACAGCGCTGACCACAGGAATCTTAGAGGAATAGACCGCCCGTGCGACGATCTCCTCATTGAACGCCCATAGATCTTCCAACGAACCGCCGCCCCGGCCGATGATAATGATATCAACTTCACCCTGTTGATTGAGCATTTTGATCCCTTCACTGATCTCCTCGGCAGCGCCGACCCCCTGCACTTTCACCGGGACGAGGAACAATTCAATGGCCGGAAATCTCCGAGTAAATACTGAGATCATATCATGGACAGCAGCACCCGTCGGGGATGTGACAATTCCGATCTTTTCCGGGAACTCCGGGAGTGCCCGCTTACGTTCTTCATCGAACAAACCTTCTTCGAACAATTTCTGTTTCAGCTGTTCAAATGCGATCTGCAGATCACCTTTACCGAGCGGCTGGATCTGCTGACAATCGATCTGATAACTGCCGCGCGGTTCGTAGAGTGTTATGTTCCCGCGGACCATTACCTTCATTCCGTCCGTCGGGCGGAATCGCAATTGGGCTGCTCTGCTTCTCCACATCACGGCGGAGATCTGTGATTGTTCGTCCTTAAGGGAGAAATAGAGATGACCAGAGGTATGCAGTTTGAAGTTCGAGATCTCACCCTGGATCCAGACATTGGTGAAACCGAGTTCCAGCACCCCTTTGATCTGGCGGGTCAATTCGGAAACAGAAAGGATCTTCGTATCGCTCATGGATTAAATATAACGAAAGAGTGCGAATAAGAAAAACCTTCCTTATATTGAAAAGAAAAACTATGAAATTAGATGTCTTAGCCATCGGCGCTCATCCAGATGATATTGAACTCTCATGTGCAGGGACCGTTGCTTCCATGGTAAAACAAGGGAAAAAGGTCGGCATTCTGGATCTGACGGACGGAGAACTCGGAACACGCGGCACCAAAGCGATCCGGAAAAAAGAAGCGGAAGCATCATCCGCTGTCCTGGGAGTCACTGTCCGCGAAAGTCTGCAGCTGCCGGACGGAAATATCGACGTGAATCAGGTCAACATCAAAAAAGTGATCCAGGTGATCCGTCATTATCAGCCTTCCATCCTTCTCTTTCCCCATTGGATGGAACGGCATCCGGACCACGAACATGCTCATCGGCTCTGCCGTGAAGCATGGTTCTACGCCGGATTGGAAAAGATCTCCACAAAGTTCCAAGGAAAAGAGCAGGAACCTCACCGGCCAAAGAAGTATTTCCATTTCATGCAGAAATATGAGTTCCAGCCCTCATTCATCGTGGATGTTTCACATGTCTATGAGATCAAACGGAATTCCCTATTCGCATTCGGCTCTCAGTTCTACGATCCAAAAAGCAAAGAACGGGAGACACTCCTCTCTTCAAAGATCTTCCTGGAATCGATCTTCGCACGGGACAAACATTACGGCAGCCTGATCAATGTTGAATACGGCGAACCGTTCTACAGCATTGAACCGCTCGGTTTCAATTCATTGTTCGATATTCTGAAATAGGAGAAAATAGGTATGACCTGTCCAAAATGCGGATCGCAGCAAGTGAGCAGCGCGATTGTCTGTCTGAACTGCGGCACGACCCTGAGAACCATCGTTAAAACCCCTCAGCAAAAAGCGATCAAGACCGTTTCCCTGATCATCCTTGCCGCTGTGCTGATATCGGGGATCGGATACTTCTTTGCGACGATCAACCGAACATATCATCCGGTGATCGATCATCAGCCTTCCATTGGTTACGGAGTACAGCCGTCAGCAAATAGAATTAACAGCACGATGGTCACTGCGGTGATGGACGGGAACGATATTGTTTTCCCGTCCGATCAAGTGACGAGTTACAGGATCATCAGTGTGAACGATCCTGAAGGAATCCAGACCGTTCCGTTACTGGCTTACCTTACCACCCGGGGAAAGATCGTTACTGCGATGAGCATCAGTGAATCTTGCCGCTCCAATGACTTCTATCTGGAAGGGGAAACGATCCATTGCGCCAATTGTCCTTCCTACTGGAATATGGAAAGCCTTGAAGCATATGCCTGCTGTCAAAAATACTACCCTGAACCCATCCCAAGCACCATGTCCAACGGGATGGTGAGGATCAACAAGGATGTTCTGAGACAGTGGCGGACAAGGTTATAGTTCTTCTCCATCTGCGGAATTCGCGATGAAAATAAAAAAGGCCGGTATGTTTACCGGCCTTTTTTTATTTCGGAATTGTGAAGATTCTATTTCTTTGAAACTTCTTTGATGCGCCGGACGATCGT
>CALRIY020000154.1:0-6960 GCA_943364975.1 Synechococcus sp. UW140
GTTCGGTACGCTCGAGGATCTTCTTCTCCAGTCCGCTGGTGAAGAGGTTCAGTTCATCCATCGCATCCTTCAGCCTCAGTCTCATCCTGTCGAAAGAACGGGCCAGCTCTCCCAATTCCTCGCTTGATTCAATGATGACCGGCTCATCCAACTGCATTTCGCTGACAGCGTGCGTGCCGGCAATAAGGTGACGGATAGGAGCATCGATGTACCGGCCGGTAAAATAAATGATGAACAGACTCATGACGATGACGATGGAGAATGAAATGAATACTACGCGCAGCTGCAGTTCCTGAAGTTTTTCATCGACTGTATCCAGCGTCATAGAAACATCCAGCACGCCGAGCACACTTTGGTGGACGGGATGAGCATGGCATTCCGCTTCGTAGCAGGAGCGCTCATTATAAATGGGAGTGATCATGGACATCGTGCGGTGCGTACCGCCGGTCTTATAAACACGTGCACGCGTCGGTACATCCACTTTCACCAACGGCTGCTGGGCGGAGTGACACATGAAGCACGCTTCCGCAGCTTTGTCGACGATGCCGGTATCCTGCGCCGCTGTGGAATACATGATCCGTCCTTCTTTGTTGAAGATGCGGATACGGGTGATCCCCTGCTTCTGTGCGATCGTCTCCATCGTCTGATACGCTGATTCCCGCTGATCTGCCAGCATTGCATGCCACGTTGCACTGGAGATACTTCCGGACAATTGATCCGCACCGATCATCATTGTTTCCAGCAGCTGTCTCTCCTGTGTTTTTACATGGACATAACTGGAAATGATCCCGACGATGGTCATAATGACCGTGAACGAGAGAATGAGTTTTTGAGAAAGTCTCTTCGGAAGCATGCGGTTCACGGTCTTCAGTACGGTCATGATCTTTCCTGCGGAATAAGAACGTCTTGCATGGGTACTTCATTCTGTCATTCGACAGCACATCCATTCAATGCTGAATAATGCATCATTCGTGCCACTGTTTCTTTCTGCCGGATTTCCCGAAAGGGAAGTTTTTTCGATTCAGCTGCATGATTTTTGTATTCCATTGAAATTCATATCTGCCACTCTGTTGAATTTTTCACCAATCACTTTCTGTTTTCGAGGCCGTTCCGACAGAGAATGATCCGCATTGAATTCATTGCTGTTTTCCCTTGTCTCCTTTTTTGTGCCGTGTCGGATTTCCCTACATACATTTTCGGAATTTCCCACAGTCGGGAATACAACGCTGAACACCACCGGAGCGGATATTTTGCTGCAATCGCATACTGTGCAAGCAGTTACAACAGAGTTCAAAAATGAGGCATGCTGTTTGTCATTCCTTTCCGTGAAACATGCACCAATAGATCATACGACACGAAAAATATTGAAGGAGACCAATCATGTTTGACTCAATGGATTCTGAAACCCTATGGCTGACGATCACTAATGCAGGACTCGGGATCGTCACATTCATCTGCATTCTGGCTGTCGGCGGCGTTGTTGCAAAAGAGCTGTTCGCGGATCTACGTGCAAAAGTCCGTGTGCCGCAGCTGCAGGATGATCATTCGTTCGATCTGGGCGGACTCGGGATCACGATGGCGGACGGAGGAAAAAGGATCGATGAAAAGGATACAGCAAAGAAGTACCACCACAGCGATGATGAACCGAACATCCAGCGTTCCGAGAATTGAACCGACATCAGTGATGCACGAGGTGAGCCATGCGCTGTCAATTTTTACGTGAAGCACAAGTGAAATACTGCCGTGCCTCCGCATACCGGAAGATGATCGTCCGGCTTGCGGAGCAGACGGAGAACGAGCGCTGCTCTTCGAAGGAATATATCCACTGTCCTGCAGCAAAGGAATTGCTGGAAGAGAATCCCAGCAGCAGTCATTGTCCGTTTCTTCAGGAGAATCTTGTTCAATACTGCGCTGCCGCTGCGGTCACAAAATATATTCCGTATACAGAGTCGGTCCTCTCGCAATGCGGCACGGAGAGTCACCGGTACTGTGAACTGCATCTTGCTCTTGCACAGCCACATGAGCCTTCAGCGGACGGCCCGGCCGCTTCCGGTCACGGATCTTCACACATCTTCACTGTCGATGATGTGAAGATCCCTGAAGGCTTATCCTTCACTCCGAACCATATGTGGATCGATATCGGTTCGGACGGAATCTGTCATATCGGGATCGATGCGTTCCTGGCAAAAGTGCTCGGTACGATCGATCATGTCACATTTGTCACCACCAAAGGATTCCACCGGCCTTCCGTTTCACTCTCCGTGAACGGGGTGGATCTTCAGTTCATCTTCCCTGTTGCGATGAATATCGTCCGGGCGAACACCTATCTCCGGACGAATCCCGAGAAGATCATTGCCGATCCGTATTCCGTCGGATGGCTGTTCGAAACGACCGAAGAGAAGAACAAGAAGAACCGCATGGAGGGATTGATCACCGGCAAACAGCGGTCAGAGTGGATGACGAAAGAAATGACACGGATGACCGAATATGCGCGCCTCCTTTCCTCCCATCCGGATGTGAACGGCACGGTCCTGATGACCGATGGCGGACAATTCCAATCCGGCCTTGCCTTGAAACTGAATCGGGCGGAATTATTGAAACTGTACAACGAATTCTTTTCACCGATACCAATGTGGAACAATCACTCATGAGAACAACGCTCTTTTTTTTGACCGGATTCATCGCCGGCTCGCTCATCGGATGGCAGCTCTTCCCTTATGCACTCTACCGGTCAGAAGCACAGCCGATGCAGTTCAATCATAAGGTCCACACCGGCGATCAGGGAGGTATGGCCTGCTCCGATTGTCACACCACGAACGACGAAGGGAGATTCCTCGGGATCCCCGCTGTCGCAAAATGTGCCGAGTGCCATGCCGCACCTCTCGGCAGTACGGAAAGGGAGAAACAGCTGGTGGATGAATACATCACGCCGAACAAAGAGATCCCGTGGAAAGTGTATTACCGTCAGCCGGACAATGCATTCTTTTCCCACGCATCCCACACGGCTGTCGGCGGAATGAAATGCGAAGATTGCCACGGCGAACACGGATCATCCGATTCCCTGCGGCCGTACGAAGAGAACAGGATCTCGGGTTACAGCCGTGATGTGTGGGGTCCGAATATCTCCGGCGTTCAGACAGCACAATGGCAGGGAATGAAAATGTCAAAATGCGTGAACTGCCACGCGGAGCGTGAGAGACGGGACGGCTGCATCGTCTGTCATAAATAAATTATCCATGCCGCAGAAGCGGCACCCGGAAATCCTCCTCCGGATCTTGTAGCAATATCATTTAACTGCGAAAATAATATGTCCAAAACAATCACACGCCGTGATCTCCTGAAAATGACCGGCGGCGGTCTGCTGGGAGTGATACTCTCCCCGCTTCCGTGGAAAACACTTGATGATTCCGCGATCTGGACCCAGAACTGGGAACGGACGCCGAAATTGTCCCATGGACCGATCATCACTCAATTTTCCAACTGCACACTCTGTCCCGCCGGATGCGCACTTAAGGTACGCAGCACGGAAGGGAATGCTTTCTTTCTGACCGGCGTGAAACTGCATCCGTTCACACACGGTGCATTATGCGCACGGGGAATTGCGGGTCATCACATGTCCACTCATCCGCTGCGTATCGTCCATCCGCACACGTTTGCCGGAAAATCCGGCATGAGTGAATTGAAAGCGGTATCCAAAGAAGAAGCGTTCCGTTCCATCGCATCCCGGATCCGATCCGCCAAAGGCAGCGTTGCGGTATTGGATCAGCAGCCGAACCGTACTGTATCGGAGATCTATGAGGAATTCCTGACACAGACGAAGAACGGTCTCTATCTTACCTCCCCGTCTTCCGAATATCCGACGTTGCGAGAAATCGCAGCGATGACGGACCGGAGCGAAGAAGAATTCGGTTTCGATCTGGAGCATTCAACACTGGTACTTTCATTTGGTGCACCGCTGTTCGACGGCTGGGGGATCCCCGGAAGAATGAGCTCGGTGCGGAACGCAGGAACAACAAAATTCATTCAGGTGGATGACCGACGGTCGCATACAGCGATCCAATCGGATGAGTGGATCGCTCTTTCACCGGGAACGGAACAGCTGTTCGCATTGAGCATCGCATCCGTCATGTTCCGGGAGAATTTGATTGAGAAGAAGGTCCAGCGAACCATTTCCGATCTTGCCTCCTACCGTTCGATCGCCGCACAATTTCTGCCGGAGACGACTGCACCGATGACAGGGATCCCGGCAGAGAAAGTAATATCGATAGCACGAGAACTTGCCTCTGCACGTTCCCCGATCGTCCTATCCGGTGCAGATGCGGGAGGCGGACCTCTTGAACCTGAGACAGAGAAAGCGATCGCATCACTGAATCTTCTGCTCGGAAATGTCGGGAACATCGGAGGTATCGTCGAAAAAAGACAACTCCGCAGCAATGGACAACACAGCAGACCAACGCAATGGAATTCCATTCCCGATCATTCGATCGAAGTGCTTATCATGGACAGTGCCGATGCAGGCTTTGCTATCCCGTGGAAACTGCTGGAGAAAAAACTAATCCCGAACGGACACTGCATCGTCTCTCTCTCTCCTGTTCTGAATGAGATCTCCGCCCATGCCGATTTCCTCATTCCCGCTCCGGGCCATCTTGAATCGTTAACCGAGACCCCTTCCGCCGGGAGTTCATGCACAGCATCATTCGCACTCTCCGCTCCGGTGATGCCGCGTCAGGAATTCAGTATAGAACCGATCGACGTGATCAGAGAACTTTCCCGTGAGTTGTCCTCCACGCTGGAAATTCCGGAACAGGAAGTTTCATTGAAACAAAAAACAGAACGGATCATGAAGGACCAGCGCGGTTCGGTATTCATCTATGCGGATGGTTCGACGAGATCAATTTCCGAGTATGCCGGCGCCGAAGAACTTTGGACCGATCTGGTGAACGGAGCACAATGGATCGATGATCCCGTCCGACAGTCAGAACTTCGATCTGCATCGATCTCCCTTCAGCCGGTGCCGGCCGGGGATCAGCATCCGAACGGACTCGTGCTGATCCCTCACGGATGGAAAGGAACAACATCATATTCGCAGATGCCGCCGGTCCTCAGTAAGATCTTTCAGGAATCGGATCTGCGAAAGATGAACGGAACCGTCTCGATCCATCCCGCTACAGCAGCTGCCCTGGGTTTACTTCGGAATGAATTCGGCGTGCTCTCCACAAAGAACGGTTCAATGAATGTCCGGATCAAGGTGGATCCGACAGTCCGCCCCGCTGTGGTGAACGCATCCATCGGACCGCTGCCGAACGGCACCGTCACTCCGGAAGATCCGGTCGGAACGAATATCCTGAACCTCTGCGAAGTGACCGACAAAGGAACATGGCGGATCACCGCGGCACAACTGGTGAAAGCATAATTATGGAAACGAACAGCGAAACAAAAAAGAAATACGGAATGGTGAT
The DNA here is from genome assembly GCA_943364975.1 of Synechococcus sp. UW140. GTDB lineage: Bacteria > Bacteroidota > Ignavibacteria > UBA10030 > UBA8401 > UBA8401. The sequence continues at coordinate 5,460 of CALRIY020000154.1, forward strand.
CGATCTGGACAAGTGCAACGGCTGCGGCGCGTGCACCATCGCCTGCGCCGTGGAGAACAATGTCGCGCCCGCCGTGAAGGACATGAACAGCCGCAACGGCATCACCTGGCTGCGCATCTCCGATGTCCGGAAGAATGAACAGTTCGAACAGAATGATTCGGTCTTCGTACCGATGTTCTGTCAGCAGTGTGAGAATGAAACGCCCTGCATGACCGTCTGTCCGCAGAATGCGGTGGATATCGATCCGAACACCGGCATCGTCGGACAGATACCGCAGCGTTGTCTCGGCTGCCGGTACTGCATGACGGCATGTCCGTATCATGCGCGGTATTTCAACTATTGGGACCCTCAGTGGACAGAAGGATCGAAGCATCAGCTGAATCCGGACGTTGCACCGCGCATGCGCGGAGTGGTAGAAAAATGCAATTTCTGTCACGGACGGCTTCACGCGGCGAAACAGAAGGCTGCATCACAAGGAAACCGCGAGATCGATCCTGCAGACTATATCCCTGCCTGCGCTGAATCATGCCCCAACATTGCGATCATCTTCGGCGATCTGAATGATACCAATACCGAAGCAGCCCGCCTTTCCATGCAGAAAGATACATTTCAATTCCTTTCCCGTCTCGGCACCGGTCCGAAGGTTTATTATCATTCAGCCCGCGCATGGGTCCGTGCAATGGCGGAAAAACGATCACCACGGTCCCTGCATGACAATCAATTAACAGCGGAGTCACATCATGGATAAATTTCTCATTCCCCGCGGTGTTCAACGGACATCCCTGCCGCGGTTCATTCTCTGGCTTCTCCCGTGGATGGGACTCTTTGCGGTCGGCACCTATGCGATCTATCTTTGCCTGGCCGAAGGACTGTTCCATACGAATATGGATAACCGTTTCGCTTTTGGTATCTGGATCTTTATGGATCTGACCGTGATCGCGCTTGGTGCGGGAGCATTCTTCACCGGATTCCTCCTCTATATTTTACGACGAAAGGAACTCACTGCCGTCATCAACAGCGCTGTGGTGATCGGATTGATCTGCTACAGCGGTGCGGTACTTGTGCTGATGGTGGATGTCGGCCAGCCTCTGCGTGCCTGGTTCACCTTTTGGCATCCGAACACGCACTCCATGTTGACCGAAGTGACGTTCTGCCTTACCTGCTACCTCATTGTTCTGCTGATCGAGTACATTCCGATCGTGCTGAAGAACAGGCAGCTCCGTCAGATACCGAAATTCCTCGTCTTCGAATTCGAGCTGCATAAAATGATGCCGGTGTTCGCTGCGATCGGCGCTTTCCTCTCTTTCTTCCATCAAGGTTCGCTCGGAGGATTGTTCGGCGTGCTCCGCGGACGTCCGTTCGCATTCAGAGAGGAACTCGGCATCTGGCCCTCCACGTTCTTTCTCTTCGTTTTCTCTGCGGCGGCAGCGGGACCGAGTTTCATCATGCTTACCACACGCCTGGTGGAGAAACTGACGAAGAAGCGCCTCGTACGCACCAC
>CALRIY020000155.1:0-6934 GCA_943364975.1 Synechococcus sp. UW140
GAGACCCTTGTCCGCAGCGGAGCCATTGACGTTGTCGTGGTGGACTCAGTGGCGGCTTTGACTCCCCGTGCCGAAATTGAAGGTGAAATGGGCGATCCGACCATGGGTGTTCATGCCCGGTTGATGTCCCAGGCGCTTCGCAAATTGACTTCTGCCATTTCGAAATCGAAGACCACCGTCATGTTCACCAATCAGCTCCGTATGAAGATCGGTATCATGTTCGGGAATCCCGAGACGACCACCGGCGGTAATGCACTGAAGTTCTACGCATCGGTCCGTATGGACGTCCGCCGCATCGAAGCGATCAAGGACGGCACGAACATCATCGGTAACCGCACCAAAGTGAAAGTGGTGAAGAACAAGGTGGCACCGCCGTTCAAAGAAGTGCAGTTCGACATTCTCTATAATGAAGGGATCTCGAAACTCGGCGATCTGATCGATGTGGCTGTCGAACAGAATATCATCAACAAGAGCGGTTCGTGGTTCTCTTACAAGGAAGAGCGGATCGGTCAGGGACGTGATTCCGTAAAGGCATTCCTCACCGGGAATGAAGCGCTGGCAAAACAGATCGATATGGAGGTCCGCGTAAAATTGGGCGTTGCCGGGGTCGCACCAGCCGCGAAGCAGAATGATATCGAAGAGAAACCGGCAAAAGAGACAAAGAAAGCGAAGTAATACTATCGTCCCGTCATGTCGTGAAGATCTGACGGGACTCTATTTTTATGACCATCACAAAGATTGAACGGCAGAAGAAGAACAGAACACGTTTTTCGATCTTTGTGGATGAGAAATATGCGTTCAGCGTCAGCGAAGATATCTATGCCCGGTTCATCCTCCATACAGGGCAATCCCTGAGTGAAGAGGAACGTGCACAGATCGAAAAGGCGGAGAACGAATCGTCCGTCAAACGGACCGCACTGAAATACCGTTCATTCCGCCCCCGGTCGCGAAAAGAGGTTGAAGAGTATCTTCAAAAGAAAGGATACGACGGATCAGCGGTTCGGATCGGATTGACATTCCTCGATGAGAACAATCTGCTGAACGACGAGGCGTTCGCCAGAATGCTCTGCAGGGACCGTCTGATGCTGAAACCGGTCGGCAAATCTTCCATGCGGCAGCTGCTCTATAAAAAAGGGATCGAGCGTGCATTGACCGAACGGATCCTCAATGAACTCTATACGACGGAAACAGAAATGGAGTTGGCACTGAAAGAAGGCGAACGGAAATTCAAACGTGTCGCAAAACTCCCTGTCTTGACACAAAAAAAACGGATATTTGAACATCTGGTACGCAGAGGATACGACTCCTCCCTCTCATTAAAGATCGTCAATCAACTGGTGAAAGCATGAACATCAAACAAGAAGACAAGAACTTTTTCCGCAGCAGACAATGGAAGGTATTCCTGGTGACAATGGCGATCGCTCTGCCGATCTTCGTCATTTCCACCTTCTCCGATCTGTTCCTTATCCTGGTCATTTCCTTCACACTGACATTCATCCTGAAACCGGTCGTCGATGCCATCGAGAATCTCGGCGCAGCGAGGTGGGTGGCGGTGTTGATGGTCTTTGTGGGATTGGGAAGCATTTCCGTTCTCGGCGTTATGATGCTGTTCCCGGTGATCTCCACACAGGTGAATCAGATCTCGACGGCGTTCAGCAAGGACCATCTTACGGTGATGCTGAACGATCTCAGCGCTCAGATCTCCACACAAGTACCGTTCCTTAAATCCGATGCGATCCGTGAACAATTGAACAGTTCATTGGTTTCTTTCGGTAATTCCGCCGGGGAAGCGTTGTCCGGTCTGCTCAGCACAGCAGCCACGTTGGCGATCGTTCCCTTCATCACCTTCTTCATGCTGAGCGATTATTACAACATGCAGAAATCGCTCATCCGCAGCATGCCGAATAAATATTTCGAGATGTCGCTGAATATCATCTATAAGATCGAGGACCAACTCAGTAAATATATCCGCGGCACCGTGACCGAATCGGCCATCGTCGGTATCATCTATACTATCATTTATTTTTCGCTCGGCATCAACTATGCTACAGTGCTCGGTTTGATCGGCGGATTCACCAATGTCATTCCGTTCGCCGGTCCGTTCATCGGTGCGATCCCCACACTCCTCATCACGATCGTTCAGTTCGGTGATCTGAGGATGCTCATCCCCATTGTCGTTGCCACCATTGCTGTCCAGCAGATCGATCAGATGTTCGTGCAGCCGGCGGTCTTCAGCAAGATCATGGACATCCATCCGCTGACGATGTTCCTGGTGATCCTGATCGGCAATGAAACGCTCGGAGTGATGGGAATGGTGCTTGCTGTCCCTATCTATACGATCATTCTGGTGACGGCAAAGGAAACGAACTGGGGTTTGAAGAACTATAAGATCACACAGGCATGATCGTATGAGCCGGATCATCTTTGATATTGAGACACTTGGTTTTCCGCTCGAATCCTTCGATCAGGAGACTCAGACCTATCTGCTCCGGTTTGCGGACAGTGATGAGAAGATCGAGGATGTGAAGAAAAATCTCAACCTCCACCCGCTCACAGCTCAGATCCTCTGCGTCGCTCTCTATAATCCGGATTCGCGGAAAGGAAAAGTATTCTTCCAATCCGATACGAAGCAGGATTTTGTCTCACCGGACGGAATGTCTCAGTTCATTTCCGGCACGGAGGAAGAGATTCTGAGGGAGTTCTGGAAGATCATACCGCAGTATGAACAATTCATCACCTTTAACGGCCGCGGATTTGACTGTCCGTTTCTCATGCTCCGTTCTGCGAAACTCGGCATTCCAATTACAAGAAATCTGATGCCGTACCGGTATGATTCCGAGATCCATTGCGACCTGCTGGAACAGCTCACCTATTATCAAGTGACCCGCCGGTTCAGCCTTGATTTTTACTGCAAATCGTTCGGCATCGAGAGTCCCAAAGCCAAAGGGATCACCGGACTGGACATGCGGAAACTTGTGGACGAAAAGCGTTATCGGGACATTGCGGAATATTGCTACGGTGATGTGCTCGCTACCGCACAGCTCCATGAACGTTGGTCCCGTTTTCTGACCGTACGTTCCGCATGAGAACACTCATGTTTGTTTTCTGTTCTGTGATGCTGCTCGTCGGATGCAGCGGCTCCGAATCCTCTTCCAATCGCCGCGGAAAACTCAGCGATGCTGCCGAAGCCGCTTCAGATCGGCATACCGGGGAAAGGATCGTCGCTGCAGAATTCAGCCCTTCAGAACCGGAATCATCTTCCGGGAACATCAAGACAGAAAAGAACACCGAAGAATCATTTCCGGAAAGGCACGATTCACTTTCCGCTGAACGTGCATCACGAATTTCCGCAACGCAGTCACGGAGCGAGTATCTCGACTCCATTGTTCTCGCCGATTCTCCAAAATATTCAAACACCGGTATTCAAGACGAAACTTCAATCCAATCCCCCGCAATTGGTCTTACCGCTGCTTCCGGCTTCCTCTCTTCAAACGAGTTCTATGGAATGTCGACATTCGGAATTTCACTTCTTACCCCTGTTGAAGATGGTATCATGGCAGAGTTCGGCGCAGAAATAGCGATCGCGCCGCTGCAGCGGACAAGTACGCTTTCACATTCCATCGATGACGGGGTCCTGTTGTTGGAAGCGAGCGTTCAATTCCGTCTGCCGATGTCTCCGGAACACACATTCATCGGTCAGTATCTTTTTGCTGGTGCCGGTGCCAATGTGATGCTGTGGACCTATAAGAATCCCATCCAAGCACCGGTCTATTCCCCCATGGGAACATTGACCGGTTATGAGACGATCACCTCCGATCAGCTCGGAGGTGTGGATCTCTTTACCGGCATCGGCCTCGATCTGACACAGACCCTTCCCTTCCATCTTACTGCAGAATTCAGACCGGGTGTCGTTCTTTGGACCGGAACAACGACCGAGGGATTCGACAATGATCTCTTCGCGAATTTTGCCTATGTGCAGTTCAGGATCAAAGTGACCTTCGATACGGAGTGACAGTGGCAAAAAAAATCCTTCCGGAAACGGAAGGATTTTTTTTAAGGATCTACTGTACGTTAGGCTGGGAGTTTTTTGAATCGCTTCGACATTTCAGAGTAGATCGCTGCCGCCGCAGACAGTTTCAGCACATCCCACCAGGAGAAGATCAGGAAACCGCTGATGATCGCCTGACGAAGATCGTGGATCGAGACCAGATTCAGATACAGTGTGCCGAACGTAAAGATCACCGTCAATCCCAAGAACATCGAAAAGAGGGTCCAGACATATCCTTTACGCAGCGAGACCATATATCCGATCAGCGCAGCTGCAAGAGGGAACGCCATCAGATATCCGCCGGTGAATCCGAACAATCTCACCAGTCCAAACGTTGCTCCGGAAAAGACAGGAAGTCCCAGAGCACCGACCGTGATATACAGCAATTGAGCGTAGAATCCGTTCCGAGCTCCTAGAAATGCTCCGGAGAGAAGGACGAAGAATGTCTGCAGCGTGAACGGTATCGGCTGATGCGGGATCTCGACCTGTGCGCCGACAGCTGTAAGAGCGGCAAATGCCGATATCCATGCTGCCTGCTCCAGCACTGTGGACTGTGTGCGCACTGCACCGGTGACTGAACCGTTTTGAAGAACTTCCATTATACCTCCATCAATAAATGTTGTAATATCCAATGTGTCGTTACGTCGATCACGTGATTGAGCGTCGGACTCTCTTCTTTGTACGGATGCTTTGCACCGTACATATGTCCTGCCCCTTCCAGTCTCACAAAATCTGTCCGATGTTTATCCGAAACGGCATACAGTTCTTCAGCCTCTTCGAATTTTGCGGGAATATCCGCTGTGCCGTGAACGATCAGCAGCGGTTTGTTCAGATGCTCAACGCATTTGAGAATATTGAGACGTTCGGAATTATTCTCAAGATCATCCAGAAGCGCGGTGGAGATCCTGAATAACGAACTCTCGTTGACGGAATGGAGCTGAACAAATCCCTTCTCTCTCCAGCGTTTCTTCTGATCCTCCGTATACCGGTTGAACCGTGCGATCGTGGACCATGCAGCAACACCGCGGATCCTCGGGTCCTCTTTTGCAGCGATGATCGACACTGCCCCGCCGCGCGAATGACCGATCACAAAGATATTGTTCGCGTCAAGAAATTCGTATTTCAAAGTACCGAAACAGAGAGCATCCACCACAGTCTGAACATCCTGGATCTCTAGCGAAACGGTATTCACCGCAAATTTGTCGTGCTCAACGAACTTCCTCGGTTCTTCACCGATACCGTTATGCGAAAAATTGATGACGATCGATGCAAATCCGTTGTGTGCAAACTTCCTTCCGATATCCGGAAACGGTCCCCAATCCTTAAACGCCTTAAAACCGTGACAAACAAGGATGACCGGAAGCCTTTTCTGACCGGATTCCGCTAACTCTTTACGCCATCGGATATCCCCTCTCAGGGGAACACCATTCGGCGTCATCAGAACGAACGAATGCTCAACAATATCATTCATAAAACGTGTTAAAATACCCAAAGATCCGTGGAATGTCAACTCCGAAAAGGGATGAAGTTTCGATCGAACAAACGTTGACTATCTGCTGTTTTTTTATTATTTTTGTTAACTAAAATACACTTTAACCGGAAGTTAAAGGCGCCCAAATCTATGCCGCAATTGAAGTTGTTTTCCGGACGTGCAAACCGTCCTTTGGCTGAAAAGATCGCTCACCATCTGGGTGAGCCGCTTGGTAAATTGGAAATCCAGAATTTCAGCGACGGTGAGATTTGGGTGAAGTTCATTGACAATGTCCGCGGGGCTGATGTATTCATCATACAGACCACTGTTCCCCCGGCGGATAATCTAATGGAATTGTTGATCACGGTGGATGCGGCAAAACGGGCTTCGGCACGGAAAGTGAACGTCGTTATCCCGTATTTCGGATATGCGCGTCAGGATCGTAAGGATCAGCCCCGTGTTGCGATCACATCAAAACTGATCGCGAACCTGATCACGAAATCGGGCGTGGACCGGTTGATATGTATGGACCTGCATGCACCGCAGATCCAGGGTTTCTTCGATATTCCGGTGGATCATTTGTATTCGTCAGTCGTCTTTGTGGAATACTTACGAAAGCAAAAGATCCCGGACCTGACAGTCGTCTCCCCGGATGTCGGCGGTATAAAAATGGCGCGGGCCTATGCAAAACGGCTGGATGCGGATCTTGTGCTGATCGACAAGCGTCGTCCTGCTCCGAATGTTGTTGAAGTGATGAATATCGTCGGTGATGTGAAAGGAAGAAATGTGCTGATCGTCGACGATCTGATCGATACAGCGGGCACGTTCACGAATGCTGTTTCGGCATTGAAGAAAGCAGGTGCAAAGAGTGTGTATGGAGCATGCACGCATCCCCTGCTTTCCGGTAAAGCACTGGAACGGATCAACAACAGCGAGATCGAGAAGATCTTGGTGTGTGATACCATCCCGTTGAAGATCGAATCATCGAAGATCGAAGTGATGTCCGTTGCACCGGTGTTTGCCGATGCGATTGAGCGGTGTTTCCACAACAAATCGATCAGTTCTCTGTTCGATGTTGATAAGGATAAAAGTTTAGATAATTAATTAATCTATTGTTTCCATGTAAGGAGAGGACCATGTCAGAAGTAGTTTTGAACGCAGCAGTTCGCACGCAGACCGGAAAAGCGGCACACAAACTCCGGTATGAAGAGAAGATCCCCGGGATCTATTAGTCCCGCGGTGAAGAGAATATCAACATCACAGCGACACCGCTCGCCATGAAGCCGTTGATCTACACCACCAACACCCATTTGATCAATCTGAAGCTCGATAACGGTGTCACCAAGACCTGTATCCTGCGCGATGTCCAGTTCGATCCCATCACGGACCGTCCTGTCCATTTCGACCTTCAGGGT
>CALRIY020000156.1:0-6929 GCA_943364975.1 Synechococcus sp. UW140
TGAAGATCAGAGGTTTGGCCGATGTAATACCGGTCAACGATCGTGCTTTTGAGGATGTAAACGAAGTATTCCATAAATGAAAAAGTCTCTGTATTTAACAGAGACTTTTTATATGTTGAGTCGGAACGTCCCAAAGGGATGCTTCGCAACAGGATTCCTCCAACGGAGTCCCCTTGGGAGAACCGGCGACCCCTACTCACGAAGTGATCCCTTCGGGACACCCCAAGTGCCGAAGGCATTCACGGTGAGTCCAATGGACTCACCGTGAAGTAGTGCGCTAGCCGGGCTTTAGTGTACCTCCAAATTTTTGTTTGATCGCTTGAAGTTCATGCCATCCAGCCGGCGATTTTAAGAATTGCTCTCGTTTCATCGCCTCGGACCGCGATGGGAATCTTTCAGAATAGATCATTTCCCATGGCCGATACGGTTTAGTGGAGAACATTTCACCATAATTATGACGTTTGAGTCGTTTCTGAAGATCAGAGGTTTGGCCGATGTAATACCGGTCAACGATCGTGCTTTTGAGGATGTAAACGAAGTATTCCATAAATGAAAAAGTCTCTGTATTTAACAGAGACTTTTTATATGTTGAGTCGGAACGACAGGATTCGAACCTGCGACCCCTACCACCCCAAGGTAGTGCGCTAGCCGGGCTGCGCTACGTTCCGATATCTTTCTATTTCGTAGTGCAAGGTACAAAAAAGTCAGAGATTTTCCAATGAAAGAATTTTATATGAACAAAGGGCTGTTTTTTATTCTATGTTTTATTCTTGTTTCGAAAGGCCTGTATTCACAGGTCGCCACATCACAACAACTGATCGTTACCGTGACCGATGATTGGAACAGCAATGCCGGAACGGTCTATCTGTTCGACAAGACAAGCAAAGGATGGAAGAAACAACGGAGCGAGATCACGGTCTCGATCGGACGAAACGGTCTCGGCTGGGGTGCCGGCGTCCACCCATCGCCTGCAGAAGGGGTGATGAAAAGAGAAGGTGATAACCGTTCACCGGCTGGAATGTTCGAGCTGGAACCGGTGCTGTATGGTTTGGATCCGAACAAGCCGGAAGGAGTTCGACTTCCGTATCAGCCTCTCACTAAGCGTTCGGTCTGCGTCGATGACTCCGCATCGGTCCGTTACAATCAAATATTTGAAGCGGATTCGCTGGTGAAGGACTGGAAAAGTGCAGAGCGGATGGGTCGAATTGATCCGGATTATAAATATGTTCTCGTTGTACGTCACAATTCCCTCCGTGAAAAAGGGAAGGGAAGCTGCATCTTTTTTCATATCAACCGGATGCCGACCAGCGGCTGCACCTCGATGGATGAAGAAGATATGCTGACGCTGCTGAAATGGCTTGACCCAGCAAAGAAAACCTTGATCATTCAACTTCCTCATTCGGAATACCACCGTCTCCGCACGGAGTGGAGTCTTCCGATGCTCCTCAATAATTGATACTCTGTTATGTATAGACTCAAGATCGTCATCGGTATTCTCTTCTCACTGACAGTGATCGCAGTTGTCGCCTTCTTTTCATTGAGATATCTTGTGATAAAATCCTTCCCTCAGGATGAAGGGGAGATCGTTCTTGCCGGACTTCGGGACAACGTGACCGTTGCGCGGGATGAATTTGGGGTGCCGCATATCAAAGCAGAGAATGAATATGATCTTTTTTTCACGCAGGGATTCGTTCATGCGCAGGACCGGTTATGGCAGATGGATCTTTCGCGACGTGCCGGTGAAGGACGATTGTCCGAGATCCTCGGCAGTTCGACGATCAAATTTGATAAGATGCTGAAGACCATCGGTTTTGAAAGGATTGCAGAACGGCTGGAAGAACATCTCAGTCCGAAGTCAAAAGAGATCCTCCGTGCGTATTCGGACGGCGTGAATGCCTACATTGCCCTGCATAAAGGAAAATATCCCATTGAATTTGATATGCTCAATTATCAGCCGGAGGAATGGAGACCGATCCACAGCTTGATGATCTCCCGTTTGATGGCGTGGGAACTGAACATCTCCTGGCATGTGGATGTTGTTCTCGGTGAACTGACGGCACGATTCGGCGAAGAGAAAGCATCGAAGATCTTTCCGTCGTATCCGGAGAATGCTCCGGTCATTGCCGGACGTTCTGCCGGGATGAAGCTGGACGGACTCAGAGAGTTCGCCGCACTGCACGACCAATTCAAAGAGTTCTTCGGAACGACAGGAACACATATCGGAAGTAATTCCTGGGTAGTCGCGCCGAGCCGTTCGGTCAGCGGCCGTGCCATGCTCGCGAATGATCCGCATCTCGGACTCTCCCTGCCTGCCAAATGGTATGAGGTCCATCTGCAGGGAGGAAAGATGAATGTTGCCGGAGTCTCCCTTCCCGGTACACCGCTCATTATCATCGGACACAATCAGCGCGTCGCGTGGGGCTTAACGAATGTGATGGCGGATGATGCCGACTTCTATTTTGAGCAGGTGGATTCGCTTGGTGCTGAGAAATATCTCTTCAGAAGTGAATGGAAGGATATCGAGGTCATTCAGGATACGGTCTGGGTTAAGGATTCTTTGGAAGTTCCGTTCACGATACGGAGTACGATCCACGGTCCGGCTGTCAACGAGATCTATCCGCTCTCATCATTCTCTTCCTCGAATTTTATCACGATGAAGTGGACAGGATTTGAACTCAGCGACGAATTATACGGTATCTATCTGATCAATACATCGGACAGCTGGCAGGGATTCCTGAACGGCGTGCGTGAATTCACTGTGCCCGGTCAGAATTTCGTCTATGCAGACGCAGCCGGGAATATCGGATATCATCCTGGTGTTCGGCTGCCGAAGCGGAACACAAGCGATCCGACACTGCCGTTCATCGGATGGACCGGTGCCAACGAATGGCAGGGATTCATTCCTTTTGAACAGCTCCCTTCCTCTTTCAATCCCCCGGAAGGGTTCATAGCTACGGCGAATAATAAGACGGCACAGAACGTCCCGTATCATATTGCCAATCTGTGGGAACCCCCTTCCCGGATCGAACGGATCCGTGAGGTCCTTCAATCCAAAGAGCGATTCGATGTGAACGACTTCCGGAAACTGCAGAATGATTCTTATTCGCACTTCGCCAAGAAGCTGACCCCATTCATCCTGTCGGCGTATCAGGGTAGACAGATCACCGATCCGGCAGTGCAAATGGCGGTGAATTATTTCAGGAACTGGAATTTCACTCTAACGAAGGACGATGTGCCGACGACGATCTTTGAGGTCTTCTTCAGCCGGTTGAACAGCAATATTTACATGGATGAGATGGGAGAGGAGCTCTATCAGCAGTATATCCGACTGGCAAATATCCCCTACCGGGTGACCTTATCGCTGATGGATGATCCGGTATCAGTTTGGTTCGATGATGCTGCAACGACGGATACCGTCGAGACACGCGATGAGATCATCCGCCGAAGTCTGGAACAGGCCCTGGCGGAATTATCCAAAGAACTTGGAAGCGAGATGAAACAGTGGCGCTGGGGGAGGATCCATACATTGACGCTGAAACATCCGTTCGGCGACATCAGCGTGCTGCAGTCGATCTTCAATATCGGTCCGTTCGAAGTGAATGGTTCAGGTACGACGGTGAACAACGGCGAGTATCATTTCGGCAAACCTTACTCAATGGTCCTTGGTCCTTCCATGCGGAAGATCGTGGACTTTGCCGATGTGAACAATGCTCTGTCGGTGATCCCATCCGGTCAGTCCGGTCAGCCGATACATGACCATTACTCGGACCAGACACCGCTCTGGAAGAACGGGGAATATCATACGCTGCCGCTCGAAGAAGGATCCGTCGCTTCAATATCGAAGAAAATTTTGTATCTTATACCGCAAAAATGAACGATCCGCAGCAGGTTGGCTGAACACAGACCAGGCGGATGGCTCCATCACAGGGTGGAATGAACTAACTATTGATCGATCTATGGTGTCAGAAAAAAGAACATTCGGCAGAACGAAAATTGTTTGTACGCTCGGTCCCGCTTCCTCTTCCATCGATACATTGGTGGAGATGATCCGTGCAGGAATGGATGTAGCGCGGCTCAACTTCTCCCATGGTTCCCATGAAGACCATATGGAGATGATGAACCGAGTCCGACAGGCTGCCTCCATAACGGGTGAACCGGTTGCGATCCTGCTGGACCTGCAGGGACCGAAGATCCGCACAGGGAAACTGAAAGAGCCGATGGTCCTGAAGAACGGGGACCGTCTGACCATCACCATTGACGAGATGCTGGGGGAGAATTACAAAGTGTCCACCACGTATCAGCATCTTCCCGGTGACGTGAAGCCGGGCGATACGATCCTGATGGATGACGGTCTTCTGCAGTTCAAAGTGATCACATCCTCCGACAAAGAAGTGGTGGTCGAGACCGTGTACGGCGGCATTCTGAAAAGCAATAAAGGGATCAATCTGCCGGGCGTCTCCGTCAGTGCTCCTTCATTGACGGAAAAGGATAAAGAGGACCTGCTGTTCGGTATCGCCAATGACATCGATTATGTGGCATTGTCCTTCGTCCGCTCCGCACAGGATGTTGTGCAGCTCCGCGATTTCATCATCGCGAACATCGACAAACGGAAGAAGCTTCCGATCATCTCCAAGATCGAAAAGGATGAAGCGCTGAAGAACATCGATGCGATCATCCATGAGTCGGACGGCATCATGGTGGCGCGCGGTGATCTGGGAGTGGAGTGCAAGACGGAGGAAGTTCCGCTCGCACAGAAGATGATCGCAAAGAAGGCGAACGCCGCCGGCAAACCGGTGATCATTGCGACACAGATGCTGGACTCGATGATCGAGAATCCGCGTCCGACGCGCGCCGAAGCGAACGATGTGGCGAACGCGGTGCTGGATGGTGCTGATGCGGTGATGCTGAGCGGCGAGACCTCCGTCGGGAAATATCCGGTGATCGTCGTGCAGACGATGGATACCATCATCCGGCGCGTGGAGATGGAAGCGAAAGATAAATTATATCTGGAGGATGAGGTCGGCAGCGAGAATGACGCTGTGTTCAAAGCGCTCGGGCGCTCTGCCTGTATCCTTGCAAAACAGATCAATGCTGCGGCGATCATCTGCTTCTCGCACTCCGGAGCGACGGTGAAAGCGATCTCCCGGTACCGTCCCAACGCGCAGGTGATCGGCATTGCGGACCGTGAACGGATCCAGCGGAGACTGAATCTGATCTGGGGCGTCCGTTCGCTGCTGATCAAAAGTTTTGAAGTGGGCGAGACCGATACAACGATCGCGCGTGTGAACTTGTCGCTGACGGAACTCGGGTACCTGAAGAAGGGGGATTATGTGGTGATCACGGCAGGGATACCGCTCATGTCCAGGAATACGACGAACATGATCAAAGTGGAAAAGATACAATAACAACAAAAACATTTACCGCACAGACTCAGAAAATAAAAAAGGTCGGCTGAAGAGCCGACCTTTTTTTATTTGTTACAATCCGCTTTCGGAAATGTAATCATTCGTATCGTATCGGACATTCTCATCGTTCTTTTCCGACTCTTCCATTTTCTTCTTGATGAGGATCGGGATGGCGATAATTCCTGCGATGATCGCTGTCCACTTTACGACTTTCATTAGTTGGTTCATACGGTGTGCTTGCCGGTCTAAATGAGTAATCAGTGGTTTTCTTTATACAATAAAATACAAAAAAATTGATTATTGTGTGAGCAAAATCAACATTGTGCAGTAAAAAACAGAGGGCTAACTAAACCGGGAGGGGTGAAGGCCCTTCAGCGGAGACCGGTCCGGCGGGTGCAATTGGTCGGCAGCCGGTCACGTTCGGTTCCATTATGGGAACATCAACTTTTGACCTGGAGTTCATTCAGGTGTCTGTTCCCCGGTGAATGAACATGCTCAATAAACATATGAGCAAAAGGTCGATAAGGGGATGAAGCATTGTCTTGTAACCAAAAGGATAAAAAAAAACCGCCTTTCAGCGGTTTTTTATTGTAATTATGCATGTGGAGTCCGCTTCAAAAGCGGGCTCCACCGGTTACATCAGAGGTAATACTTCTTCACATATTCTGCGACCATGCGGTGAGTATTATATGCCGGGACGAGGGTGGAGATCGCATTACGCATCCGTTTCACCCATTTTGTGGGGATACCGTTCGCATTCCGGTCATAGAATTCAGGGATGATCTGCTGGCTCAACACCTCGTACAGGAACTGTGAATCCTGTGTGTCCTGCACATGAGCGTCCGCCGGCTGTTCATCGCCGCCTATAGACCAGCCGTTGTGGCCGTTATATCCTTCACGCCACCAGCCGTCCATAATGCTGCAGTTCATACCGCCGTTGATGCTTACTTTCTGTCCGCTGGTGCCGCTTGCTTCCAATGGACGGCGGGGGTTATTCAGCCAGACGTCCGCACCGGAAACAAGGTAGCGTGCCAAATTCATGTCATAATTCTCCAGGAAGATCACTTTCCCGAACAGATTCGGATGTTTGGTGATATCCACGATCTTCTGAATGAACTTCTTACCTTCGTCATCACGTGGATGTGCTTTCCCGGCAAAGATCACCTGCACCGGTTTCTCCAGCGTATTGAATACGTTCAGGATCTTCTCGAAGTGTGTGAAGATGAGCGGTGCGCGTTTGTAGGTGGCAAACCGGCGGGCGAAACAGATGGTCAACGCATCGGGATTCAGGATCGTGTCATGCGCTGTCGATCCGCTGCCGTAGCGTGAATGCTGCTCCTGCAGCCGGTGGCGTGCAAACTCGATCAACTGCCGGCGGAGAGAATACCGTAACGCCCACAGTTCCTCGTCCGAGATCTTTTTCGGATCGACCGCTTTTTCCCAGAATTTCGGTTCAAGAAAATGTTTGTTCCAGTCGCTGCCGAGTTTATTCGTCCAGAATGTATTCGTCTTTTCAGGGACCCA
>CALRIY020000157.1:0-6813 GCA_943364975.1 Synechococcus sp. UW140
TCCGCATTGAAAGCGGAGAAACTTGTCTATCTCAGCGACGTAGAAGGGGTCATCGCAAATAAACAGCTCGTCTCAACTCTGACTGAACAGAACGCCCGCGAACTGTTCGGTGAGGGCATCATCAACGGGGGGATGATCCCGAAAGTAAAATCGGCCTTTTCAACACTTCATTCGGGGGTGAAAAAAGTACACATGATCGATGGACGAAAAAAGCACTCTCTTCTGCTCGAAATATTTACGGATGAGGGAATTGGAACTGAGTTAGTATTGTAAAATTATTTATTGCAAAATTATAAGATTACAAGATTGTTTTTTTGAACATTTCTTTACCATTAGTGAATTTTGCAATTTTGGAATCTTGATAATCTTGTAATTATGCAAATAAACTATTTTTTGAGCTGCCGTCATGAATAAAGATTTCCTCTCCATCGCTGAACTGAAGAAGGAAGAAGTATTTCAACTTCTCACTCTTGCCGATACACTCAAAGTTCAGAAAGATGTAAAACCGCTCGCCGGGAAAACGGTTGCAATGATCTTTCAGAAACCGTCGCTCCGCACCCGTGTATCATTCGAGGTCGGGGTGGTCCAGCTCGGCGGTCACGCGATCTTTCTCACCGATGAAGGTGTCGGACTCGGTGTGCGTGAATCCGCTGCTGATGTAGCGAATGTCCTTTCCCGGTTCAATGATGCCATCGTCGCCCGTGTCTTCGACCATCAGCTGCTCCTCGATCTTTCCAAATTCGCAACCGTGCCGGTCATCAACGCACTGTCGGACCTCTCCCACCCCTGCCAGATCCTTGCCGACTTGTACACTATCCGTCAGCACGGGAAACTGAGGGACCATGTGAAGGTAGCCTATGTCGGCGACGGGAACAACATCGTCAATTCCTGGCTCGAACTCGCATCGATCATACCGATCCATTTGACCCTCGCCATCCCCTTCGGCTATGAACCCAACACGGCGATCTTCGACTCAGCCGTCAAGGCAAACATCAGCAAGATCGAGATCATCCGCGATCCGCGCAATGCCGTGAACAAGGCCGATGTTGTTTATACCGATACGTGGACCAGCATGGGCCAGGAGAAGGAAAAGACGAAACGGATCTACGACTTTTGGGAATATCAGGTGAACGGTTCCCTGCTGCGGCAGGCAAAGAAGGATGTCATCGTCATGCATTGCCTTCCCGCACACCGCGGCGAGGAGATCACCGATGAAGCATTGGACGGGAAACAATCCGTTGTGAACGATCAGGCGGAGAACCGTCTTCATATTCAAAAAGCAATCATGGCAAAATTGATCGGAAAAATGGAATGAACAAGAATCAGCGGCAATTCATCATCAAGGAGATCATCCAAGACCATGATGTTGCGAATCAAGAGGAATTGGTCACTCTCCTCAAAAAGCGCGGCATCATCGTCACGCAGGCAACCCTTTCACGGGACTTTGCCCTGCTTGGGATCGTCCGCATCCATGCGAACGGAAAACAAAAATATTCACTCTCCACTCAGTTGGACGAGGGATCGATCACTCCACTGGTAACACACGAAGTGGTCGGCGTCGAATCCAACGAGTCTCTGATCGTGGTGAGGACGCTCCCCGGACGGGCCGGAGGTGTTGCTTCCTACATCGATTCCATGCGCAACAAATTGATCCTCGGAACACTCGCCGGCGACGACACTGTGCTGGTCACTCCTGTTTCGACGAAAAAGATCTCCTCTCTTCTGAAACAGCTCAAAGAAATCCTCTTTGAGAAACAATAAATGGTATAGTAACAGACAATCACTTATCACCTTAACGAAAGAACAGACAGATGAAAAAACAGAAAATAGCGGTAGCATATTCCGGCGGTCTTGACACCTCCGTGATCGTGAAATGGCTCCAGGAGAAATACGATGCTGATGTCATCACTGTCACCGGCAATCTCGGACAAAAGAAGGAATTGATCGGCGTTCCGGAAAAAGCATACAAATCCGGTGCAAAGAAAGTGTTCATGCAGAATCTGGAGAAAGAATTCGTCTATGACTATATCTTCCCCGCGCTGAAGGCCGGAGCATTGTACGAGCATACGTATCCCATGGCAACATCGCTGGGACGCCCGCTGCTGGCGAAGGCGTTGGTGGAAGTTGCCAAACGCGAACGCTGCACTGCAGTGGCGCACGGATGCACGGGAAAAGGAAATGATCAGGTCCGTTTCGAAGTTGCCGTGATGGCACTCGCACCGGAACTGAAAGTGATCGCACCGCTCCGTGAATGGGAGTTCAAATCTCGCGAAGAAGAGATCGCTTATTGCGAACGGCACGGTATCCCGGTTGCGGCGACCAAAGCAAGTCCCTATTCCATCGACGAGAATATTTGGGGAACCAGCATCGAATGCGGTATCCTGGAGAATCCGATGGAAGTCGCTCCGCAGGACGCCTATACCCGCACAACCTCTCCTGAAAATGCTCCGGACAAAGCCACGTATGTCACCATCGAGTTCAAAGGGGGTGTTCCGGTCGGTTTGAACGGCAAAAAAATGGACGGCGTATCTCTCATCCACAAACTGAATGAGATCGCCGGTGCGAACGGAGTCGGACGTCTTGATCTCGTCGAGAACCGGCTTGTCGGAATCAAATCCCGCGAGATCTATGAAGCACCCGCTGCCGTCACACTGCATTTTGCACACCGCGAATTGGAACGGTTGACGCTGGACAAGGAAGTGATGCACGCCAAAGCAAAGATCTCCAACGATTATGCGGACATCATCTACAACGGTCTCTGGTTCTCCCCTCTCAAAAAAGCGCTGGACGGATTCATTGAAGAGACCCAGAAGAACGTTACCGGTATCGTGAAGGTAAAACTGTACAAAGGGAATATCGAGATCGCAGGACGCACCTCTCCGTTCTCCCTCTATGACATGAAACTGGCGACCTACACAAAGGAGGATACGTTCGATCACACCGCCGCCGAAGGATTCATCAAGATCTACGGCCTCCCCTCCAAGATCTATAACAAGGTCAACAAGGAACGATTTGCAAAAGTGAAGAAAGCTCTCAAACGAAAGAAATAGTCCGGACATTCTTTTCCGGGTAGTGTATACCAAACCAACAGTGCAACAAAAAAACCGAAGAGCGATCTTCGGTTTTTTATTTTTGCCAATAGAACACGGATCAGACGGAAAAAGGCACGGATTTGCACAGATCAAAAATTGGAGAAATTCGAATTAGCTTCCATTGTTTCTTTTCCATTGATTAATCAGCGTACATCCGTCCGATCCGTGTCATCCGTGTTCCATTTTGCTACTTGATGAATGTGCCGTTGCGGAGTTCAGTGAACGCCTGCTGTAATTCCTGCTGCGTGTTCATCACGATCGGTCCTCCCCACGCCACCGGCTCCTTCAGCGGTTTTCCCGAGACAAGCAGAAAACGAATGCCGTTCTCTCCCGCCTGCACCGAAACTTCATCGCCGTTGTCAAAAAGAATCAGCGAACGATTGCCCGACCATTCCAGCCGTTCCTCTCCGTTTGGTAGCAGAGTTTCTCGCAGCGTGTCGCGGGGTGCCGAAGCGTCACGGAATGTTCCGCTCCCTTCGAAGATATACGCGAAGGCATGCCGGTTCACTTCCACCTTCAGCGTTCTTCGTTTTCCCGGCGGGACATACACATCCAGATACCTCGGATCTGCGGCGATCCCGTCCACCGGTCCCCGCTTTCCCCAAAACTCACCGCAGACGATGCGGACCTGAGTCCCGTCATCCTCCTGCATGAGGGGGATCTCTTTGGAGTTCACATCCTGATATCGGGGTGATGTCATTTTCATGGAAGAGGGTAGATTCGCCCACAATTGGAATCCGTGCATCCGTCCCTGTTGATCGCCGTGCGGCATCTCCTGATGCAGTATACCCGATCCCGCTGTCATCCACTGCACATCGCCGGCGCCGAGCGTACCGTTATTGCCGAGACTGTCGCTGTGGGAAACATTCCCCGCCAGCACATAGGTGATCGTTTCAATTCCGCGATGGGGATGCCAAGGGAATCCTGCCAGATAATCCTGCGGCCGGTCATTTCTGAAATCATCAAGGAGAAGGAACGGATCGAACTCACTCGGATCTCCGAATCCGAAAGCACGGCGAAGATGCACGCCGGCCCCTTCCATGGTCGGCTGTGCCTGGACGATGCGTTTAACAGGTCGAATGGACATGAAAACCTCTCTTCTTTTTTTAATGTGACCGCACTGCAATCCGGCGGTTCAATTATTTCGTTAATATACTTGAAAATCAGACTTAATTGTATTAATTAAGTGCATTATAATACGGGAGTTCAATATGTTCCGCAATCTCAGTATCTCAACAAAATTATTCCTCACTTTCGTTCCAATCTTCATCATTGGGATCGCCGTCAGCATCTACCTGAATAATCAGTATCAGGAGGAACAGATGCAGCTGCAGGCGCTCGAGTCTGCGAACGAAAAAGCAATGATCGTCCGCGAATCTCTGGTGAATATGATGGTGGAAAGCCAGATGGTGGATGACAAATATATCGAGAAAGTGAAACAGATCGCCCGGCTGCATGATCTCTATATTAGGATCGATACGGCAAAACTGAAACTGGCGGAAGACTTCATGGACAGTACGCGCTCTGCCCGGCTTGGTGAACGCGTTCAGCTGGCAAACAGTAAGGATGAAGTCGACAATGAATATGGAAATCAGGTGTTGAAAACCGGAAAGCAGCAATGGATAAGACTCGGTGATGATTTCAAAGCGATGGTGCCGTTCATCGCGGAAAAGAAGTGCCAGCGGTGTCATGACGTGCAGATCGGCGATGTGCTCGGCGTGGCCCATCTGGATTTCCCGCTCACCAAGATCATCGAAGCAAATCAGCAGAATGCTCAGCGCTCCGCCATGATCTCCGGAGGTGTGGCATTCGTCGTGATCTTCGCCGGATTCGTCTTCTTCCGTTCACTGGTGCAGGGACCGCTGAAGAAACTGGAGCGCGCCACCGAAGAGATCGGCAAAGGGAATATGACCGCCGATCTTTCCCTCCCTTCCGGAAATGATGAGGTCGGCCGTTTGGCCCGCTCCTTCACCGACATGCAGTCCGCTTTGAAGCAGAGTCAGGACGCTATGCGGATCTCCACCGTCGGACAAGTAGCAGCGTCGCTTGTGCAGGATTTCCGCTCACCGATCAAGGAGATCGTTTCAGCCATCGATGAGATCAAGAGATCGCCGATGGATGAATCGAAGAAGAATGAATTGCTGGACGATGCAAAAGCATCGGCGCAGCTGGTCAATAGAATGACGCAGGACCTGATCGATTTCACCGCCGGTGATATCAAAGTGGATAAGCGTCTCTCGAGTGTCGGCAAACTCGTCCGCTCCGTCACCTTAAGTGCTAAACCGGATCTGGACAAACAGCAGATCATCTTCGATGCTGTGACGAAATACGACGGTCAGGCGATCATCGATCCGGACCGGACGACACGTGCTGTGGACAATATCATTTCATACGCGGCCAATTATATCCCGGCCGGCGGAAAGATCACGCTGGAGACCGATTCCGCTGACGGTCAGCTGCTGATCAAAATCTCGGACAACGGAAGCGGCATACCGAAATCATTTCAAGCAAAGATCTTCGAACCGTTCGTGAAGGTCGTACAAAGCGGCGGGGTCGGACTCGATCTTGCTCTGGCAAAACGGATCATTGAAAAACAGGGAGGAAAGATCACTCTGACTTCGGAAGAAGGGAAAGGTTCTACATATTCGATCTCGATTCCCTTGTAATACTATTTCCTGAATTCAGAGCCGGAATCATCACAGATAATTTTCGTCCATCCATCCGATTCCAGAGTCCTCGAACCTAACATCAACCAACCCGCTCCCTGAAGAGCGGGTTTTTTATTTCCTGCCAAACCTTTTCCGTGAATCTTTTGTTATAGATTTTGCATCAAATTGACATCAATCTTCCCTATCTTACGGTATCTCAAGACATATTCTTGCGCCTGATTCGATATTCATCTACATTATTACAGGAGTTCACGTCCATGTTATCGGAAAATATCAACATCCTTACAGCATTCCTCTTCGGATTATTATCCTTTATCTCCCCCTGCGTCCTGCCGATCATTCCCGGATACATTTCATTCATTTCAGGTCACACGTTGGACGATATCAAAGGTGACAAGTCCGCCGCCCGGGCAGTGATGCTTAATTCTCTGGTCTTCATCGCCGGATTTACGATGATCTTCGTCCTGATGGGGGCTGCTGCCACATCGATCGGTCAGTTATTGAATGATAATTTGAATCTGATCAGCAAGATCGCCGGGGGAATTATCATCATTTTCGGCCTTCATATGATTGGGATTTTTAAGATCGGTTTTCTCAATTATGAAAAACGTTTCCATTTACAAGATAAAAAACTCGGCATTTTGGGCTCCTTTGCAGTTGGCGCGGCTTTTGCATTTGGTTGGACACCGTGCATCGGTCCGGTTTTGGCAGGAATCCTTGCGATCGCCAGTCAGCAGGAGACCGTGATGCAGGGGATCATTTTGCTCTTTGTCTATTCGCTTGGTCTGGGGATCCCGTTCTTTTTGACTGCGGTCAGCATCAACAAGTTCTTCACCCTTTTCAACCGAATCAAAAAACATTTCCACACGATCGAAGTGGTGGGCGGAGTGATGCTGGTGGCAGTCGGTATCCTGATGATGACGAATTATCTGACCATCATCGCCAGCGTTCTTTCAAAATGGTTCCCGTTCCTCAATGAACTGTCATAACATTTTTAGTCATCGTCATTCTGAGCCACTTTGGGAATGACACTTTTAGAAAGACGTGCATAT
>CALRIY020000158.1:0-6658 GCA_943364975.1 Synechococcus sp. UW140
AGCCGAAGAACGATTCATTGCTGTTGGATCTGGCTGTCTGTTATTTCAATCAGAAGGAGTATGAGAAGGCATTGCGGACCACGGAAAAGATTCTGGCCTTCAATCAGAATCACTCTCGCGCGCTCTATAACAAAGGGGCGATCTTTGCATCAATGAACAGGAAGGAAGAAGCGGCCTCCGTTTGGAAAAAACTGCTTGCCGTTGCACCGAACAGTGAGGAAGCACGGTCTGTCCGTGGTCATTTACCTGTCCTGGAGAATCAATAGATGTTTCGCATCGTCCGGATCATCATTGTTCTCTTAGCGACCGCAAGAGCGGTGACGGCGCAGATCTCACCCGGCGAACTTTCCGAAAGCCATAAGGATCTTGAAGGGATCGGGAATTGTACGAAATGCCATACGATGGGAAAATCTCTTTCCAATGCAAATTGTCTGGCGTGTCATGCTGAGATCAAGAACAGAATGGATGCAGGGACGGGGTTTCACGCTCCGCTCAGATCCAAAGAATGTGTGGAATGCCACAAGGAGCATCACGGCCGGAATTTCCGGCTGATCCGGTTCGAGAGGGATAAATTCGATCATTCCACTGTCGGATTACGGCTGGAAGGGAAACATGCATCGCTCTCATGTGATCAGTGCCATAAAAAAGAGAAGATCACTGCGAAGGATATCCTTTCTCTCGGCGATGAACGGAAGAATCATACGCTGTTGGGACTGGGGACACAGTGCCGTTCCTGTCATCAGGATGAACACCGCGGTCAGTTCAAAGCGGAATGCGTGCAGTGCCACGGAATGAACGGCTGGAAACCGGCAGTGACCTTCTCGCATGAAAAAGTAAAGTTTCAGCTTGTTGGTGCACATACCAAGGTCGAATGCGCGAAGTGTCATCCGAAGGATCCGGATCTCGGGATGGTCACGAAGTTCGTCCGGATCGAATTTTCATCGTGCCGTTCATGTCATACCGATCCTCATCTGGGGAAGTTCAAACAGGAATGCGCATCGTGTCACACTATGGATGCGTGGCGCTCCGTGAAGCCCTCCTCATTTGATCACAATGTGACACGGTTCCCGTTGAAAGGGAAGCACGCAGTAATGAAATGCGAACAGTGTCATCCGAAGAATCCAAAGACGCTGAATCCCAGCGGTATCCCCGGATTCCACATCGTGAAGTTCCAACAGTGCCGGGATTGTCATGCGGATGCGCACGCGAAGCAATTCGATGGACGAAAGGATCACGGGAACTGCAATGCATGCCACACCGAGAATGGATTCACCGGTTCCACCTATACGTTGACGGATCACCGTTCATCACGCTTTCCTCTCCTCGGTGCGCATGCGGCAGTGCCGTGCAGCAAATGTCATCAGGATGGAAAAGTATCCGCCAAAAGCACAAAACAGTTCCATTGGGAACAGGACCTTGCCTGCACTGCATGTCATCAGGATGTGCATAAAGGAGAGTTCCAAGGTAAGATGCCGAACGGATGTGAAACGTGTCATTCAACGGATGCGTGGGATGTGCTGAAATTTTCCCACGAGAAGACCGCCTTCCCGCTGAAAGGGAAACATGCGGACGTCGCATGTGCAAAATGCCATACCGCAAAGGACGGAACGGCGAAATATACGGGAATGCAGAAAGAGTGCAGCCGATGCCATGAGGACCGGCATGCAGAACAATTCGCCGGTGTGAACGGGACTGCCTGCGAGCGGTGTCATACGGAGAAGTCTTGGAAAGCACTTCTCTTTGATCATAATTCGCAGTCACGATTCCCGCTGACGGGAAAACATGAGAATGTGAGATGTGAGAAGTGTCATAAAGAAACATTTGTCAAGAATAAACGGACCATCAAATATAAACCACTGGAGGCCGCATGCGTCGATTGTCATCCGGCTCAATAAAGACATTACGGTTTCTCATACTTGTCTTGGCGTCACTGCTCCAGCATGCTGCCGGACAAAGTTCACCCCACGGTCCGCTGAAGCAGCCGTGTACGGATTGCCACACCACGGCATCCTGGAAAGATCTTGCCGCACCGATGAAATTCAGTCATACATCGACAGGATTCATCCTTCAGGGTGCGCATGCCAATACCTCGTGCCTGCAGTGTCACTCCTCCAAACGCTTCGCCGGCACACCGTCCGATTGTTTCTCCTGCCACAAAAAAGATTTCGCCAAAGCGGTCACCCCGAATCATGTTGTCGGTCTCTTCTCGCATGAATGCCTCTCCTGTCACACCCTCAACAGCTGGCGTCCTTCGGTGTTCGAACACTCCAAGACGAATTTCCAGCTGGCCGGGGCTCATGCATCGCTGGAATGTTCTTCGTGTCATGCCGGAAATAAATTCAAAGGACTTCCGTCGGATTGTTTTGCGTGCCACCAAAAAGAGTATGCTTCCACGCGAACTCCCAATCATACAGCAGGACAGTTCTCGCGGAATTGTCTCACCTGCCACACGAATTCATCATGGCAGCCTTCGACATTCGATCACGCGAAGACAAATTATCCTCTTGTCGGTTCGCACCGGTCTGCTGATTGCTCCTCGTGCCATACCGGCGGCAGATTCAAAGGACTCGCACAGGATTGCTACAGCTGTCATCAAAAGGATTATGCTTCCGTGCTGACCCCGAATCATGCTGCTGCACAGATGGACCATCAATGTACGGCATGTCATTCCATGAATGCATGGACCCCTTCAACGTTCGATCATGCCAAGACCGAGTTCCAACTCATCGGTGCACACACCGCAGCGGAATGTTCCAAATGTCATTCCAGCGGTACGTTTAAGGGAACACCCAAAGAATGCTATCCGTGCCATCTGCAGGATATCGCGAAACTGACAACACCTGATCATAACAAAGGACAATTTTCACATGATTGTCTGACATGTCATACCGCCGCGCTGTGGAAACCCTCCACATTCGATCACGGGAAGACTAATTACAGGCTCGCCGGCGCACATGTCAAGACCGAATGCGCTAAATGTCATGTGAACGAACTCTATAAAGGTCTTCCGTCCGATTGCTACAGCTGCCACCGGGAGGACTTTGCAAAAGTATTAACGCCCAATCATCAGACCGGTCAATACAGTCACGATTGTACGACCTGTCACACCGAATCGGTTTGGAAGCCTTCGACCTTCGATCATAACAAGACGCTCTTTGCACTGAAGGGGGCTCATACGTCGCTGGAGTGCGCATCGTGCCACGTGAACGGCCAGTTCAAAGGTATTCCGTCGGACTGCTATACATGTCATCTTTCCGATTTCAATACTGTGGCGATCCCGAATCACATTACCGGACAATTCTCGCATGATTGCCTGACGTGCCATACGAATACCGTATGGAAACCTTCCACCTTCAATCACAGTGCCACCGGATTTCCGCTGCTTGGTGCGCATGTCGCAGCAACATGCGCTTCATGCCATACCAATGGTCAATTCAAAGGTACAGCATCGGATTGTTATACTTGTCATCAAGCCAAATTTACGGCTGTGACCGATCCGAACCATGTGACAGGGCAATTCTCACACGACTGTCTGACATGTCATACCAACACAACATGGAAACCCTCCACCTTCAGTCACGCCGTCACTGCATTCCCTCTGCTCGGCGCACATGCCGCGGTCTCATGCGGTGATTGTCATAAGAATGGACAATTCAAGGGGACGACGAATGATTGTTACACCTGTCATTTGACTGACTTCAACGGTACAACCGATCCGAACCATGTTACTGGAAATTTCGACCACAATTGTCTCAATTGTCATTCCATGAACGGCTGGAGCCCGGCTTCATTCAATCATGTCGCAACGACATTCCCGCTCACGGGAGCGCATACAACGGCCTCGTGCGCAAGCTGTCATGTCGGCGGGAAATTTGCAGGGACCACGACGAATTGCTATACATGCCATACGACGGATTATACGTCATCGATCAATCCGGCCCACGCTGCGGCGAATTATCCGAAGGAATGTTTGTCCTGCCACACCACAACGGCATGGAAACCCTCTACATTCAATCATGCTCCGTTCTTCCCGATCGCATCCGGCGACAAACACCGTCCGGGGCGCTGGACCACCTGTGCGGATTGTCATACGAACATCGCCAACTTCAAGGTCTTCTCGTGCATAACCTGTCATGAACACAATAAGGCAAGCATGGACAGTGAACATCAGGGCAAGACCGGATATGTCTATGAAAGTTCCGCCTGCTACAAATGCCATCCAAAAGGGAGAAGCTGATCTGTGAAACGGACACTTCTGTTGATCACAATAGTGACCTTCTTCGCAGTTGCTCAGGAATCGCCGCACAGCGCACTCCGCTGGAAATGTACCGATTGCCACACGACGGAAGGGTGGAGTGAGCTTCGCGTTCCGTTGATGTTCAGTCATGATCAAACGCAGTTCCAGCTCCGCGGTCAGCATCGGAACACGCAATGCAGGGATTGTCATTCCGGAATGAAATTTACCGGCACCCCGCACGTCTGTTCCTCGTGTCATCAAAAGGATTTTGACCGTACCGTCCAGCCGGATCATCGGAAGGCGGGATTCAATACTGATTGTCTTCCGTGTCACTCCGGCGAAGCGTTGTCATGGCGGTCCGGATTCGATCATAACAAGACTCAGTTCCCGACACGCGGAATTCATGAAGCGGTTGCATGTTCAGAATGTCACACGAACGGACAGTACCGTAAGACTCCGAGTGAATGCGTAGCGTGCCACCGGAAGGAATATGATCAGACGGTCAGTCCGAATCACGTTGCAGCGCGGTTCCCGACCGATTGCGCCACATGTCATCGTGCGCTGAGCTGGAAGCCGGCCGCATTCTTTCCGCATCAGCAGTATTTCCCCATCGGCTCGGGTGACGAACACCGGCCCGGCCGATGGAATAATTGCACCGATTGTCATAACGCCGCGCCGAATTATGCTCAGTTCGAATGCATCAACTGTCACGAACACAACCGTTCTTCAGTGGACAAAGAGCATAGTGATGTATCCGGATATGTCTATCAAAGTCTCTCCTGTTACCGTTGTCATCCGGCGGGGAAAGGGGATTGAACGCAGAAGTGTCATGAAAATATCTATCGCCGTCATATCGTTCATCGTCTTCACAGCAGTCATATTCTCACAGTCCGTACAGACACTCCGTTTTTCCGTCTCGTACGTGGCTGCGTCCGTCGTCTATATCAATTCGGGAAGGGAAGGGCACATCGCCGCCGGCGAAACGGTGAAGATCTTCCGTGGTCAATCGCAGATCGGAACGGTTCTTATCTCCGCTGTGTCAAAACGCTCCTCATCCGCTCAGATCCTCAATCAAATTGTCCCGATCGCGATCGGAGATGAAGCGGTGCTGGAAAAGGAACTCCCTGCCGAAACACAGGGACCGGTCGCAGGATCTGTTACTGCTGCGGACTCTTCACAGCCCAAGCCGGTCAAACCTCCGGAAGAGAGACAGCCGGTCAGCAACGAGAATATCGTCACCGGCAGAGCGAGCCTTCAATACATCGGAACGCTTGCCGATGACCCCAAACTCGATCTCAGCCAGCCCTCCGCTGTGCTGCGGCTGAATATCCAAAATCTGTATAACACCGGATTGGTCTTTTCACTCTATAGCAGGACCTCCTACGATCTTTCGGATATCTACAGCCGGTTTGGAACCGCTCAAAGATTCCGCAGCCGGCTCTATGATTTTTCGCTGCAGACAAGTGATCCCGATGCGGCATTCGGCGCCGGTATCGGACGTATCTCTTCGGAATATGTGGGCGGAATGGGGATGTTCGACGGTGCTCAATTCGTCTATCGCTTCGGCAGTCTCGCCGCCGGTGTGCTTGCCGGTGCCAGAGTGCAGGACCGGTGGATCGGTGTGGATGCAGAGGAGACAAAAGGTGCATTCTTTCTGAATGCAAAGATTGGTCCCGACATCCTTCATCAATATAACGGGACCATTGCCTACGGCAGACAGATGGTGCAGGGGAATCTCGACAGGGAATTCGTTTATGTACAGAATTTTCTCATGCTGGGCTCGGAACTTTCGGTCTATGAGAGTTCGGAGATCGAATTGAATGAGATCACGAACGGTGTGAAACAGCGGACCCTTAAACTCTCCAACACATTTCTCTCGGTCAATTATTATCCCGTGGAATGGCTTTCTACGAATGTCGGATACGACGGATCACGGTCCGTCTATCTCTTTGAGACAATGAAAAGCTTCTCCGACACTCTGCTCGACAAGAATCTCATGAACGGTTACCGCGCCGGGGCGACCGTACGTCTTCCGTATTTCATGTCTCTCTCCGGGAATCTGTCGTACCGGACGAAAAAGGGGGATGCGCGTGATGCACGCACTCTCAGCGGATCGTACCGCATCTCGGACATTCTCGGCACGGAGATCGGAGCAGGAATTCGGTATGCCGATATCATCGGTGTCTATTCCAATGGAAAGAATTTTACGGTGGATGTGGATAAGACGTTCTTCTATAAGTTGTCACTCTCCATGCGGTATGATTATTATAAATACACAGTCCTCACATTGAAGCAGACGTATACGACGCACACTGCAACCGTCAACAGCAGTTATCGTTTCTCTCGTGCTCTGTATTCATCTCTTGCGGTGGACGGCATCATCGATAATACCATGAACAGTCTCCGGGTCTACGCGGAGAT
>CALRIY020000159.1:0-6645 GCA_943364975.1 Synechococcus sp. UW140
GTCTGCACGGAGATCGGCGCACCGCCGCCGACTTTGATCCCGCCGATCGTCACCTGACGCGTATGGCGCCGGATACCGACCTTATAGCTGTTCGGATTGGGTGCCGTATTTACGTTCTGTGCCGGCTGGATCACCGGTAAGATATTTTCCATAAGTTCCTTTGTGATTTAGTATGTCATTGCGAGACCGCCGGAGGCGGGCGAAGCAATCTCCATTTCAATCGGGGATTGCTTCGTCCCGAAAAAAACATCGGGACTCGCAATGACTGTTTTTTAATTTAGTTTCTTGCTCGCTTCAAACAAGATCTTCTTCTCTTCGTCATTCAAACTCTGATATCCATCCCTGCTGATCTTATCCAGGATCGAGTCGATCTGAGCTTGTGCTTTCTCCGCCTCTTTCCTGTTATGTTCGGTGATATCGAAGATCTTCGCCTCGGTCACATTTGTGTACTGGGTATTCTGCGGTTCGTTCCTGGTAAAATCTGCCATCCGGGAAAAGATATTCGGTTCCGAAGGACCGCGAAATGCATTCCCGAAGGAATATCCATCCGCCATAAGATAGAGGAATCCGACGAGCGCACCGCCGAGATGGGCGAAATGGGCCACTCCGTCCATACTGCCGACGGAAAAGATCTCGAACGCCATGTACATCACCACAAAATACTTCGCTTTGATCGGCAGAAGGAAATAAACATAGATGGGACGTTCTGGGAACATCATACCGAATGCCAGCAGGATGCCGTAGACCGCACCGGACGCGCCGACGGTGGGACCGACGGAGGTGAACAACGGAGCGACAAGCAGATTCGCCAGTCCGCCGCCGAATCCGCAGAGCAGATAATAGATGAAGAACTTCCGGGAACCCCACACATGTTCCAGTTCCATACCGAACATCCATAGCGCAAGCATGTTGAAGAGAATGTGTGTGAAACTGGCATGCATGAACATATATGTGAACAGCTGCCAGAATGCGAACCCTGCGCCGAGCGGCCAGAGTGCGAACGAATGGAAGAAGAACTGCTCAAAATAGAATTCGCCGATATGGAAACTTCCCAGGAACATCATCCCGAAGAAGACCGCCGCATTGGCGATGAGCAATCCCTTGATCACCGGCGGAAAGAACTGGAATCCGCCGAAGAAACTGGGACGATAAAAATTACCGGAACGGTTATATGCCATAGAAAAAAACCTAACTCATTACAGAATTGCAAAATGACAAAATTCGGATGAAACCAGAAACACATTCATACTAAGAAGATTGCTTCGTCCCGACCAACGTAATGTGCAGAGTCGGGACTCGCAATGACAAACTTATATATCTGAAAGAATTCACGTTTTATCGTTCAATGCCGCTACTCCGGGCAGGACCTTTCCTTCCAGGAATTCGAGCGATGCGCCGCCACCCGTTGAAACGTGAGATACTTCTTTCTCCAAACCGGCCTGTGCGATGGCTGCGGCAGAATCTCCGCCGCCGACGATCGTCGTCGCACCGAGTTTCGTGGCATCGACCAGGGATTGCGCAACGGCATTCGTCCCTTTGGCAAAATTGCTCATTTCGAACACGCCCATCGGACCGTTCCACACGACCGTCTTTGCACTCTTGATCTCGCGGCTGAACAGTTCGATCGTTGCAGGACCGATATCCATTCCAACAGTCCCTGCAGGGATAGAGTTCACGTTCACGACCTGTGTCGGTGAATCGTTGTCAAATTTCTGCGCCACCACACAATCCACCGGCAGCAGCAGACGGATATTCTTAGCTTTCGCTTCATCCATCAATTGTTTTGCCAGATCGATCTTATCGGCTTCCAGCAGCGAATTGCCGATCTCAAATCCCTGTGCCTTGAAGAAGGTGAACATCATTCCGCCGCCGATCAGCAGCGCATCCACTTTTCCCATCAGATTCTGGATCACGTCGATCTTGCCGGAGATCTTTGCGCCACCCATGATGGCGACGTACGGTTTCACCGGTGCATTGGTTGCCTTGAACAGATATGCCAATTCCTTCTCCATCAGGAAACCGGCGACAGCAGGAAGGAATTTCGCCACCGCTTCCGTGGAAGCATGAGCACGGTGCGCAGAACCGAATGCATCATTCACATAGACATCGCCGTACTGAGCGAGTTCTTTTCCCATCCGCTCCCGGTCCGCCGCTTCCTTGCCTGTCTCTTCCTTGTGGAACCGGGTATTCTCCAGCATCAGGATCTCTCCTGCGCCGAGCCCATCCACCATTGCTTTGGTCTCGACGCCAATCGCGGCGGGGGCCAGTTTCACCGGTTTGCCGAGTAATGATGTTAGACGTTCCACGACCGGTTTCATTTTATGTTTCCCGTCGCTGAATGCTTTTTCGTCGAACGGTTTCCCGTCCTTCTCCGCTTTTTCCTTCGCCTTCTGAGTATCCTTTTTCGGATCGCCGAGGTGGGACATCAGCACCAGCGTGCGGGGACCTTGTTCGAGGATGTAGTTGATGGTCGGAAGCGCCGCTTTGATCCGGATGTCATCCTGGATGACGCCGTTCTTGAGCGGTACGTTAAAATCCACGCGCAGCAGCACGCGTTTGTTCTTCAGGTCGATATCTTTAATGGTCTTCTTGTTCATAATTAGAATTTGAAATAGAATAGGATAATGTACGGTTGATAGTGGATCCCCAGCCGGAACGATTCGCTGACAGCATACACGAAACCGAAATCAAGATTGAACGGATTCTTTGACTCGATATTCTGTACATCCTCCCGGTACGAGGGTTGGAACTTGTCATAATACACTTGGCCGATCACCTTGAACTTGTCCGTGATATCGTTCTCGACGCCGACCCACACACGGGGCATTGTTTCCACCCGATGCAGGATCAGACTGGCGCCTGTGTGGAACGCAATCCGTCCCTGACCGTTCGACTTTACGATGGAATGTGTATAGGCGGCGAACAGTTCCGTCCAGAGAAAATAGTCGTTCGTCGAACCGACATCATCCCACGTCAACCGCTGAACATACTCGAACCGGTTATACTGCGGAACGAATTCATTCACAGTATTTGTGACCGGACGCTGTTTTCCGGTCGGTCCGGCACTGTGAAGATGGAATCCGACGGAGAATGCATCCTCTGCTTCAACATTTCCGCTCCGATAAAGCCGGAACTTTGGACGGATATTCATATCGGTCAGAAAATATCTCCAATAGGAAGAGGAGATATCGATATCCTCCGAAAGTGCCACTCCCCATGAAAGACCGCTGAAATAGACCGATCCTTTTTCCAGTGTGAATCCTGTCGGATCGAAAAATATATCGGTCAGCCGTTCCTGGCTGTAAAGAAATTCCGCCTGTTGAGCCGAACCGGGAAGCGCGACACCGGCATCGGATGTACGGTCGATCTTTTCTTTGTCGATAGAGACAACACCGAATGCGCTTCTGAGCGTGAATTGCTTCTCATCCCGCGCAATGACATCGCCGGTGATGACACTGCCGTCCTTCAAATAGAGCGTGATGGACTGCGGTTTGATATCGGCGGTCCGGACGGAAATTTCCCCGAACGAAGTCTTCAATACGATCACCGAATCATTCTCCGACACAACGGTACCGGAGATCTTGTCGCCGTTGTTCAATTGAATGGTTCGGTCTTTCGACTCCTGCGCAGAGAGCACGCAGAAGAGGAGTAATGTGATCACGATGGATTTCATTGAACTCCTAATGGAATTGTTGATGAAATAAAAAGGCTGATCCGAACAACGAGATCAGCCTCTCTCTTCAGTCTTGCACTGAACGATCTCTAATCCAGTCAGAGACCATTGTTTATTTCGATGTCTCTGCCATTTTCTTCAGCAGATCGACAACACGGTTCGAATAGCCCCATTCGTTATCGTACCAGGAGACAACCTTGAAGAACCGCTTCTCCCCTTTCAGATTGTTCTGAACGGTTGCAAGCGAATCATAGATGGACGAACGGTCGTCGTGAATGAAATCGGTGGAGACGACTTCTTCATTCGCGTATCCGAGGATCCCTTTCAGATATGTTTCGGATGCTTTCTTGAACAAAGCATCGATCTCTTCGATGGAGGTGTCGCGGGTCGAACGGAATGTCAGATCGACCACGGAGACATCGGCGGTCGGAACGCGGAACGACATACCGGTCAGTTTTCCTTTGGTCTGCGGAAGCACTTCGCCCACCGCTTTTGCTGCGCCGGTGGTGGAAGGAATGATGTTGATCGCTGCAGCACGTCCGCCTCTCCAGTCCTTTTTGGAAGGACCGTCAACGGTCTTCTGTGTTGCCGTGTATGCGTGGATGGTGGTCATCAGTCCGGTCTCGATGCCGATCCCTTCCTTCAACAGCACATGCACGACCGGTGCAAGGCAGTTGGTGGTGCACGAAGCATTGGAAACGATCAAATGCTTCTCTGCATCATACTCATTGTCATTCACACCCATCACGATCGTCTTCACATCCCCTTTTCCGGGAGCGGAGATCAGAACGCGTTTTGCGCCGCCGGCAATGTGGCCTTTCGCTTTTTCGGAATCGGTGAAGAGTCCGGTCGATTCGATCACGATATCCACACCCAGAGCACCCCACGGTAATTGTGACGGATCTTTCTGTGCCTGAACGCATTTGATCTTGTGTCCGTTCACAACGAGCACATCATCATGTTCTGCAGCGGGTGAGCTTTTTTCGCTGGTGACCGTTCCTTTGAAATGACCGTGAACGGAATCATATTTCAATTGATAGGCAAAATAATTTGCTTCGGTGCTGACATCCACAACGGCGACAACATCGATCTCTTTTCCAAGAACGTTCTTTTCGACCAGTGCACTGATCACCTGGCGTCCGATACGTCCGAATCCATTGATACCTACTTTAACTGCCATAATTAATTATTCCTTGATAAATGTTCGAAATTTTCCCGTTTGCTGTTGAAATTTACCAAGAATTGGAGAGAGAAGCAACCAAGCAGAGTATGGAAACTAGCGAAGAATGACCATTTTTCGGTTCAGGATGATGCCGTTGATATTCATTCTATAGATATACATGCCGGCAGCAAGTCCATCGGCATTAAATACTGCAGAATATCTTCCAATCGGCTTTCGGTCATTCACCAACGCTCTAACTTTTTGACCGAGAATAGAATAGACGGAGATCTCAACATTGGTCTCGGCACCCACATCGTAAGTGATCGTAGTGGAAGGATTGAAGGGATTGGGGTAATTCTGATAGAGATGATGATAGACAGGAATGACCGGACCGGAATCGGAGCTGTCCAAAAATGCTCCATCGGTCCCGCGGATCTCTGTGACGCTCATTTCCTGCAGCAGTTCCATTTTCAAACGGAGTTCCTGGATACTTTGGGCTCTGCTTTTCGCCACATTCGGCAGCAGCGCGATCAGCATCCACTGTGTATCAGTGGGAGCCATGGTGACCGGACCGGAATAGAATAAAAATCCCGCTCCGCCGCCGGAATAACTGTACGGATAATTCCAGCCGGTCTTTGTGATCGGATCACCGGAATACCTGAATCGGGTCACTTTCCCGGTCGATGAATCGATCATAGGATTTCCATTCTTATCAAATCCTCTGGCGATATTCCATGCAGTTCCAATGGAATACGGCGGACCAATCACGGAACTATCCGGAACACTGTCATCACCGATACCCCAGAAATTCGTCATCGCGAGATTCTTCCTATTATGGAGTGTTCTGTTCCCTAGGAGTGCTGAATCCCCGAACGAGGGGACATGCGGTCCATATAGCAGCGCATAACCGACATTGACGAATTGATCATAAGGTTTTCCATTCGATGAATCCAGCCCCATCCAACAATATCCGAATCCTCTTGCCGTATCAACGGCAGGGATATTGTCATAATCGGAATTGAAATCAATATCGGTCCAGAATCCGATGTAACAGGAATCGATTTGAATTGTTCCTTTATTGATGATCTCCCATTCCAAAAAGACCACATCTTTCATCAGTAACGGTGAGAACTTCGGGACATTCTTATACGAATAGACAGACTGCCGGATCTCCAACGGAAGTGTTGAACGATGAGGAAGATTTCGCATCATATAAGGACGGACGGCTGTGTCTGCTCCATTATAGATCATCCAAACAGTCTGATCTCCGTACAACAGCGGCTTTCCTGTTGAGGTGATCGGTGCACCGAGTTCCTTCGGCCATCGGTTGATATCGGGATTTTTCTCCGGCGTATCTCCGCGGGTGATCTTGAACGGTCCGTACCGGGATGTATCTCGCAGAGGAGAATAGATCGCAGGAACTCCGTTGATGATCGGCCCAACGGAATACGGTGATGCCCAGATATTCATCAGCGACTTCACTGTGTCGTTCACCTTTCCAATGATAGTCAACCCATGATCCCAGACGATCTTTTTGTTCATTGGTGATGCGATCATTTTATAGGAGGATTGAAATCCCTGAAGCAAGTTTCCGTTATTGTTCAACGGGAGTATGACATTCCCGGCGTCAAGAAAAACGGTCTTCACCTTGAATTGAGGGGATTGCGGAAAGAGATTTGATGAGCAGAATATGATCGAAGTGATAATGAAAAAGAATTGATGACTCATTTTCACGGCAACTCCGAAGATGAAAATGGGGAACTCATATTAAAACAGGACGATTGAGATCCCGATTCTAAAATAATTCTAA
>CALRIY020000160.1:0-6326 GCA_943364975.1 Synechococcus sp. UW140
TATCGACAATCGTGTATCCACCAATGTTGAAAGGGATGATGTGTCGAACGATGTGGATGCGCCGGAGTTCGTTACGGACAACAGCATCCGGTTTGAGAGAGGCACCGAAAAACTGATCGGTGCAGACTGCTGCGATATCGTTCCGGAATCCTTGATCGTCCAATGTTGTGTCATTCCTCCGATCGTCACACCGGATGCACCGGCAAAGAGCGACCGGCTTCCGCCCGGTTGTTCGAATTGAGCGGAGGCAATATCAAAGAACAGGAGTAAAGCCGTAAAAAGAACGGCTGAAATATGGAAAGAGCGGAGCATTAAAAATGTATTTATCATCACATTCTTAGGTTTATTTGATAAAGGTCATCTTTTTGACCGACAAGAACTCGTTACACTGTACTCTATAATAGTAAACACCGCTGGAAACAACTGATTGAGCTGCATCACGACCGTCCCACTGCACAGAATATTGGCCGATCGGCTGGAATTCATTGATCAATGTCCTGATCTTTTGTCCCAAAACATTGAAGATATCCACCGTGGTCAAACCGCTATGGGAAAGGGAATATCGGATCGTAGTGACAGGATTGAACGGATTCGGGAAATTCTGTGATAAGGAATACTCGACCGGCACAAGCGGAATACCGTTCGTATTCTTCTCAACAAATGCTTCACTGCCGACGATCAGTCGAAATGACCGAATATGCTCCGATTTCCCAGCTTTCCAGGTGTAGGACATTTGGCCGGTCATATCATACACACGTTCCTGCTTATTATCAAGCAAATAGATTTTGAAGGACGGGTCAAACGCCCCGAACTGCGTCAAATCGATCGAAACGGGGATATTTGCCTGACTGGAAGCCACATCAAAGTCCCATACATAACCAGCATCAGAGATCGACCGGTAATCCGCCGCTAGTTTCCCTTCGGTATGCCGAAAAGAAATGCTCACATAACCGGAGGGGGAGGTCGGAGGCTCGGAAATATCGAAAACATCCAGGCCGTCCACGGATCCTTTCACCGCTCCTACAAAATTAAACTCATCGGCTGCATCGGCTGTCCGGGCGGACAAGCGGACCTTCCATTCGCCCGGCTTGAGCGTATTCTGTTCCGCACTCTGTTTCGGAGTGCCCGCTGTCCCCGAAGCCTGCAGCGAACTGATGCGGATCGTCTTCGGAAGTTTTCCCCGATTCTTGATCCAATATCCGTGGAACGCATTCATCACGGTAGTGACGGAATCATATCGGCCGTTGTTGTAGGACCAGAGGACATTCTCTACGCTGTCCGGTCTAAAGGAATTCTGCCAGCTGACATTATACGGGAAGGGATTCCCGACCATATTGTATCCGGGACGAAGTGTGATCTCAAAATCCTCTTCGGTCCCCTGCACCGTGGTCGTGCCGAGATTCACATTTACCGGATTCTTGGCGATGAGCCAATAGGCCTCTCCCCGTTTTACGGAACGGAAATCTTCCGGATATTCGGCATACCCTTTCACAGGATCATACTTGCCGAAGAATCTCCACAGCAGTTTGTTCGGTCTGCCCAGGTCCTTGAACAGCGCTTCCACCGATGAGTCACTGAATGCATACGGTATGCTGATCATCTCGTACATCTCCTGCGGTGTCGGCTCAAGCAATGCCACCAGATTGTCGATAAGTCCGAAGATGTTGAATGCGAATTGCAGATTTTTTCCGCCGAACACGCCGAGCGGTTTGGTCGTATCTTCCGGGATACCGTTCCACCACAGATCGACATCGGAGAGAAGGACGATGCGGCCTTTGCCGATCCTCGTCAACGCAGCAATAGTCGCATTCGATGCTCCGGATTTCCCTGTATCGATGTGATCCATCGTCATCAGCGATTCAGCACGGGTCTTCAGCAGGGATTCAGCATTGCGCACGCTGGTATCTACAGCGATGCTCCCGGGATAATATGCGATCACACTGTCTACATTGCTGACATATACATGAGAAGAGGACGGATATGCGGTCACGATCCCTTCCAGCGGCGTGCCGTTGAATGATGTATCCATGAGTGTTGCACTCTTCAGCGTAAGTCCCGTTCTCGTTCCATATTTTTTAACCCATCCGGAATCGTTCAGGAATGAAGTGATCCCGGTGTTCCCGTCCGGACCGCTATCCCCCGCAAGCACGATCGTGCCGCCGTTGGCCACATACCGCTGCAATGAGTCGACCAGTGCGGCAGGAGGAGCGCCGTTCGGCTGAACGAACAATAAAGCATTGTATGCATCGAATGGAAGTGTTTTTTGATTCAGCACGGAGATGTCGGACCGCTTCATGCTGAGCGTGAGGATCTTGTAGTAATCCGCAATTCCCGCACCGTTCGATGAAACGAATCCGACCGATGTATCCATCAGGATCTTTCTCGTCATGAAGTTCTTTGCAACGCCGACACCTTTCAGCCGGTATTGGATGAACGGGAAGCGGATATCGGTTGTGGAGAAAAGAAAATACGCCGTTCTCTCCCCCGTTGCACGCGGACTGAAACTGATGGAGACCGAGGAACTCTTCCCGCTGTCCGCGGTGACCGAAACGGGACCGATGTAATTAAATGATGTCGTGTCGCCGGACCGTTTCAGGAACGTCACAGTAACAGGCTTGATCCCTTCTTTATTATCAATGGGAATGCTCAGGATGGAATCCTTCCCCACGGTGACCGAACCGAAATCGAGGACGAATTTTTCGAACACATTCCGCGTGACGGCGTTGCCGGTAAGAGTGATGACGGGGGACGGCAGCAGCGGGTCGTTGGTCTGGAACATGAGAACAGCTTTCCGTGCACCGGCGGATTGCGGGATGAACCGAACGGGAAGACTCTTCGTCTCGCCGGGCAGGATCTCAAATATCCGCGAACCCTGATACCGGAATGACAAAGAATCGGAGAGCGATAAGAATTTTACTACGACTTTTGCATCACCTTTCGTATTCCTCATCGTCAATGAACTGACGGAATCAGTGCCGAAAAAGATCGAACCGAAATCAAGCAGTGTCGTATCGACCGTCAGGAGCGGCGTACCGGTGAATTCCAGTTTATATCCGCCCCCCTGACTGCCGGTATAGAAGATATTCGGATTCTGAGCATGCGGGTCGATAAGCGTATACATTGCAGTTAGGGAAGTATCGGTGAATCTTTTCCAGGTCCCCCCGCCGTTCTCACTGCCGAAGATACCGTGCGGTCCTGAAGCCAGGATCCTCCGGTCATCAAATGCATCATACAAAGCATCATACGCTGAGATCTGAAGTGTATCCCATAGTGTTCCGCCGTTGGTCGTCTTGAAGATCCGATATGGTACGCCGTTATCAGTATCGAATACTGACGGGAGCAGGATCTCGTTTGTATTCTTCGGATTAATGGTAGGACAGATCGTCAGAAGGGGGAGTGTCATTCCGGTTTTTTTGTCGACGGCCGATGCCGGAAGATTGCCGGAAATATTGGTCCAGCTTTTTCCAAGATCCTTAGAACGGTAGAGACCAAATCCGGAGAAGTATATCGTGAGACTGTCCACCGGATCGAATGCGAAGTGTTCAGGGACATGCAGAGTATCCACCGGCAGCGGCGGATCGATCAGCGACCATGATCCTCCCCCGTTTGTCGAGAGCCGCATTCCGTATGCTTTGGACCTGAATAGAATGAGATCCGGATTCCGTTCGGACACACGGATGGTCATTTCATTCTCCCCTGTACGGAATTTAACCGGATCGACGATCACGGTCGAATCGACGGTAAAGATGGAATTCCATGAAGCGCCGAGATTCGTACTGCGGTAGAGTGTATACGGAGTTCCGGCATAGACGATGTGACGTTTATGGTCCGCCGCCAGCCCTGTGATATAAGGATTATTCAGACCAAGATTGACGGAATTCCAGCTCGCCCCCTCATCATTCGAGCGGACAACGCCGCCGCCGTAGATACCGGCGAACACTTGCTTGCTGACTGCAGACTGCTGAAGGGAGACGAGATTCCTGATCATAGACTGATCGATTCCGGTATTCTTCTGCTGCCAGGTCACACCGGTATCATTGCTGACATAGATCCCCGCAGAAGTCCCAAGATACAGTTTTCCTTTGTTCTTCAGGGACGGAGCGAACATCGCAGAGATGTCTGTGACACCGTTGAATACACGAGTCACCACCGGCTGATTGAACGGCAATGGGCTGATGGGAATGATGGAATTCAGTTTTGCTTCGATCTTGAAAACACCGTTTTGGATCGTGGAAGGCATCGGACGTCCGTCATATTCCCCTGCATTCGATGCCAGGAAGAAGGAAAACTTATGCTCTCCGTTTGGCCCGATCGTAGGATCGAAACGGTCATAGACAACCGCCCCTGCGGTGATCACACCGGCGATCGGAAGATTGTTCGCTTTGATCGTCAGCCAGGAAGAATCCGCCTGATCCGTTTGAAGTCCGTACATTCCATCCGCAGTTCCTGTCAATGCACGGAAATTCGTCCTTCCGATCCCCATTGTGTCGATCTCCACCCCATAGATCCGGCGTGCTGCACCCAGCGGCAGTCCTTTATTGAAAGGTCTCCAATTTTGACCGCCGTTCGGTGAGAAGAATAACGCCGTCGTATCGCCGAAGGATGTCGACACGATCAGTCGGATATTGGTCACATCTGAAGGATGGACGGTGATATTATAGATAGCCCGGTTCCCGAAATACACATTGTCCTTGAGCGGGAACCATGTCTTCCCCCCGTCATTTGAACGGAGCACGCCATTGTCATCCGAGCCGAAAACGATATTCGGATTTGCCGGTGCGAATTTCACGCTGTGTGTCGGCGAGGGAAATGTGGCTGGCGCAGTCCAAGTCACTCCTTTGTCATTGCTCGTGTACAGTCCTTTTGAGGTCGTCATCAGGACCGTGTTCGAAGAGAACGGGTGAATGGTGATCTGTCCGATCACAAGATTACTGAAATCGTTGGTCGCGGAGGCGACAAGATTCCACGACTCGCCGCCGTTCACGGAACGGTAGAGACCGCTCCCTTTCACCACGGCGAATACGATATCATCCGAAGGTGAACCGGTAAGGTGAGTAATGATACCGCCTGATGGACCCAACGGGATGATCGACGACTGCTGGGCAAAAAGGAGACTGCCCGCAATCATCACGGAAATTAATATAATTCTACGCATGATGTTAATTTGGCGGAGCTGGCGGCGGTTTCAACGGCTCGATCACGGTCGCAGGCGGCGTATTCTGTGAATTAGTGCCGGGATTGACAGTATTATTGATACCGGTCAATGTACTGGACATTCGGTCATTCAGCATGCTTCCTGATCCACTCCCGCCGCCGGCACCCGAAGGTGTTACGACTGGAGGAGGCAGACTCCCGATTCCGCTCGACCGGTTTGATGAGGTGCTGGATTTGGAAGATGACGACGATGAACCTGACTGTTCGGACTTATTCTGATCGGTCTGTTTAGCGTCAGCCTGTTTTTGTCCTGTCTGACCCTTATCATCGGCTTTTGTATCGGATGAACTGTTGGAGGATGTTGTGGTCGGACCGACGATCTGCTCTGCTTTTTTAGCGGATGATGCACTCGTCTTGGCCTGTGAAAAATTCGGATCGGTCGCTGCTGCCTGGGAGTATGCTTCGAATGCCTGCGTGTAAAGTCCGCGGTCTTCGTAATCCAATCCTCGCGAGTACTGCAGGAACGCGAAGAAATTCTCCGTCGGGATCTCCAGGATCGCTTCCCGTTCTTCGTCCGTCAGTTTGATCTTCATCTGATCGATGATCTTGAAGACAAGGTCCTTTTCCATACGGAAGAAATCCTGAACGCTTCCGGCGATATTGGTCGAAGCATCGATCTCACCTGTCCTGGACTTCGCAACGAACGCATCGATGTTGATCTTGTCTCCGGTCAGATCA
The DNA here is from genome assembly GCA_943364975.1 of Synechococcus sp. UW140. Classification (GTDB taxonomy): domain Bacteria; phylum Bacteroidota; class Ignavibacteria; order UBA10030; family UBA8401; genus UBA8401. Next base: position 5,893 of record CALRIY020000160.1, read on the forward strand.
AAGAATGAACCTTTCACCAGACGGTTCGCACCGAGCAGTTTTCCGAGTCTGGGCGCGGTCTTCTGATCGACGATATCCATTTCAGAGAGGTTCATTTCCTGAACAAGTTCCTGAAGTCTTACGCGTTCCAGCACTTTGAGGGATTTTACTTTGGAAAGATCGGTGATGAGCATTTCAGAGAGCCCCTTCTGAAGGGGATTCAGTTCCGCTTTTTGTCCTTTGTTCTCAAAATAGAGGATTGCGATCGTGTTCGAGGGGATCTTGGCGACATCCAGCTGCTGTTCCATCTGGAGCGCGCGCTGAGCTTCGATCTCCATCTGCTGCCGGTAGAGCAGCTTGATCCTTGCTTCCACTAATTCCTTATACTCACCATAAAATGTCAGTTCATTATAAATACGGTAGTATTGGATCGCTTTATTGTAGTCCTGTTTTGA
>CALRIY020000161.1:0-6212 GCA_943364975.1 Synechococcus sp. UW140
TTCTCGCTTCCCGGGACACCGACAACTTTCCAGAACAGTTTCCGGCTCGGCGCCGGTGTTGAGTTCCTACCTGCATCAGATTTTGTCGGCGACGATTTCTTCAAACGCGTGTCTTACAGGTTCGGCGGATTCTTCCGCACAACCAATCTCAGCATGAACGGTCAATCCATCAACGAACTGTTCGGTACGACCGGAATGAGTCTCCCGCTCAGCGCGGAGACACGCATCCATCTCGGACTCGAGGCGGGCTTGCGCGGTACAACTTCCTCGTCCCTCATCAAGGATACAGTGTTCCGCTTCACCGTCTCTGTCTCCGCAACGGAAATGATGTTCATTCAGCCACCGATCGATTAATGAGTTGATCCCTATGATTGCCATCGCAAGCGACCACGCAGGATTCCATTATAAAGAGAACGCCAAGCTTCTCCTCACCCAGCTGAAACAGGAATTCAAGGATTTCGGAACGGCATCGCCGGACTCGGTGGACTATCCAGACTTCGCCCATGCCGCATCGGTTGCCGTCTCCTCCGGTGAATGTGAACTCGGCATCCTGATCTGCGGTTCCGGTATCGGAGTCTCGATCGTTGCGAATAAACATAAAGGAGTACGGGCAGCGGCGTGCGAATCGGTCACCTCTGCAGAACTTTCCCGCAAACACAACAATGCGAATATCCTCTGCTTCGGCGAACGGCTGGTCGGCTGGGGTGTCGCCGAGGATATGATCAAGATCTTCCTTTCCACAAATTTCGAAGCAGGGCGCCATACACGCCGGGTAGAAAAAATCCACTCATTAACAGGACGCTGACCATGAAACATATCACACAGTTCGATCCCGAGATCGCCGCTGCGATCACCAGTGAACAGGACCGACAGAACCATAATCTGGAACTGATCGCATCAGAGAACTTCGTCTCACGCGCCGTTCTGGAAGCGGCCGGGACAGTGCTGACGAACAAGTATGCCGAAGGATATCCCGGGAAACGGTATTACGGCGGATGCGAGTATGTGGATATCGTCGAGAATATTGCACGGGACCGCGTAAAGAAATTGTTCGGAGCGGAATATGCCAATGTGCAGCCCCACTCCGGTTCCCAGGCGAATACCGCTGTCTATTTCACCTTCATCAAACCGGGCGACAAAGTGCTCGGCATGAATCTTTCCCACGGCGGTCATCTGACACACGGTGCGGCGGTGAATTTTTCCGGACAGATGTATAATTTCTCCGCGTACGGCGTAACGAAAGAGACCGGCTTCATTGATTACAACGAAGTGGAAGATGTGGCAAAACGCGAGAAACCGAAACTGATCACCGTCGGCGCCAGCGCATACTCCCGCAATATCGATTATAAGAAGTTCCGTGAGATCGCTGATAAGGTCGGTGCGTTCCTGTTTGCGGACATTGCGCATCCTGCCGGACTGATCGCTGCGGATCTGCTGAATGATCCGATCCCCCACTGCCATGTGGTCACATCCACGACGCACAAAACACTGCGGGGTCCCCGCGGCGGCATTATTTTGGTCGGAAAAGATTATGAGAATCCTTTCGGCATCGTTGCGCCGAAATCGGGTCGGAAGAAGATGATCTCTGAACTGCTCGACTCCATGGTCATCCCCGGCGTCCAGGGCGGACCGCTCATGCATATTATTGCTGCAAAGGCGATCGCCTTCAAGGAGGCGCTGCAGCCGGACTTCAATCTCTATGCTGCACAGATCATTAAGAATGCCCAGGCGCTTGCAGGACATTTGATGTCCAAAGGATATACGATCTGTTCCAACGGAACGGATAATCATCTTATGCTGCTCGATCTGCGGAACAGGAACATCACCGGTAAGGATGCACAGGAAGCCCTTGATGAAGCAGGGATCACCGTCAACAAGAACGGCGTTCCGTTCGACGATAAATCCCCCCTCATCACCAGCGGTATCAGGATCGGTACACCGGCCATGACCACACGCGGGATGAAGGAGAATGAAATGAGGATCGTCGGCGACCTGATCGACGAAGTGCTGACCAACATGGGTAAGAGTGATGTGTATTCATCCGTCAAAAAGAAAGTGGCGGATTTCTGTCTCGGTTTTCCCCTCTATAAAGATCAGAACTGATGCCGAACGACCAGCGACATAACGACGAGAAGGAAATGGGATTCCTCGATCATCTGGAGGAACTCCGTTCAAGGATCGTCTACTCCGTGATGGCTGTTTTGATCAGTGCGATCGCTGCGGGATTCTTCGCCGATTTTCTGGTGAAGGTCGTGCTGCTCGGTCCCCTGCTTGCCGTTGGACTGAAACCGCAGGTCCTCACTCCGTACGGCATCATGCTGACGTACATGCAGGTGGTGCTTGTGGTGGGAATCATCGCATCCATGCCGGTGATCCTGTATCAGTTATGGAAGTTCGTCGCTCCCGGACTGATGCCGCATGAACGGAAATACGCTTTCCGGATCGTCTTCTTCACATCCTTCTGTTTCCTCTCCGGGATCGCCTTTGCGTATTTTATCCTCGTCCCGACGGCACTGACGTTCTTTTCCACCTTCGGCACCGACGTGTTCGAGCTGAATATCGCGATCAATGAATATATCAGTTTCATGCTCAGCCTGATCCTGGGAGCAGGATTGGTCTTTGAACTTCCGATGATCACCTTTTTCCTCTCCAAATTCGGGATCGTTACACCGAAACTGATGCGGAAGTTCCGGAAGCATGCCATCGTCGTTATCCTGATCATTTCCGCGATCATTACACCGACACCGGACATGCTCACACAAAGTTTACTGGCTGCACCGATGATCATCCTGTACGAGGTCAGCATTTTCATATCAATGTTCGCGCAGCGGAAACCTGCGGCGGATGCAGAATAAGAAGAGATTTCAATGGCGGCATCACATTCACTCGATGATATCAAAGCACCTGTAGAGAAAGAGATCAAGGAATTCTCCGGATTCTTCAAGAATGCCATGCGGTCGAACGTTACGCTGGTCGATACGATCGCCCGGTACATCGTGAAGCAGAAAGGGAAACGGATCCGCCCCATCGTGGTCTTCCTGTGTGCGAAAGCGTGCGGTACGATCAATCAAAGTACATACCGGGGCGCTACACTTGTGGAGATCCTGCACACTGCAACCCTCGTGCATGACGATGTTGTGGATGATGCCGATACGCGGCGCGGACTCGCGTCCATCAAAGCGGTATGGCAGAACAAGGTCGCCGTGCTGATGGGAGATTATCTCCTTTCCACCGGACTGATGATCTCGCTGAATCATGATGATGTCTATTTTCTGAAAGTGACCTCGGAATCGGTCCGCAGAATGAGTGAAGGGGAGATCCATCAAATCCAAAAGAGCCGCGAACTGGATATCGATGAAGCGACCTATCTGAAGATCATCTCCAACAAGACCGCATCGCTCCTCTCCACCTGCTCCGAGATCGGCGCCGCCAGCGTAACGGAGGATCCTGTGATGAGGAGACTGATGAAGGAATACGGCGAGAATGTCGGTATGGCGTTCCAGATCCGAGATGATATCCTCGATTTTACCTCCCGCACCAGCATCCTTGGTAAGCCGATCGGCGGGGATATGAAGGAGAAGAAGATCACGCTGCCGCTCATCCATGCGTTGAAACAGGCGCCGAAGGCGGAATCGAAGAAGATCCTGAAGATGATCAAGAACGGCGCGAAAGGGAAGGATGTGGAGACCATCGTCGGATTTGTTCAGCAGTATGACGGTATCGTGTATGCGGAGAAACGTGCCCACGAATTCGGCACTGCGGCAAAAGCGTGTTTGGATACGCTCCCGCCCTCGGATGCGAAAGATTCACTCATCCATTTCATTGATTTTGTGATGGACCGGGAGAAATAATCTCCGGCGGATCATCAACAAAGAATCCCGATCAGATCGGGATTCTTTGTTTTACGGCATATCATAATCATCCGGCGGAGGGATCTGTTCCCCTTCGTCCCTCCCTTTCCTCTTTTTCTTCCTTCCCCCCATCCCGTCCTCGATCTCGATATCGGGGATATGATTGAACGCGATCCTTGCCGGGGATGATTCCAGCGCCGTGTGTGCATCGCCGAAATAGAGCGCCGTTTTCCCGAACCGGAGATTCAGTTCGTCCACAGCGGCATTCAATGCTGAGGAACGTTCCTCATTCTCGAACATGGATGGCGTGTGATCCGCTTCCGGTTTCAGATTGAACAGCGTCACCGAGACTTGAAGCGGTTTTTCTTTCATTTCCGGCGCCCGCTCTAGCATTTTGGTCAATGCATGGGTCAGGACGAGCGTATCGGATGTTTCGGTGAAGGATAGTTCGTCATTCCAGCTCTTCTCATCATAGTAGCGAATGCCGGCGTGAAGTGTTTGCGCCCGGTATTTCATGTCCCGCAAACGCATCGCTGATTTCTGCAGCATCCTGTGCAGCACGGCATGGGCGCCGGCGGTATTCCGTTCCTTCGGCGTGAGCATATGCGAATGGCCGATGGTGGTATGATGCGTCTCTGGAACTGATGGCTCCCGTCCTCTCAATCTCTCATACATCCTCTCACCTTCGATGCCGCCCCATACCGTACGAAGCAGTTCCTTGTCGACGCTGCAGAGCTGTTCCACGGTATAGATGCCGTTCCGGTATAACCGTTTTACCATGTTCCGTCCGATGCCGGTCAGGTCATTCAATTCCAAACGGAAAAGGACATCCGGCAGTTCATGCTGTTCGATCACCACCAAACCGTTCGGTTTCTGCATATCGGAAGCGGTCTTCGCCAGGAATGTATTCGGCGCGATGCCGATGGACGCACGCATCAGTTCACCGACATCCTTCGCGATGGTCGATTTGATCCGCTTTGCCAGTGCAATGGCATTCTCTTTCACCTGCTGTGTCCCGGAAAGCGTGCAGGCCATCTCATCGATGGATTTCACTTTGTACACGGGGACGCACGATTCCACCGATGTGATCAGACGGTGATGATACTGCACATAGAGAGCAGGCCGAGCGGGAAGGATGATCACTTCAGGACAAAGATTGCGGGCTTCTTTTGCGGTGGTGCCTGTGCGGATGCCGAATTTCTTTGCTTCATAGCTTGCGGCGATACAGGCGGTGTTCTCCGCCATCACCGGAAGGACAACGACCGGTTTACCCCGCAGTTCCGGACGCTCCTGCTGTTCTACGGAGGCAAAGTATGCGTTGAAGTCGATGAAGAGGTAGCGTAAGGACATGGGAAGAAGAAGAGATAATTACAAGATTGAATTATTACAAGATTACAAGAAGAAACATGATAGATTTGAATAGTGAGAGATAAATACGGTTTGAATATTGTATTCTACTCACATCAATAATGCTCAAGAGGTCAATCTCTTGATCCACAATACTTTCCTGAAATCTTGCAATCTTGTAATTTTGTAATCTTGTAATCGCTGTATTTCTTTTCGCTCGAGACAATCACTTCGTCTTGAGTTCCGTTACTTGAGGTGCCGCGGCGATAACGCGTCTGGCACGAACGAACCGTTTCAGATTGTATTCATTATAGAACGGCGAGTTCGGATCGAAACTGTTGATCTGAACTTTTCCGGAGGAGTGGATATACTCTTGTTTGCCGAGATAGATACCGACATGGACGATCCGTTCTTTCTTGCCCCCTTCCTCTTTCCGTCCGAAAAAGAGCAGGTCTCCTTTGCGGAGATGTTCAAACTGCGGACCGGGTTCAACCGGTTCTCCTTGATCCGCTTGTTGATTTGCATCGCGGTTCAATTGTTGTCCGTTCAATAAATAGACAGTCTTGGTAAATCCGGAACAATCCACCCCTTTCGGAGAGGTACCGCCCCAGAGATACGGTACTCCCATCAGATATCTTCCGGTCCACTCGATATTGTCTGCAACAGGTGTCAGGGATTTTCCCCAAAGAGAGTAATCCATCACGGAAGATTTGGGGAGATACCCTATCCGTCCGTCCGCCAGACCCACTTTGGACCACTCACCGGTCGTCCCGAGGTCTTTCAGTACCGCTCCGCCGGTGATATCACAGACGGGGAACGATCTCGGATCAGGCTGCTGCAGCACGGAACCGATGAACGATGTGACAAAGACCCGTGGAGAAGAACTCCATTTCTCGGCATCTGTTTTCGTCACCCGTATCATTTGATCGGGATCGGCCCAGCCGAGATACCGGTCCGGTGATTGGATATAGACCCATCCCCCTTTTTTCTTCAGGATCCTCACGACGGAACCCA
>CALRIY020000162.1:0-6125 GCA_943364975.1 Synechococcus sp. UW140
GCAAGTCCGCGCCGGAAAAATCGAGCATTCCTGTTCCCGCCATTAAGAATCCGGAAGTGAAGAAACAGCAGACCTCATTGCTGATCGGCATGCTCGTGACCGTGGTCGGAGCGGTGATGTTCCTGGCGCAGAAGGATCCCGGAACACTCGCCGGCGTCGGTGCAGTAGTTACCCTCATCTCATATGTGCGGCTTCAGAATGTGAAAAAGCGGTTGCAGAAACAGGAGGCAGATCATGAATAAGATCCTTGCGGTCGCACAGTGGGAATTCATCGAAAAGGTTCGGACCAAAGCATTCATCATCGGACTGTTCATGACGCCGCTCATCATGTCCATCTTCACCGTACTGCCGTCACTGCTGGCGGACAAAGGGGATGAGAAGACGAAGGTCTTCGGCGTGATCGATGAGACCCGTTCATTGACGGCGGCGATCAATGCCAAACTTCTCGAGAAATATACACTGGAAGGAGGGCGTCCGAATTATGAAGTGAAAGAGATCGCGGACGAATCCGCCGACCTGGAGCATTTGAAAGTGATCGGTACGGCATATTTGACCTCGGGTGAGATGGAGGGCTATTTCATCATCCCGGCGGATGTGCTGGTGAAGGGGAAGATCGAATACCGCGCTGAAAATGTCGGCAATGCCCGGGATCAGAACCGCTTCTCGAAGGTACTCGAGGATATCATCATCGAACGGAGACTTCAGTCCAACGGATATGATGCACCGACGATCAAGAAACTGATGACGGAAGTCGAGATCAAAACGTTCAAAGTGTCGAAGCAGGGAGTGGAGAAAGAATCCGGTTTCATGGAAACATTCTTTACCGGATATATCTTCATAATGATGCTGATGTTCCTCGTCCTTTCGTCCGGTCAGATGCTCATCCGGAGCGTGATCGAAGAGAAAGCGAACCGCATCGTGGAAGTGCTCGTTTCCTCCTGTTCATCACAAGAACTGATGTCCGGTAAGATCATCGGGCTGTCGCTGCTGGGACTCGCAACGGTCGCGTTCTGGGCGCTGATCCTGGTAGGAGTGAACATCGCCACGCCGGTCCCGTTCGTTGCGATGGATAATCTTCTGCTCCTTTTCATTTATTTCATCCTCGGCTATTTCATGTACGTGGGGATCTTCATCATTGCCGGATCTACCGTTTCGACGGAACAGGAGGCGCAGCAAATGACCGGATATATCACGATCATTCTCGTGCTGCCGATCGCATTTGCCGTGCCGCTGATGTTCAATCCCGATTCATTAATGGTGAAAGTGATGTCGCAGATCCCGCTCCTCTCGCCGACCATGATGGCGCTCCGCTTCTCTATTCAGACGCCGGAATGGTGGGAGATCGCACTATCGTTGACAACGATGGTTCTGACCATTTACGGACTGATGTGGATCGCGGGGAAAGTGTTCCGTATCGGCATTTTGATCACCGGCAAGAAACCGGATCTGAAAGAGATCTACGGGTGGCTGAAAGCCGAATGACCGTACGAATATTACCATAGATCTATACTTATACAAAAAGGATACGCATGAAAAGATCGATCGGAATCATACTATCATTACTGTTCACGCTCATCGTCAATACGGCGTATGCACAAGTTGCTGCATCCAGTGTGAAAGGAGATGCGTTCAGTAAGAGTATCTACGGACTCGGATTCTCCGGCGGACCGGCTTCCGGTATCGGACTCAGTTATCGTTATCACACGGAAGGGAAGACCTCGCTCCAGGCAGTGCTCGGAGTCTTCAAACCGAAGAACACCGATACATTCTATTCCTTCGGCGCGGAGTTCCAGCAGGATCTGACCCGGAGCAACAGCGCACGGTTCTTCTTCGGTGCAGCCAGCAGTTACAACTATAACGGATCGGGCGGGAACAAATATGCCGCGCCGTTCCGCTTCGGCGCCGGACTCGGCGGAGAGTTCCTGCTGCAGGATGCGGTGCATCTTACATTCCAGGGATTGCTGACCTATTTCTCGGACGGTACGATCCTTCCGCTTCCTCAACTCTCCTTCCATTATTATTTCTATTGATCAACGCTCCAACGGCTGATCGGCGGCAACGCGTGAACATATTCCGTAAAGAACATATTCCCGGTCTTCTTGTCGCCGCCGCGGTACTTCTCCTGCATTTGTTCAATAACGCATTCACCACCTACGGATATTTCCGGGATGAATTATATTATATCATCTGTACGGAACATCTTTCCCTCGGCTATGTGGATCATCCACCTTTTGCGGTGTATATGCTCCGTCTCATCCGAACGCTGTTCGGTGATTCGGTCTTTTCCATTCGCTTGTTCCCGGCTGCAGCACATACGGCTGTTGTGATTCTTGCAGTTCAGCTTAGCCGGCAGTTCGGCGGCGGATCATACGCACGGATCCTAACAGCAATTTGTGTTGCAACGGCCCCCGGTCTTCTCGGAATGTTCGGAATATTTTCCGTGAATGCATTCGATATTCTATTGTGGCAGATCGTTTTCCTGCTGATACACAATGTGATCCGCTCAGATCGGCCCCAACTCTGGATTTGGATCGGCATCGTGATCGGAATCGGCCTTTTGAGCAAAGTGAGCATGGGATGGCTGGCTGCCGGTCTTTTCTTAGGAATGGTCTTCACTCCTCATCGGAAATGGTTTTCGTCACCATATCCTTGGTTCTCAGCAGCGATCGCGCTCTTGATCTTCTCACCGTATGTGCTGTGGAATATCGGAAATGATTTCGCACATCTGGAGTTTGCACACATGGCTTCGAGTGTGAAATACGCTGCGCTGAATCCATTCAAATTTCTGACAGGAATGATCCCGCATTTCAATCCGATCGCATCTCCGATACTTGTGATCGGGGCAGTCATGCTGTTTCGGTTGAAACAGTTCCGCATCTTCGGAGTGATCATTGTGGCGGTCCTTCTGATACTGATCGTGAACGGCCATTCGAAAACGGAATATTTCAATCCTGCCGCTGTGCTGCTCTTTGCCGCCGGATCAGTTCCGATCGAACAGTGGATCGTTGCACGGAAAAAATACTGGGCAGGGTGGACCTATCTGGGATTCATATCCATACTGGGAATAATGGCGATTCCGATGGCGTTGGATGTGCTTCCGGTCGAGACCTATATCCGTTACGCACGCGCTCTTGGCGAGACTCCGTCAAGCAATGAAGGAAAAATAATGGGAGAACTGCCGCAGCATTTTGCGGACCGGTTTGGGTGGGAGGTACTTGCTGAAAATGTCTCCGGTGTTTACAATTCTTTGAACGAACAGGAACGAAATTCCGCTCTGATATACGGGAATAATTACGGTGACGTCAGTGCGGTGAACTTTTTCGGGAAGAAGTATGCACTTCCGGCGGCAGTTTCCGGACATAATTCCTACTGGCTGTGGGGACCAGAAAAAAGTGATGCAACGGTATTCATCATTATCGGCGGAACGAAAAAGGATCACGAACGGGTCTTCGCTGATGTGAGACTATCGGCCGTTCATTCACATCCTTACGCTATGCCGTATGAGACCGATCTTCCGATTTTTATCTGCCGCTCCATACGATATCCGCTGGAGACTGTTTGGAAGGATACGAAGCATTATGATTAACGCCGGTTATTTCATATAGATCATTTTTTTTGTGACCTTCCTCTGCTCCAATTCCAACGAATAAAAATAGATCCCGGATGCCAAATCATCCGGCGAGAATGATAATTTGTATTCGCCCCGCAGCTGATATTCATCAACTAGTCTCCGCACTTCCTGTCCCAGCACATTAAAGATTCTCAAACGTACCATCCCGGATCGGTCCATGGAATAACGGATGGTCGTTGCGGGATTGAACGGATTCGGATAATTCTGTTCAAGCCGAAATGATGATGCTACGGACCCGGTCCGTGTTCCGGCAGACAGAACAGTGGAGGGGGAAGTGGTGAAACGGAACCGGTCATTCTTCGTCAGCGGACGCGTCGTGTTGATGAACATCGAATCACCGGAAGAAGGCCATTGGGGATTCACCGCAGTGAGCGAGTTGGTGATCTGACAGTGAGTGTTCGCAGCATTCTTCCGGTATTTTAGCGGCGTCAAAACGATGATCCTCTCCCCGAAATCGAACCGCTTATTGCTGTTCACATCGGTCACAAGGAAGTCGATCTTCGTTCCATCGGTCATGTTCATCGCTTTGAATGGGACCGCCACGACACGCTGTCCGGAATTATTGATCGCGGTATCGGAAGGAGAGACGAACGTTCCTGCAGCCGTGGTGTCCGAGTTTCCCCACGCAACGATGATGTCGATCGGTGCCGTCAGTTTCGTCCCGACGGTCGGATTCGTAAAGGTGAACAGAGCATTCGTTCCGGAACTGTTCTTGAAATACGATCCGGCAGCATCGAGTTCCAGGTCCATCTCAGGACGGACCTCCACTGCTACGCCGTCGAACATTTCGGTGACGTAGAAGGTCTTCTCGCCTCTGTTGATCATAAAATTCGAAACGACAGTGTCGCCGTCGATCAGATCGGTGATCACCGTCCGGTACGATCCTGCTCCGGTGGAATCAAAACTCACTTCATATTGATGTCCTGTCAATTTCGTGGAATCCAGCCGGTGCACGAGGAATTTCGCTGTGCTGACACCAGAAGGATGCGTATAGGACTGAGGATCGAAATATCCCTGTAAGAGAGGAATGGAGAACCGTTTTGCCGCCACATCATAATCCTTTTCCATTTTTCCCCAGGTGGACCAAACAGCTGTCAGTGATGACGGATCCTTCGGATCGATGATCACATCGGGTTCCCATTGAAAATTCACGGTGTAGTCATTCACGCGGGATTCCAATGTGACGGGAGTACCATTCTTACGGAACCTCCGTGCATAGACCCCTTCACGGTTGCCGTCCTGTTTCCAGCTGGACCAAATAATGACGAATGAATCATCCGGACCGGCCTTGATCTTCGGCAGCCATTGATATTCCGATGTGGTTTGATTCACCGGCTGTTCCGGACCGATCTTTTCTCCTGCTCCATTGAAACGCTGCAGATAGATACCGCCGTCGAAACCATCCTGCTCCCAGCTGCACCAGACAACCGCGAATGTATTATCCGAGAATGTTTCCACATCCGCATACCATTGATAATCGATGACAAACGTATTCACATTGAATTCTGCCGAAGAAGCGCTCCCGTCGGCATTGAAGATCTTTCCATACACTCCATATCCGGCAGGTGAGGAATGGTCCTGCTTCCACGATTCCCACACGACAACGAACTTCCCGTTCGGGAAATACTGTACGGATGGTTTTGCCTGACTGTACGCCGTGGTCGAATTAACTCTGAATTCATCTCCGGTCTTAGTTCCGGCATTGGCGATGCGCTGCGCGTACACTCCTTTATCGCTGCCGTCCTGATGCCAGGAATCCCACACGACAATGAAATTCCCGGAAGGATCTGCAGCGACATCAGGATTGGTCTGGGTGTGGGAGAGAGTTGTGTTCACTGTGAATTCCGGTGCTGCAGCGCTACGGTCCTTGAAGAGCCTTGCGCGAATATCATAGATCTGTTCTGCACCGGCATGCGATGCCCATGTCACCAGCAGATCGCCTTGAACCGTCATGGCTGCTGCAGGTTTATCCTGATCACCTGCAGTGACGGAGTTGACGAGGATTTCTGCTCCGATCGGCTGGTCAGCGGAATTATAGAACTGCAGATAGATGTCTCCTTTGGAGTTTGAATCGATCTGATTCTCCGAGCGCCAGATGACGGCATAATTGCCGGATGAATCACGGACGATCTGCGGATCGCGCTGAACGGATGGAAGAGTGGAATTGACAAGGAATTCCTGCTGCGGAAGAACGAAGTCAGGCAGAAGGAGGATCGACATCAGGAATGGCAGGAACGATACGATGTTTTTCATAGTTCACTTCAGCTGGAAGTCGAGTAATTGGTATCCGGTGGCTGCCGGAAGCTGATAGTGCCACCATTCTACGGAATAGTCGGTAAAGCCCCCCACATTCAGCATCATCGCATGAAGCAGATCGCGGTTTTGATTGGCCAGCGGATCAGGATGAATATAGGTCAATGACGCTTCAGGACCGAACCAGTCATACGGAGAGGGCATCAGCAGTACTTTTCCTGTTGCCAGCGTGACAAGAGAG
>CALRIY020000163.1:0-6009 GCA_943364975.1 Synechococcus sp. UW140
AGCGATGAGGCAGTTGGAGGAAGCGGAATGATGAGTGCGGAATGTAGAATGATGAATGTAGAATGGTGAATTTTTAAAAATTGACAATTGACAGTTGAAAATTGACAATGGACAATTTCCAAAAAATTTAATGTCCCCATCCAATAATATTGTAACACAGAATATATAGAGTGAGAAAAACGATGATCGGTTCAGAGATTAAAAAAGATGAGGCGTACAAACGGAACGCTGAATTTCACGCTAAGGCGTTGAAAGAGCTCGAACGGTACGAAAAGCAGGTGATGCTGGGGGGAGGGATCGATTCGATCCTGAAGCACAAGAAGAAAGGGAAAATGACTGCAAGAGAACGGATCGAGATGCTGATCGATCCGAAGTCCTACTTTCTTGAAGTGGGATTGTTCACGGCGTACGGGATGTATGAAGAGCATGGCGGTGCACCATCCGGCGGAACGGTCTTCGGCGTTGGAAAGATCCACAACCGCGAAGTGGTGATCGTGGCGAACGATGCAACGGTGAAAGCGGGGGCGTGGTTCCCCATCACTGCAAAGAAGAATCTGCGTGCACAGGAGATCGCGATCGAGAACAGACTTCCGATCGTCTATCTTGTCGATTCGGCCGGAGTGTATCTTCCGCTGCAGGCCGATATTTTCCCCGACAAAGAACATTTCGGACGTATTTTCAGAAATAACGCGGTCATGTCCGCCATGGGGATCACGCAGATCGCCGCGATCATGGGTCCGTGCGTTGCGGGAGGTGCGTATCTTCCGATCATGAGCGACGAAGCGATGATCGTGGATAAGACCGGATCGGTCTTCCTTGCCGGTTCGCACCTGGTGAAGGCGGCCATCGGCGAAGATATCGACAATGAATCATTGGGCGGTGCTTCGGTCCACTGTGAGATCAGCGGCGTCACTGACCATAAGATGGCGGACGACGCAGCGGCGCTGAAGAAGATCCGGAGCATCATCGGTAAACTGGGACATTTTCCGGTGGCGGGATTCAATTATGAACGGTCAGTAAAACCGAAATTTGATCCAAAAGAGATCTACGGCATCCTTCCGGCGGAGCGGAACAAGCCGTATGATACATATCAGATCCTTTCCCGTCTGATCGATGACAGCGAACTGGATGAGTACAAAGCGGGATACGGAAAGACCATCATCACCGGGTATGCGCGGATCGACGGCTGGGCAGTGGGGATCGTTGCCAATCAGCGGGCGATCAGTAAGACGGCGAAAGGGGAGATGCAGGTGGGCGGTGTGATCTATTCGGACAGTGCGGACAAAGCGGCTCGGTTCATTCTGAACTGCAATCAGAAGAGGATCCCTCTGGTCTTCTTTCAGGATGTGACGGGATTCATGGTCGGAAGCAGAAGCGAGCACGGAGGGATCATCAAGGACGGTGCGAAGATGGTGAACGCAGTGGCGAATTCCGTGGTGCCGAAATTCACGATCATCACCGGCAACAGTTACGGTGCGGGGAATTACGCCATGTGCGGAAAAGCGTACGATCCGAGACTCATCTACGGCTGGCATTCCGCACAGATCGCCGTGATGGGAGGGAAACAGGCGAGTGAGACGCTCCTTGCGATCAAAGTGCAGGCGATGGAAAAAGGGGGAACGCACATCTCCGCAGAACAGCAGAAGCAGTTACTGGATGAGATCCAGGCGAAGTATGAGAGTGAGCTCGATCCGAAATATGCCGCGGCGCGGCTGTGGGTGGACGGGATCATCGATCCGCTGAGGACGCGGGAGGTCATCTCCAGAGGGATCGCGATGGCGAACTGCAATCCTCATATTGCTGAGTTCAGGACAGGAGTTATGCAGGTGTAAAGAGCAATTGACAATTGACAATGGATAATGGAAAATAAAGAGCGGATAAATCTTAATGCATAGTGTAGAATGTAGAATGGAGAATGATTAACTTCTATGGAGTGAAACATCACATAGAATTTAATATTTTGGAAAAGATGTGAAACTGAGCAGAATATTACAATTATGTATTCTCCATTCTGCATTCTGCATTTTATCCTCACCCTGTTCGTTTGGTCAGGCACATGAATCATCCGATTCATTGACTGAAAGGCTCACACCAGAATGGTACTACGAACCGACCGACTCGTCATTCATCGATTCTTCCGAACTGCTTCCGGATCTCTTCAGGCACCAGGTCCGCTTAAAAGAATATATCCGCGATCCTCGGTTCTTTGCTCTCCGCAAATCTCATGATGACACACTTGCTGTGGATGCGATCTTCGACCGTGCGATGCTTCTTGCCGACGGGAATGTGAAGGAAGCGCTCTGGATCTCCCTTTTCTCCGTGATGGACCACCGCTCGCTGGGATTCACACTGCCGCTGATCGGTTCCGTCTATATCCCTCTCACGCTGGAAAGCGATCTGCAGTTCAAACAGCGGAGGACGCACCTTCCCAAAAGGATCCTGAACGATAAGAACAGAACGACGGATAAGGATAAACTGCAGCACTTCTTCGGCTCGGCGTTCCTGGCATATCAGACAAATTCCGATGTTCTGGTGGAATGGATCGGTGATCTGCTGGAATCCGGTGAGGATGCTTTTGTTGTCGGCGGGAACGATGATCCGCGGGACAAGATGGCGAATGCGAAAGGGAGGGAATTCGGACTGCGGTTATTGAAGGATGTAACGGTGATGCCGAGTGATGTGTTATGGAAGAGCAATTAATAATTGAAAATTGACAATGGACAATGGACAATTTTTATGTTCTACGTGCCTAAGTGACTACACTTCCGCCGCCTTAAGCGATATACCCGCCATGATCGAAATCGAAAGGTTCTGCGGATGCGGTTTGCTTTTAATTATCAATTTTCCATTTTCAATTGTCAATTGAAAATTGTTCTTACAGCCAGCGTTGCTTTCTGAACCAGGAGTAGATGCCGAGCGTTATGGCGGCCATTGCGACGATCACAGCAGGATATCCGAGCGGATGATGCAGTTCAGGCATGTTCTCAAAATTCATTCCGTAGATACCGACGATGAACGTGAGAGGCATGAAGAAGACGGAGAAGAGGGTAAGAACGCGCACGACCTCGTTCGTCCGTTGTGATGAAAGGGAGATATACAGATTGAGAAGGTTATTCGCATTTTCGATCGTCTGGTCGAACGAGGTTTCCAGACTGAGATAGAATTCCCGCAGGTCCTGCTTTACCGCATCCGGAGCCCGTTTGTCCAGATTATCGATGATCGGCTTTGAGAGTCGGATGATCCGGACGCAGACGGCAGCTCGCCGTTTCAAATGATACAATTTTCGCAGGACGGAATGGGTCTGATTCTTCAGGACGATGAGCGTTTCCAGCTGGTCGAGTTCGGTCTCAAAGGCCTGTGAGGGGACGGAATAAGTATTGAATGCCTGGTAAAGGATCTTGATCAGAAGATCGTATGGACGGGAGCAGAGACCGGCAGAAAAGTACCTCGAACGGATATCCACCAGCAGCGGCTGTTCAAATCGATGGATCGTGATAATGAAATCATTTCCTGCGAAGACGGCAACTTTATTACTGATCTCCTGGATGGAATCGGCATCGTGCGTCGAACGGGGATCGAATGTGCGGATGATGATGAAAATGGTCTCATCGATCCACTCGTATTTCGGAAGATGCTCCGGCTGAAGACTGTCCTGCACCGCATTCGTATGAAGTCCATGCTCCTCAGCGATCGCATTCAGTTCATCCGGAGTGGGATCGACGATATCGATCCACTCGAACTTCTTCTTTCCGGTATTGATATGGCGCGTGATCATCGGGTCATTTGAAATTCCGCTTGCGGAGAACCTCGTACATCACGATCGCTCCGGCCACGGATGCATTCAGGGATTCGAAATCCCCTTTCATCGGGATCTTCACCAGGAAATCGCATTTATCCTTCACCAGCCGTCGCATCCCTTTCCCTTCGTTGCCGATCACCAGTGCCACCGGAACGGTAAAATCGATTTCGGTAAAATTCTTCTGTGCGGTCATTTCCGTACCGACGATCCAGACCCCTTCCTCTTTCAGCTCCTCGATCGTTTGTGCGATGTTCGTCACCCGCGCCATCGGAAAATTCAGACTGGCTCCGGCGGAGGTTTTGACGACCGTATCGTTCACCGGCGCGTTATGATGTTTCGGGATGATACCGCCGTGGGCCCCGGTGCAGACCGCCGTGCGGATGAGCGCGCCGAGATTGTGCACATCCTCGATCTCGTCGAAGATCAGAAAAAAGGGCTGTTCATTCCGCGCCTTGGCGATCTCGAACAGCTGACTGATATCGGAGAATTCCTTCACGCCGACGATGGCGAGCACACCCTGATGATTCGATGTCTGTGCGGTACGGTTGATCTGGTCGGTCGGTGAGATCTTGTACGGGATATTCTTCTGCCGCGCGATACGGAGGATCTCGTCGATCACTTCGCCGTGTGAATTCTGCGCCACCATCAGTTTATCGATGGGAGTGTTCGCTTTCAGCGCATCCAGGACTGGTTTCCTTCCGGTGATGAGATTCATGTTCCTTCGCCGATCTTTTTTACACGCAGCGCCGAATTGACGCCGATGATGCCGAGCACGATCAGAATGACGGAGATGATCTGTGCCTCGCTGAGTCCGAACAGCAACCGCGGATTCAGACGGAAGAACTCGACCGTGAACCGTTCGAGTCCTGCCATGATGAGGTATGCCGAGAACAGTTGTCCTTCCGCTGTCCACTTTGTCCGTTTGTTCCACAGGACCAGGAAGAAGAGTGAGCAGATGATTGTCTCGTAGATCGGCGTGGGATGACACAAGGTATTGTCCGGCACGATCCCGTTCGGATACAGCGACGTGACCTCTGGGAAATTCCGGAATGCTGCAGACGGGGGATATGTCCCTTTGGAATAATCGGTCGCCCAGGGGAGGTTGGACGGGAATCCGTAATCGCCGTCTCCGGCGAGATGACAGCCGATGCGGGCGACGCCGTACGCGAGTATGATCGCAGGAGCGATCGAATCCGCGATGGTCAGGAACCTGATGTTCTTCTTTTTAGAATAGATATATACGGAGAGCGTTGCAAGGATGAATCCGCCGTAGAAGGTGAGTCCGCCGGGAGAAAAGATCATCCCGACCGGGTCCTTCACAAAGAAACTCCAGTTCTCGATCAGGTAGAGCATCTTCGAACCGGAAACACCGGCGATGAGCGCGATGAGCGTCACATTGGAAGCGAGATCAGGATGGAGTTTTCTGCGTTTGAATTCTTTTGCGAGAAGATAATTGCCGAGAAGGAAGGAGATGCCCATCATCAGGCCGAAGCTGTAGATGGTGATGGGACCGACCGAGAAGATGATTGGGTGCATTACGTTCTTTTCTTTTGTGGTTTGATTTTTTTTGTCTTTGCCGGTTCGCGGTGGATGTCCGGCTTGATCTCCGCCATCACCACATCCTCCGGCCGTTTTGATTCGAATTCCTGTTCATCGGTATAGATCCTGAGGAACGAACTTGTCGTGAGGGTCGAACGGACACCGCTCTTCACGAACGAGAATTTCGTCTCCGCTTTGACCGTATCCTTCTTCACCAGCGTGAAACTGACGGTGCGGGGAAGTTCGCTGTAGAATTTCCTGAACTGCGCGGTTCCTGTGGCCGGCATATTCATGGATGGGGCGCGGAGTCCATGCAGCGTCCAAACGACCTCGCTCCCTCTCACATCATCCTTCACATCGATCACATAGCTGAAATTGGTGAACTGCTTCGAAGTCTCAAGAAGGAAGAGAAAACCGTCCTTCTTCTGAATATCATCCGTTGCAGGCTGTACGAGCAGCCGGTATTCGATCGGTTGTTTCTTCTGCGCCATAGGAACTTTCTTCCGCAGGCGCTTGCTTCCGCCTGACTCTTATGTGTTGAGGATCGTGACGATCTCGCTGAGCAGGATCTCCTGCTGCGAGTGGTCCGTTAGGTTCTTCAACAACGCTTTACCGCTCTCAAGTTCCATATTGCCGACAACAAGCGAGAATTGTGCCTGCTGCCGGTCCGC
>CALRIY020000164.1:0-5942 GCA_943364975.1 Synechococcus sp. UW140
TTCCCGGTGACAAGATCTGGCTGACGGGCGGTGTCAGCGTTCCGACAGGGAAGACGAAACTTTCATCGGCGCAATTGACATTGACATCGCTGGTGTCGCAGACCGCATTCGCATACAGAGTGCCGACGTTCGGTCAAGGATTGAGCGGCAATCTTGCAGTTGTCTATGCCGGTACGATCACACGAAGGATGGTGCTGGGTGTCGGTCTTTCCTATTTCTACAAAGGGAAATATGAACCGGTGGATGCTGCGTCGAAATTTGAATACGATGCCGGAGATGAATTCTCCGCGAATCTTGGATATGATTTCATCACCTATTCCAAAGTGGCGCGGCTTTCGCTGGATATGACGGCAACATACTTTTTGGATGATCAATTGAACGGAAAGAAAGTATTCCGTTCAGGACCGCGGTTCATCGGACTAGCGGCATATTCTCTCAAGTCCGGTTCGATGAATCACCTGGTGCAGATCCGTTCGCGCTACCGTCTGTCCAATACGTTCTATTCCGGCGATACACAGACGAAGTATGATGCCACTCTTCAAATGGAAGGACAGTACACCTTGTCCTATCCTGTTGCAGAATGGCTTCAGGGTTCAGCGGTCGGCGAGATCAAGAATTTCTCATCGGATCAGGTGCCGGTGGGTGGAGTTCCAATCGAATCAGGAAAAGCGCAGATCATCTCTGCCGGTGTGGACGGGACATTCCTGTTCTCATCGGTGATCTATCCGACGGTGACGCTCCGCTTTTCGACGGGAACGGTGACGATGGAAAACCGGACAAAGGATGTACAAGGTGTCGATGCCGGACTGATGGTCCGCATTGTCTTCTAACGGAAATTATTCACTTATCATATCATAATACTGGAAGGAAATCAGTATGAAACAGAAACATCTACTCTTTGGTCTGCTGACGGTATGTGCCGTTCTGCTGAACAATGTTCTTTTCGTTCAACAGGCGTACGCCGGCGACCCGAAAACGATCGCGGTACTCTATTTCGAGAACAACAGCGTCGTGGACAGGGAAAAGCTCGATCCGCTGAAGAAAGGATTGGCGGATATGATGATCACAGAGATGACGAAGATCAAAGGGATCAAAGTCGTAGAGCGGCAGAGGATCCAATCGATCATCGAGGAACTGAATCTGAATGAAACGGATATGGTGGATAAGACGACCACTCAGAAGATGGGAAAACTGCTCGGCGCGAAAGTGATGCTGTTCGGCGGATTCTCCAATCTCTTCAATGACCAGCTGCGTATCGATATCCGTATCGTGCGGACCGAGACCGGTGAAACGCTGAAAGCGGAATATGAAACAGGGGAGCTTGAGGAGTTCCTCACCATGCTGCAGTCCCTGGTGAAGAAGATCGCTGAGGATCTCGACGTGAAAATGACCTCGGAGGACGAGGACAGATTGGAAGCGTCGAAGGACGGCAATTTCAACGGCTATGTGACCTATGCGAAAGCGCTGAACTTTGAGGACCAGGGAAAGAAACTGGAGAAGCAGGGAAAGAAAGGCGAAGCAAAATCGGCATACGAGAACGCCCGCTCTATGTATCAGAAGGCATTTGATGAGTCCGAAGGATATGAACCCGCAAAACAAAAAGCGGATGAAATGGCATCATTGATCTCGAAAATGAAATAATTATCAATCATTCAGGAGAAGAAACATGAAACGCATTCTTTCGTTACTCTGTCTGTTCACTCTGCTCGGCACGCTCGTACAGCCGGCAGCGCTCATGGCGCAAAACGCCGACATGCCCCGTGTGATGGTGGTGATCGATGAAAAGATCGACAATGTTGATGCGACCGCACGGAAAGTCGCCGGCCGCATTGAAAAAGCATTGCTGGAAAAAGGTTATCGGATCGTGGATTCCCGGCAGTTCTCGGAGGTCCGCGCTCGTGATGTTGCCGCTGCGGATGCGACGAAAGCAAAGGAACTCGGCCGCCGTTACGGCGCTGAGCTGATCATTGCCGGCGGTGCACAATCCAATTTCGGCGGTGAAAAAGAAGTGTACGGGATCAAATCCAATGAGTTTACGGCGGACGGCGAAGTGAAACTGATCATCACCGATACGGGCGAGATCCTTGCCGTTTCGAGCGCTTCCTCCAAAAAATCGTCACAGGGAAAAGCACAGGCGGCATCCAAATCCCTCGAAGAGGTCGGCGAGACCCTGGCAACAGAACTGATGGCGAAGATCGACGCAAAGATGAAGGAGATGAAGGAGAAACCAATCATCGTGGAACTGATCCTTCAGGGTGTGAACGATGCAACCCTGGTGAAGATCGAATCGGAACTTCCCGGTAAGATCTCCATGATCGAGAAGATGAAACTGCGGTATATGGAGGGAGGCTCCGCTTCCTATGATGTGGTGATGAAAGGGACGCTCGATGATCTGCGGAAAGCATTCTCCGCGATGCAGGATTATTCGGTGGTCGGTGCTTCCGGGAACCGCATCGATGTTTCCACCAAGACAAGCGGTATTAAAAAGACCAGCACCATTATGTCCAGCGCGCTGGAGATCACGGAATTCAAAGTGGAGAATATCTTCCCCGCTCAGTTCGTATACTATTCTAAGAATCCGATCGGTGCCGTAACGCTGGAGAACACCGGCAAAGCGGACATCAAGAACATTAAAGCGAAGATCTTCATCCCGAACTACATGTCCTTTGCATCGGAACAGATGATCCCGCTGCTGAAAGCAGGAGAGAAGAAGACCTTCGAGGTCTCGGCGACATTGGACAAGGATAAACTCCAGTCCGTCAGCGAGAATACCGTTGCTCAGATCAAAACAGAGATCTCCTATAATCAGGGAGGCGAAGAGAAGGTCCGCAGCATCACCAAACCGGTGACGATCTACAGCAAGAATTCCATCAGCTGGAATAAACCGACACACGTCGGTGCATTTGTTACCTACAAGGATGCGGCCGTAGAGAACTTCTCTCGCAATGTCGTTGGCACGGTGAAGTTCGATCAGACACTGTATCCGAATGCATCACGGAATATCCAGAACGCAATGAAGATCTGGGATGCGGTCCGTTCCTTCTCCATCAATTATGTCTCCGATCCGTGGGTCGTTGCCGAAGGGGACGTGCTGGACGAGATCCAATTCCCGCGTCAGACGCTCGCCAAGAAAGCCGGCGACTGCGATGACAGTTCCATCCTGCTGGCAGCATGTCTTGAGAATCTCGGCATCCGCACGATGCTGATCGGAACATCGGATCATATCTTCATCATGTTCGATACCGGTGTGAACAAAAAGAACGCATCACGTGTCAGCCTGAACGAACGAGACTATGTCATCCGTGAGAACACCGTCTGGCTGCCGCTCGAAACGACCATCATCAACAAGCCGTTCTCCGAAGCATGGAGCATGGGTGCTGACGGATATTACAAGACCGTGGATGCAAACGGGAAACTGGAAATCATCGATGTCCGCAAATCGTGGGAAATGTCTCCGCCAAGCAATCTTGCCAGCGACGAGAAGATCGCTGCCACGCCTTCTGCCGCGGAGATCGAAAAATTGCTGTCCGCCGATGCTCAGAGCATCAATGCCGCCAACAACGAGATGGCAAGCCAGAAAGTGGCATACCTGAAGAGCCAGAACAACGAAAAAGCGGCAAATGAAGCTGCCGTGATATTGGCAAACGCCGGGAAATATGATGACGCGATCGCAGTGATCAAGACCTATTCATCGGCATCCACAAAGAACAATCTCGGGAATATCTATCTTTTGAAGGGCGATTCTGCCAATGCCGTGAACAACTATACTGCGGCGATGACTGCCGATCAAAAGGACGGCGGAATCAATCTGAATGTTGGACTTCTGAAATATCTCGGCGGCGACCATTCCGGAACGGTTGAATCCTTCGCTGACGCGGTATCGAAGTTCCCGTCACAGTCCGAAGCGTACGCCGAACTCGGCATCGACAACATCGTGGCGGAAATGGGACAGACCCGAGCTGCCGAAAAGAGCGCATTCGTGGACAAAGGTGAACTGCAGAGCCTGCTCTTCAGCGCACTGTCCGATCTTCAGACACGGAAAGAAGCCAGAACGGCAAGCCGTCAGGTCCGCCGCGGCGAGAACAAATTCCTGTTCGGCGGACGCCGCGGAATCGATCCGACCGCACTGGCGAACATCAAGGACTTCCTCTATTGGAAAATATAGTTGGATAAATTGAATATTTTTTGCAAGTTACCCTCCAATTCGGGGGGTAACTTGTTTTAAAGAGCAGCTCTCCAACCTCTCTCTCATTCTTCGGGGTGTTATGAATAAAAAATTGATCAAATCGCTCTTCGCGGTCCTTTTCGCAGTCGTGTCGATCGGTATCACCGCATTGCTGTTCCAACTGGAGTTCTTCAAATCCCTCGAATTGAAAGCGTACGATGCACTGCTTCAGGCACGGGGAGAACGTCCTCACACATCGAACGTCGTCATCGTGAAGATCGACGAATACACGATGAAGGAACTCGATTATCCCATCCCGAGGGACAAATACGGAACGCTGCTGGCGATCCTTGCGCAAAGCGGCGCTATCGCGATCGGGGTCGACGATATTTTCCCGACGGTGAAACAGGACAGCGTGTCGCTGTACGAGAATGATCAGTTCCTGTTCTTCCATTCCTATGCGCCGAACGTGTATCATGCCGTCGGGCCATTCATCCCGTCCGATGCCGAACAGGGTGAAACACGGCCGATCGACAAGGAAGCATTTGCAACGCTCCATCCTCATTCGATCCCTACACACGGTGTTCAGTTCCCGTTCCCGCGTGCAACGTACATCGACGAACGACCGTATGATTCACTGGCAAGTCTTGCCGCCGGTGTCGGTCACATCCTCATTCGTCCTGATTCGATCGACG
The DNA here is from genome assembly GCA_943364975.1 of Synechococcus sp. UW140. Taxonomy (GTDB): domain Bacteria; phylum Bacteroidota; class Ignavibacteria; order UBA10030; family UBA8401; genus UBA8401. The sequence continues at coordinate 4,861 of CALRIY020000164.1, forward strand.
GCATCATCCGTTCAGTGCCGTTCTTTGTGGAATACGCCGGTGATTATTATCCGACCTTCGGCGCCGCGTTGGCATTTGCCGCTGCTCAAGTGGATCTGAATACGGTCACCGTGGAACAGACCGAACTCGGCGGACTGCTTGTGAAAGCAGGACAGCTGGAAATCCCGTTGGATGATCACGGATACCTTCAGGTGGATTATGCCGGAGAGAACGATATCTATAAACAGATCTCCCTGCAGGAAGTGCTCGATGCGTTCATGAAGAAAGATGCGGCAACACTGGCGATGTTTAAGAATGCGATCGTCATCATCGGACCGACGGCACGTTCCATCGGCGATCATAATGCGACGCCGCTTGCCGATATTTCCCCCAACTGTTTCGTCCACGCCAATGTGTATGACCAGATCATCAGCGCAAAGTATATCCAGCAGGGCGAAAGCAACATGCAGATGCTGTTCCTCATCATCATGGCGCTGATCGTTTCCGTCGCGGCAAGTCTGCTCAAACTGCGCTGGAGTTTCCCGATCGGCATCCTGCTCATCGCGGGGTACGTGATGTTCGCGTATTCCACGTTTGCCAATACGGGTGTTGTCTATTATCTGGTGGAACCGCTCGTAGCGCTCTTCTTCTGTTATGCTTCGGCAATGTCCTATAATGCAGCGACCGAAGGACGGCAAAAGGCGCAGATCAAAGGAATGTTCGAAAAATATGTGGACAAAGCGGTTGTGAAACAGATCCTCGACAATCCTTCCCTCGTAAAACTTGGGGGTGAAGAGCGCGAGATCACCACTCTGTTCGCCGATATCGAAGGCTTTACCAGCATGGCGGAAAAGATGGGACCGACCAACACTGTCGGTATGCTGAATTCGTATCTGACGGAAATGTCGAACATCATTATCGAGAACGGCGGTACCATTGATAAGTATATCGGCGATGCGATCATGTCCTTCTGGGGTGCTCCGATCTCGGATAACGATCAGGCATTCAATGCCTGCGCTTCGGCGATCAACATGCAGCGGAAACTGACTGCTCTGCACACGAAATGGATCCATTACGGACGTCCTGTGGTCAACCAGCGTATC
>CALRIY020000165.1:0-5871 GCA_943364975.1 Synechococcus sp. UW140
GGATACGGGGCGGGACTCCACCTGCTGCTCGCATACAGCGCCGTCGGCAGGATCGAATTTGCCGTACCGTACGGAAAACCTTTCTCCCAAGGGGAAATTATTTTAGATTTAGGAGCCGCATTGTAAGAGCGGTAAAGAGGACGAACAACATGCGATGTGTTGGGACCCGTCCGCTCGACCATCAGAGCATTTCACCATAACGATCCAACGGCTACACTACTCAATCATTCAGCAGTTTATGAGCGAATATTTTTACGTTCCCGCAGAATACATCATCGACCAGCATGTCGCCATAGAAGGGGATGAGGCAAAACATATCTCCCGCGTTCTCAGGAAACAGCCCGGGGACAGGATCTGGATCGTGGACGGTATGGGAAAGGCATTCGAGACGGTCATACGACTCGTCGCACCGGAGATGATCGAATGCGAGATCCTCTATGAGCACCACCATCTGCACGAACCCGATATCGATGTAACGCTTGCGGTGGCACAGTTGAAGAATCCTTCCCGCATGGATTGGATCATTGAGAAAGCGACGGAACTGGGTGTCAGGACCATCATTCCGCTGCAGACCTCCCGCACGATTGCCCGATCTCCCAAGGAGGACCGCTGGAACAATATCGCGCTTGCCGCAATGAAACAATCCGGACGCTGCATCCTTCCGAAGATCACGCCGGCAAAGGATCTGGAAATTGTTCTGGCGAATTCCACCGAGTTCGACATGAAACTGATACCGTATGAACGGACCGATCACATTCTCTTCATCGCGGAGGCATTGAAGAACCGCAAACCTCCGCGCAGCGCAATGATCCTGATCGGACCGGAGGGAGGATTCACCGAAGAAGAAATTCAGATGGCGGAGAAAGCGCAGTTCACGCAGGTCTCGCTCGGCCGGCGGCGTCTTCGCACGGAAACCGCGGCACTGATCGCATTAAGCTGGGTCGTCGGGAACGAATGATGTTCGATCAACAATGATGAGGAATTATTAAAACTGCACCCAATAAAAAATCCCGCGATGCGGGATTTTTTATTTAAATGTTCTTTGTGTCTTTGTGTGAGAATTTATGCTGACTTTCTTTCTTCAAGAACATAGATCGGTTCCTTCTTCTTCTCCACGGTCTCCTTCGTCACGACGCATTTTGTGACATTCGTTTTGGAAGGGAGTTCATACATGATATCCCGCATGATCTCTTCGACCACGGACCGGAGTGCGCGTGCGCCGGTGCCGCGGGCCATCGCTTTACCGACGATCTGTTTCAGCGCCGCTTCCTCGAAATCCAGTTCCACCCCTTCATACTTGAAGAGTTTCTTGAACTGCTTCACGATCGCATTGCGCGGTTCGGTGAGGATGTTCATCAGCGCGGCATCATCCAGCGAATGCAGTGTCGTCAGGACAGGAAGCCGTCCGATGAATTCCGGGATGAGTCCGAATTTCAGCAGATCATCCGGTTCAGACATTTGGATATAGACATCCGAGGATTGTTCCTTCTTGCTCTTGATCTCCGCACCAAAGCCGATCGCGTTCTTATGGACCCGGCGGGAGATGATCTTTTCCAGACCTTCGAATGCACCGCCGCAGATGAACAGGATATTCTTTGTGTTAAGATTGATCAGACTCTGCTCGGGATGTTTGCGTCCCCCTTTCGGCGGAACTCCGGCGATCGTCCCTTCCAGGATCTTCAGCAATGCCTGCTGGACCCCTTCTCCCGACACATCGCGGGTGATGGAAGCGCTGTCGCTCTTCCGGGCGATCTTATCGATCTCGTCGATGTACACGATGCCGCGTTCGGCCCGTTCAACATTGTATTCCGCATTCTGCAGAAGATGGACGAGCACTGTTTCCACATCGTCGCCGACATAGCCGGCTTCCGTGAGCGTGGTCGCATCGGCGATCGCGAACGGAACATCCAGGATGCGGGCAAGTGTCTGGGCGAGAAGTGTTTTTCCTGTACCGGTGGAGCCGATCAGCAGGATATTGCTCTTCTCGATCTCAACATTGTCCGGATCGGCGAACTGGTCCTGCGTGTCGATCCTCTTGTAATGATTATAGACAGCCACTGCAAGCGTCTTCTTTGCCTGATCCTGACCGATCACATATTCATCCAGCGAGGATTTGATCTGTGTGGGTGTGAGAAGTCCCTTATTCTTGATCCGTTTGGTGCGCGAAGAGGATAAATTGTTGCGGATAATATCCATGGACGTGGAGACGCACATGTCGCAGATATAGACATCCGGACCGGCAATAATGCTGGTCACTTCTTCCGGTCTTCGTCCGCAGAACGAACAACGGACCTTATCTTCGCTCTTTTGTTTGCTCATGGATTATTTTTCTTTTTTGGGTTCAGATGCGCGCTTGGTCAGCACTTTGTCGATCAAACCGTATTCCAATGCCTGCTGTGAGGACATGTAATTGTCCCGGTCAGTATCTTTCTCAACATCGGCGACCGATTTGCCGGTATGCTGACTGATGATCTCGTTCAACCGTTTTTTCGTCTTAAGGATCTCTTCCGCCTGGATGCTGATATCGGATGCAGTTCCCTGAGCGCCGCCCCACGGCTGATGGATCATAATGCGTGAGTTCGGTAACGCCTGGCGTTTCCCTTTCTCTCCGGCAAGCAGGAGGATCGCACCCATGCTCGCGGCCATGCCGACACAGATCGTCGACACCTGCGGACGGATGATCTGCATCGTATCATAGATGCCGAGACCTGCAGTGACTGAGCCTCCCGGAGAATTGATATAGATGGAAATATCTTTTTCCGGATCTTCCGCTTCAAGATGGAGCATCTGTGCGATGGCAAGCGATGCGACATAATCATCGATCGCAGTGCCGATGAAGACGATGCGTTCTTTCAGCAGGCGGGAGAAAATATCATACGCGCGTTCGCCGCGGCTGGTCTGTTCCACCACCATCGGGACGAGCTGATTGTAAAGTTCGTACGGTTTTGTGTGCAGCGTGTTGTTCGTGATCATAATACTCCTTGAATGGGTAGATTTGCACGTGATTGGACTATCTTTTAGACGTATGTAACGTTAAAAAATTGTCGAGTGCTCTGCAGCGTCAAGATTCAAAATCTTGACGCTGCTTTCAGCATGATCAATTCGTTGCAAATTTACTGTAATCGTCTGTTTCAACTTCCGTAATCTTCACATTTTGCTTCAAAATTTCAAGCAGGCGGTTGTATTTCAGGCGTTCCAGTGCATTATCGGAACTTTTGTAGAAATTCACAAGACGTTCTTTATCGATATTCAGCTTTGCTGCCTCCTCGGCGGCCACATTCTCGATCTCAGCGTCCGAGATCTCGATCTTTTCCTTCGTGATGAACTGTTCTTTGATCAGCAGCCATTTGGACTGCCAGATGGCGGTCTCTCTTGCCTGTTCCCGGTACGCTTTTTCATTGAAGTTCTTCGGCAGCTGTTTGTTCGGCTGCTGATTCTTTGCATCCTCAATGAACGTGTCGGTCACATTCTGGATCAGCGCGTCCGGTACGGTGAAGTCGTACAATTTGACGATCTCGGAGAGCAGATCGTTCTCGAACCGGCGTTCGCTCCGTTCCTTCCAGAATTCCTCCAGGTCCTTTTTCACATTCTGTTTCAGCTCTTCCGCGGTCTGGAATTTTCCGTTGCTGACCTTTTGTGCAAGTGCATCATCCATCGGGGGGAGGACCACTTTTTCGATCTTCTTGACCGTCAGTTTCAAGTGGACATCGTGTGCATGGTCCCCGTGCTGATGGCTGAACTTCACTTCCTTCTCTTCACCGACACTGACACCCAACAATGCTTCTTTGATCTCCTTTTCGGTCGATTTCTCGCGCAGATAGATCTTCATCCCTTCCTGTGAATGTCCGTTCTGATCCATATCCGTCATATCGACGGTCACAACATGATAATCATCCTCCGCTTTTTGTGCTTCCTGCATGGTAGAGTTGATCTGCTGAAGGCGCTCGATCTCGCTCTGAAGCTCTGCATCGGTCGCTTTGTGGGTATATTTTTCAATGGCGATCGATGAATAATCCTTCAACTCAAATTCGGGACGTACTTCGAATGTGATCATGAAGGTCAGCGGGGTTCCCGGCTTGAAATCGATCTTATTGATGCTCGGTGTTCCGAGGGGATTCAGGTTCCGGCTCTCGATCTCTTTGCGGAAGACATCATTGGTGATCTCTTCGACAGCCTGGTATTCGATGCCGGCGCCGAACATCTTTTTGATCATCTGCATCGGCACTTTTCCCTTGCGGAATCCTTTGATCTCCAGCGCAGGAGCAGCATCTTTATACGCTTTCTCAAAATGCGGTGCCAATTCTTCCTGAGACATTGTTACAGTCATTTCACGCACACAGTCGTTCACATTGTTGATCGATACTTCCACTGAAACACTCCTTACTTGTTCTATATATAGTGATAAAAAAATCCCGTTGAACGGGATTCAAAAATGTCCACTAAAATACGAAAATATGGGCAAAATCCCAAGAGCAACTTTTTTTGATGTTTTATTGCGGTTCTTTAGTAAACGGACTATATTCTCTGAATATCGTAACCATCGATTCATTCCTCTGAGGCTGTCAATTCTGTTCACATATTCTCTCATTTCCCAAGGAGTCAGCATGAAAAAACTTGTTTCTGTCTTGGCTGTATTGACCGTAGTTCTGTCGGGCATAGCAGCCGCTGATGTGTTCGCATCGCGGATCAGGTTCAGCAATCCGAATGGAAGTCCGTTCGACGGAAAATTCAACGACGGCACCGGACTGAAGGTGACGTATATCCTGAACGATACCGCCACCTCCGTTGAATTGAAGGTCTATAATGCATCGACGAACGCACTGACCGCGTCCGTTGTCTCATCTCCGCAGGGGATCGGCACAAACTCGATCACCTGGGACGGGAATGGCTCCTCCTCCGGGCAAAAATATTATGTCCGGCTCCAGGCAACACAAAAACCGCGTTCAAGTGAAGCGCACACCTGGTTCTATTTCCAGAACACCTCCGCTGTCGGCGCCATCACCCGCGGCATTTACACCCGCGGTGTTGATGTGAACAACAATATGGATACAAAAGGTTTCGGCTACTGGTATGCCAGCAACTCGGACCCTGGTGTGAATGACGGTTACAAACAAGGAGCGCTGCGGTATAATCCGGATGGATCGTTTGCCGGGACTGAAGAAGGTCATCCGTTGCTGGTCAAAACTTTTGGTGTTGCCAACGGAGGAACATTTGATTGGGGCGGCACGGCTCCGTGGACGGCAGCAGTGGACAGCAAGGGGAGAGTGTATCAGGTGAGCAACGGAGGCGGCTTTGTTACACGTTTGGACAGCGATACGTCGGCTCCGAAGATCATCATTCGGAATATCCTCTCTCCCCGCGGTATTTATGCAACCGGCGACGGTGCAAATTTGAAATTATATATTGCGGCAGACACAGTGGTGTGGAGAGCGAATATCGGCACAAGCGATACATTGACGACTCCGTTGGAATTGGTCCTGAATGCAGGTGCCTACATTCGGGACGTGATGATCGATGACGGCGGATATTTATTCGCCTCCGTTCGTACCGGTGCTGCCGGTTCCACGCCGGGATACATCGAGCGGTATGATATCAGCGCCGCGTTGCCGAAGAAGAGAGTCGATGCTGCTTTTTCCATTACACATTCCACAGGATTGCCGGTCGGGTTCGCACTGGAACATGGTCCCGACCGTAATTCAGCAACGGATGATACGGTCTATTACAGTATCCGCGGAACGAACGGTTCGGATACAAACAATATCGGAATTCATATGGTCACCGGTATCGACGGTGCATTCCCGGAAGCAAAGCGCATCTTTAAATCGGGCGATGTTCCGGGGAGTATAGGCGGTAACAACAACGCCAACGCCG
>CALRIY020000166.1:0-5635 GCA_943364975.1 Synechococcus sp. UW140
ACTCTACCTTCGATCCGAACTATAATTTAGCGTAACAGGGTCGACTGTTCTTTGACATATCTATAAACCGGCTATTGACTTTTAACACAGTACCTGGTTAGCCCGCAATGTATTATTGAATCACCAAAACTGTATCAACTTTTTGACTATTCAAAGTTTCAAAATGATAATTATAAGTGCCGCTAGTCGTTGTTGAAAACTTTATTATTGCTTCCATCGGATATGTCAGCGCCGGGTATGTCCCCTTATCAGGGAATCCATAAATTTTATAGCTCACATCCATATCATTTCTTATTTCGTCTGCTCTGACAAATGTGTAATTGGGACTTCCTACTGAACAAACGACTAAAAATGTTACAGATTTATCGGTCACGGTTATTGTTTTAATATATTCAGCAGATACTTGAACGACATTGGCGTTATTGGAGTTACTGACATCGTCTTTGCATCCAATTAGTGATATTACGATTATTGCGAACATTAAAATATATTTCATACTGCCTCCTATATGTTTGTTCATTGCGGGCTAACGGACTGGAATTCCGCCAAAGGCGGATAAATAAGCTGCGTTGCAACTTGTCCGCCGTCTTTCTTGACCGCCGGTTCCATGGCGGTGTGGCGGACGTTGTACTGCGGCCACGCGCATTGATTTGTGAATTGCTGATAACTTGACGAATCGTATGTTGAGTTTAGATTTCACGACACTTTTTGATAAAACGCGGTCGCGGTTACAACGTCAACTTGGTTTTTGAACCCCGGATAACAATGATCGTATCCGCACAGCGGCGATCACCGGCAGTACAAATGAAATTGTTGCAGCATAAATATAAAGATCGATGAGATCTTTGGTAAACATTATTCATCCTAAAGTTCAGAAGAATCATACCAAACATTGTCATCAGGAACAATACCGCCGGTTTGGTATTTTTCACTGCAGGCCATGGATAAATTCGATTTGAAAGGTGGGTTTTTACGTCGACCCCGCCATGGTTCGACTTACAATTAAGAGAAACTTGGTGCTCCCACCAAACCGTCAAGAAGATGAATCACAGCGGGTAAACGCTCACCTAATGGAATCATTCGGATATGTGCTGGCGTGCAAGGCGCAACCTAAACACAAAAGGCTATCCTTGTAAGCTGACCGTCACTTCAAAAGTGACGGTCAGCTATTCTTATCCTATATATTTGGTTTAAGAATCGGCTAAATATGTGTACATTTCTACACAATGAACAAACAATCATCACAATCACTCTTAGCCTCAACAAAGACAGAGATCCTAAAATCTCTTGTATCGTCATTTCGCATCGAAGGCATTACGATACACCGCGCAAAGGCAGAGGCGATTCTGAAAAAGATCGAACTTACTCAGGAAAAACCAAAGAAATAATTCCCTCCATCGGTTCATACCGTTTTTCACCTGCCGCCTGAACACTCATTGTTGGGTAACCTTGTCAAGGCTGCCCAAATTTTACTTCAGCCTTGACAAGGTTGGCAAAGTAACGGTCAGCTATCCTTTTGCTGCATTCTCTGTGTCCTCTGTGGCGAATGCACTTAATACGCATTCAATCGTTCATCCGGATATAGCACCGATAATTTCAGAATCTTCGATCCGATCCCGGGTGAATCGATATGGATCACGTATAATCCGCTCGCCACTTTGATCCCTTCGTCATTTCGCAGGTCCCAGTCGGACGTGCCGCTCGATGGATTGGTATGCAAGAATGTGCGAATCATTCGTCCGCTCATGTTAAAGATGCGGACAGTGCTCGGCGCGGGAAGATTGAGAATGCGGACGAACCGCTGCGATGAGGATTGTTCAAGCGTGTGTCCCCCCATGTACGGATTCGGGAAGATGGTGATCTTCTCCATCGCCTTTTGATCGAACGCCAGTTTTTTATTCCCGACAATTCCCGGTGACGAAGTGAATGTATAGGTCTGTCCGTCCGCAAACTGATAGTTCGGCGTGATGCGGAAGAGATCCCCTTCCTGGAAAGTGAACGGTTGACTCTTTTTTAATACCGTGTCTGTTTTGGCAGCAAGCACATACATCACATCAAACGAATCGGGAAGGAAAAATAGATTTTTCGTCGTGGAAGTATACAGCGGCTGCGGAGTGTCGGTGTATTGTGAAGCGAAGAAATAAAGATATTCATTCCCTCCGTTCACGGATTTGGTCGGTTCCCACTTCCCGTTCACATTGCCGTTGCCGATATATTTTCCCGAAACAGAATAGAGACTATCGTTTGTCTCGACAAATCCAACGGCAAGTTGCCGGGGGACCAAGTCACCGTCCAGCGAATCGATCTCCCACACGGTGAACGGCACATCAACGTAATCCTGATACACGAATCCGCTGCCGCGCTTTAACACAAACGGCGCGAAGGATGGATGCTTCAACGATTCGATGAACGGAATTCCGCGGACTTTATCCACATACCGGTACGCCTTTTGCGTATTGCTGTTGCTGAAGCGGACTTCGATCCGTTTTAGTTCATTCGGCTTTGTCTTATTTCCTCCCCTGCCTGAAAAATTTGCAATGTTCGGATAGACGAGTCCGTTGTTGAACCCGTCCATCAGCATCAGCTGAGCAGCACCGGACATCCAGCGGTTCTTCTCGGGAAGATATTCCCAGCCTTTTGGATTTTGATTGTCGCGCCGGATTCCCGGAAGCTGTTTCTTCAACCGAAGCGTGAATCCATCCACGATCGGAGTCGATTCGCCGTTCACCGTCTTGAGGTTTAAAAAGACCGGAGATTGGTTTGTCCCGCGCGTCACATCCCATGTGACGGTGTCGTTGTTGGTATGGACCGTCACTTGATAGAAATTCTTCTTCACTTGCAGAGGATCGATCGCCTGAACCAGAAGAGCATCATCATGCATACGGTTGTGAGGAATCACTGAAAGCGGATCGACGAGTTCAGAGCCGGGTACGGCGTTCTCCGGAATGACTGTCACGGGAAGATCCGAACTCTCCATCGTCATCGGCCGGTTATTATTGTTCTCCCAAACGGCGCGCACTGAAAAATAATACGGACGTCCGTCAATCAGCGGTGATCCGGAGATCGAATCACGGTCCGTGATAAAATAATTCCTCACTCCGGCATTCGGCAGCGTCTGAATCCCTCTAGACGCGAGCGTGGAAAATTCCGGCTGATACGTCTCTTCGTACAATCCGGTGATATTGTCGATCTTATCGGCGGTAAAGATCCTGTGCCACGGTCCGTTTGCTGATTCTCCTTGATAAACATTGTATCCCTGGAACCGGAATCCGTTCACAAGATCATTCTCCGCATTATTCTTCCATGTGAGGATCACTTTTCCGCTCAGGACGGACGTGGAGACGGAAGGCTGAGGATAATTGACCGGACTTAAGAGGGAAACATACGCGGTGCGAAGATATTGAGCAAAGTATTTAAGGATGGAGACTGAATGAAGTCTGTCCTTCCCCTGTGCGGAGATCAACGCACCGACGATCGTCACCGTATCATTGGGCTGGACGGTCAACGGACCGGAGGAGATCATCAACTCCCTGAGTGTGGAACGGAATTGCGGCGGATAACTCAATTCATTCCATCCCGAACCGGTCGCCGGATCACCGGTATAATTGAACCGGGAAGAACGACCGTTCACCGGATTCACATACATTTTTCCTGTGAATGGATCGAGTCCCTGCAGTGCCGAGTAGACCAGTTCATCGAACGGAAGGAAGCTCGGATACGTTGAGGCGCCGACCGCCGTGAGATTCTGCGCATTCTCGATGAACCGGCCGAAATCGAATGCTCTCTTTCCCTGTCTTTGCACCACCGGACCCTGCAGCATCACAAAACCAAATGAAGGAGATTTAAGACCGTACGTTGTTGTGGAATTAACACCGCTGTATACATACTGAAGTTCGAGCACGGAATCCGTACCGGCCTGCGTTGTGGAATTGCCAATACCGCCGTAAAGATAATTTCCGACGAAGAAATCCTTCCAGATCTTTTTGCTTTTATTGATGATCGTATGTTTTACAAAGATCACATTCTGCAGCACAGGATCCTTTTCATTCGCCCACGTCAGCTGTTGGATCTCTGCCCCGAGCGGATATTTTCTTTCATTCGCTGAGGCGAGTGTACTGTCCGCATCATTCCACACGCTCCATGTTGTTTGCTCCCCGATAAAGAGCGGTTTACCGGAAGAATCGACCGGAGCACCAAGCAGAACCGGCCATTCTGCCAGATCCGTACGGTATGATTCCTTTGCCGAACCTTCACGCATTTTTTCCCAGTTCCGTGCGATGCGGAACACCCGGTAAGTTGAAGGCCAAATGGATCTGTTGGTATCGGGGTATCCATCGCTCTGAATGATCCCGGGACGATAATCCGACGAACCGACACCAAATCCGATCGCGTATCGGATGGAGCTGTCCACGACAGCGCCAAGCATCAGATTCGATTCGCGGAAAACACTTTTATTCGTCCCATCATTCGGCCAATAAAAATTATTCAGTGCGCCGTTATTCCGGACCGCTGCAACGAGTGAATTGATATTGAGATCCGCACATTTGTACGGCGGCGGCTGGTTGCATGGGATCTGCGCCAGTGCTGCAGTGGAAACGAGAGACAATACGATGAGAACGATAAACTTCATTTTTGAAATACTGAGTCGCATTGATGAAAATGTCAAACTGATCTAAAAAGATGAAATCCGTTACGGCGGCGCAATGATCAATCCTTTGAAATTGACAGTGACGGTATTTTGCGAGATCGTTTCCGTGAACGACAATGAGCGGAATATTTTGACACTGATGCGGGCCCGGAATTCCATTGGAAGATGGAATCGGTAGAAATTCCCGTTCCCGTTGATCCATGGTCCGTCCACCGCCTGTTGTTTTGTGAACGCCCAATCCTTCGTGATCAGCTTAAAGTCCCAATACGTTCGGAGTTTCAACGAATCCCCCGGATTGAGTGTGATCAAATTCGTTGCAGGATCATACTGCGATCCGGTGATCCCGGTCAGCTGCAGCGGAATGGATGCTTTATTCTCGGTCTTGTCCACCCACGTCAACTCAAGCGTCCCCTGCACATCAGCATCATCCTGGATCGTCTCCGAATAAATATTGGTCACGTTCACTTCAAAACCGAACGGCGGAGTTAAGATACGGACGGCCGCAAGATTGGGATTGTTCTCGTCAAACATCCTGTAATTGACGGTGTCGGTCGGAGAATTGATCGCAGTAACTGAAGCACGTAAGACATCAGGAGGAGCAGTATAGACCGGAAGCGATTCATTGCAGTGAAAGAATGTGAGGCTCGAGAGGAGAATAACAATAAAGGGAAGAGCGATTTTCATATTCCGGGATAAGGTACTACGATCAAAGATGCTTTCATGAGTGATAAGATAGAAAATATTTCCCGTTATTCCATTATACGATAAGACCTCACAGGTTTCAAAAACCTGTGAGGTCTCTATTGTTAAACCAACTGCCTTGAAAAAACAAAGCAAAGGGCGGACTTGCATGCCTTTGGAGGGCAGCCGCCCCTACATTTTGTTTTTCTACCCGCCTGCGGCGGGCAAGTTCCTAAATGCAAAGGGCGGACTTGCGTCCGCCCCTACAAAATGTTTTGTGTTGTTTTGTTTTGTGTTGCTGGACGG
>CALRIY020000167.1:0-5584 GCA_943364975.1 Synechococcus sp. UW140
GATGCGAACGTGCTGATCTTCGAACGTATCCGAGAGGAACTGGCTTCGAACAAGACGCTCCGTGCTTCCATTGATGCCGGATATGATAAGGCATTCAGTGCGATCTTCGACTCGAATATCACTACCCTGTTCTCCGGTATTGTGCTGTATCAATTCGGATCAGGTCCGGTGCAGGGTTTTGCTCTGACACTGATGATGGGTGTGACAGCAAACCTCTTTACCTCAATCGTAATTACACGCGTTATGTTCGACTACCTTGTCGACCGCGGAACCACTGAAATCAATTTTGGATAAGATCCGGGAGCACATTTAGAATGAGAATTTTACAGAAAACAAACATCGACTTCATGAGCACCAGAAAGATCTGGTACTCGATCTCTGCCGGGATCATCTTGATCGGCATCATTGCAGCATTCGTGCGCGGAGTCTCGTTCGGCATCGATTTCCTGGGCGGGACGGAAGTCCTCGTCCGTTTTGAAACGGCCCCCGCGATCTCGGAAGTGCGGAATGCCGTCCAAAGCGCCGGATACACCAGCAGCGAGATCAAATCGTTCGGCTCTGCGAATGATATCCTCATCCGCACACCGGAACAGGGAGAAGGAACAGTGACACTCGACGCGATCCGTCAGAAGTTGACCTCGCAGTTTCCCAACAATCCGTTCAAAGTGCTGAAAGAAGATAAGATCGGACCGAAGATCGGTGCCGAACTCCGGAAAAACGCGATCTATGCGATCTTCTCAGCCATGCTGATCATCATGATCTACATCGGATTCCGCTTCCAGTTCATCTACGGACTTGCCGGTGTGATCGCTTTGTTCCATGACGTGATCGCCACGTTCGGTATCATCGTCCTTATCAACGGTCTCTCCCCGTATCTGAATCTGGAGATCGATCAGAACATCATGGCGGCTTTCCTGACCCTTGTCGGATTCTCGATCAACGATACCGTTGTTATCTTCGATCGTATCCGTGAGAATCAGAAGATCCACAAGTCGGAGGACCTGTCGACGATCATGAACCGTTCCATCAATGAGACACTGAGCCGTTCCATCATCACGAACGGAACAGTGTTCATCGTGCTGCTCGTTCTGGTGATCTTCGGCGGCGAAGTGAACCGCGGATTCGCGTTCACGTTCTTCATCGGCACGATCCTCGGAACATATTCCACGATCTATGTTGCAAGCGCGATCGTTCTGGATTTCACTCAGCGGAAGCTTAAAAAAGCGTAATCATCATCAACCGGTGCCGGCAGGGACGGATCGTCCCGCCGGACCCCACAATCAGCATAGGTTGTTTATGAAGTTCTCAACGAAAGAATTGAACGGCATCACCGTCGTGAAGATGGAAGGCAGCATGCTCGGCGGTCCGGAAGCTTCGGAATTGAACAGCGCACTGCACAAACTGCTCGATGCGAAGAAGAAACAGATCGTCGTCGATCTCGGAGGGGTCTCGCTGATGAACAGTTCCGGACTCGGAATGCTCATCGGAGCCGTCACGACCATGCGGAATGCCGGCGGGAATCTTAAGGTCGCCTCTGCTGCGGAGAAAGTGGCTCAAGTGTTCAAGATGACCAAAGTGAGCAATGTGATCGAACTTCATGAAACAGTGAAGAGCGCGGTCGAAAGTTTTCGATGAACCGAAAAGAATGAACTAATAAAAAAAAGGGAGCCTCCGGCTCCCTTTTTTTATTTCCCTCCGCTGACCAGTGTCACCCGTTGGATGATGTCCCCGATCATGATCTGATCGACCACTTTCGCATCCGGTGTATAACCGAAGACGGTGTAGCGGAAATCCAAATGAGGTGTCGGACAATGTGTAACGAACCATTGTGACCCTTCCGTATCCTTCCCTGCACTTGCCATGCCGACCGCACCGCTCTTGTAACGGGCATTGGGGTGGACCTCGGAGCGGATCGAATAGTTCGGACCTCCGCTTCCGTTGCCGAGCGGATCGCCACCCTGGATCACAAAATTACTGACCACCCGATGGAACGGCAGACCGTCATAGAATTTTTTCTGTGCAAGCAGGATGAAGTTCAATACCGTGAACGGCGCCGCCTCTTTGTCGAACGTGATCCGGATCGTTCCTTTTGAAGTGGCCACATCGGCACCTTTAAATCTATTCAGCATCGGCAGGTCCTTCACTGTATAGAACGGAGAATATCCTTTCTTCTCGTCCGTTGAGCGTTCCGGTGCATCGTCATCCGTTACCGCAGTATATGCTGCCTCTGCTGCTGTACGGATCACATTATCCGTTGACGCAAGACCCGATTCGATCGCCGGAAGCGCCGATGGATCCTTCATCTCTGCGAACACCTTCAGCAGTTCCACCATCGGTTCAAGATCGGATTCCCCTTTCATCCCGTTATATGCCGTGATCAGTGATGAGAGATAGATCCTCCGTATCTCCGGCGAGAACGAAGTATCCTGGAACGCGATAGCGGATGCATACGAGATACCGGCGTCATTCCTGCCGAACAACAGAACAGCTGTTTTCAGAAAATCTTTTTTAATCTGTTCATTCGACCGCTGTGCGATGGACTGATACGCTTCCAGCCCTGCGATCAATACGAGCGAAGATCCCGACTGCTGAATGGCTTCCTTGATGACCGGAACAGCTTTTTCAGATCGTGTTGCGCCGTATGCTCTGATCCGCTGCGCCGCGATGTACGGACGGTCATCCTTCCACGAACCGAGCAGCGGCATCGCCCGCTCCCCCATCTTTTTCCCCAGCAGGATCCGGATCTCATCCTTCACCGCCGGAAGACAGGAGGATGAACTCAATAATCCGATCAGCAGGGTGCTATCCTTCAGCGCCGGTTCGTTCTTCACTTGTTGATCATACGACGCAACTGCCGTCAATGCAACGTGTTCATTTTTATCGGCGATGGTTTTCAGCAAAAGCGGACGGGCAGCGGGGTTGTTACGGATCGCCCGAAGTGCATTCACCCGCACACGCCAATCCTGATCATTTTCACCAGCAACCGATAATGCCGCCGCCGTCCCATCATCATTCAACGCTGTCAGCGCAGCCGCCGTCCACATCCGCAGTACAGCGGATGAACTCTTCAGTTGATCGATCAATTGACTGCGCACAGAGCGGATGACTGTGGTATCATTGATCCGCAATAGTGCATAGGTCGCGTTAAGGACGGCGGAGCGGTCATTCAGCTTTGAGGCGGCATATTTCGTTGCAGAGTGATCGCGGACCTTCCTGTTGGCAAATCGGACAATGGATGAAACGACCCACGGACTCCAGTCATTGGGGAAATGCTCAGATTGTGTGATCAGTTTCTTCAGATCATCCTGATCGCCGCACATCCCAAGTGCATTCAGGATCTCCGCCAGACATTTATCCTCCCGCTCTACTGCCATCCGCCGGAACAACAGTGTCGCACTGCGCGGGGTATTGAGCATCCCCAATGTGAACGCCGCCATCGACCGGACCTTCGGATTTGCGTCGCTCAACAGCGGAGCGACCCGGTCGACCGCCGAGGTATCCTGAATATTGGCGACCGCAAGAAGCGCCAATTCGCGCTCGCGGTCCGACCCGGAAGTCAGTTTTGCAAACAGTTCCAGGGAACCGGTGAGCCTTTGATCCTGCATGATCCTGATCGATTGTTCATTCTCCGTTTGAGCGGCGAGCAGGATAGGAAGAAGGAATAGAATTATATGGACGAAATTCTTCATAACGATAGGATGGCTGTCGGCAGATCATCATGCCGGTGTGATAGGTTTGTTAATCCACGTTCAGCCGGAACAACGCTGCGGCGTTCCGGGTGGTCTTTTCAGCAACTTCTTCGATGGTGATATTCAGGGTATCAGCGATCTTTTGAGCAATAATCGGGATGTACGAAGGTTCATTCCGTTTCCCCCGGAACGGAACGGGAGTCAGATACGGAGAGTCCGTTTCCACCATGACATGCTCCAGACCGATCTCGCGGACAACTTCATGCATCGTCCCTTTCTTAAATGTGATCGGACCGGGAAACGAGACAAGAAATCCGTTGTCGAACAATTGTTTCGCCTGACCGGCATCTCCGGTGAAGCAGTGGAACACTCCGCGGTTCTCCCCATTCAGCCATTGCGGATACCTCGTCACATGATCGGTGACGATATCGATCGCATCCTGGACAGAATCCCGGGTGTGGACGATGATCGGCAGATTCCTGCGTACTGCCAGTTCGATCTGGACAGCAAAGATTTCTTTTTGAACCTCACGCGGCGACATATCATAGAAATAGTCGATCCCGATCTCTCCGATCGCCACCACTTTCGGATGGCGGGAGAGTTCTTCGACCTCCTTCAGCCGGTCACTGGAATATTCCTTCAGATCCAGCGGATGGAAACCAACTGCCGCAAACATTCCCGGATATTTTTCGCTCAGAGCGATCGCCTGAAGCGCCGTCTTATGATTGGTCGCTGGAATGACAAAGTACTTCACGCCGGCATCGTTCGCACGGGCGATC
Source organism: Synechococcus sp. UW140 (assembly GCA_943364975.1). Classification (GTDB taxonomy): domain Bacteria; phylum Bacteroidota; class Ignavibacteria; order UBA10030; family UBA8401; genus UBA8401. The sequence goes on from CALRIY020000167.1 coordinate 4,469, forward strand.
ACCTGATCAAGGTCATCATTGTAATCGTCATAAAAGAGATGACAGTGGGAGTCAATAAACATCGTGGTTCCAATGATAACGTCCGTTGGTCTTCCGCCAGAATGAGAACATGGACGCGCCGGAGAAGATCTGGATACGGCGGATCTTGAACGGGTCGGTCCAGAAGTTCCGGCGTCCGTCATCGATCGACACGATGAACCGGTATCCGGACTCCTCTGCGATCCGTTTGATCTTCTCATTCACATATCCGTTCGGCGGAGCGAATGTGAGAACGGGTGCACCGGTGTTCCGTTCGATCTCGGACTTGGAGCCGGCGATCTCCTTCATCAGTTCCCCATCCGTGAGAATATTCATCTTCGGACCGGAATGCGATGCGGAACCGATCTCAAAACCGCTGCTGCTCAGTCTCCGCGCCTGCTCGAAGTTCATCACCTGTACGCCGGTATCCGCAGCACCATTCGACTGCACGAAGAAACAAGCGGTGTGTCCATAGCGGGTCAACAGCGGCGCTGCGACGTCGGCATTTTCGGACAACGGATCAAATGTGAGGATCACCGGTCTTTTCGGGAGCGGTCTTTTGAGAGAAGTGATCTGCAGAATATCGCTGAAGGTCAACGAAGTGAATCCGCGATCTTTCAGGAATTTCATCTGCCGTTCGAACTCTGCAGCGGTCAATGTCCGTTCCGAACCGGCGCCGTTCGTCACAGCATGATAGGCAAGGACCGGGACTTCGATATTCCCGTTCTTCATGGCGATCGCTTCTACATACACATTGTTCAGCTGGGCATGCACCGCATTGATCTCGAAATTCTCTTCAATGAACTTCCTTCCCCATTCACCGGAGATCGATTCGGGATGTTCCAGACCCCGAAGGATCGCTTTGACAGAACTCTCCACCAGGATCGGCCGGCGTGCGTCGAGATCGCCGAAATTCGTCACGACTGCTTCATGCTCCGTTTCCGGAGAAAGGATGCCGACATAATTCGATTCTCCGATCGCGACCACGGGAGAACCGCATGCCAGAGCTTCCATCGCAACGCGGCCCGATCCGACGATCAGATCGGAATCCCGGTACACTCGCTCCACATCGTTGCTGAATCCTTTCGCAATGATGAA
>CALRIY020000168.1:0-5396 GCA_943364975.1 Synechococcus sp. UW140
TGTCTACGGACTCTGGCAAAAGAATACCTGGTTCAAAAATTTTGATTATAACAAGAATCCCGTCGAAGTGACGGACGTAAAGCTACTACCATTAATCCCTTCACTCGGTGTTGAATTTAAATTCTAATATTATGAAAACAGTCATCCTAACCTTTTCGCTTCTCTCTCTCTTCCTTGCAGGATGCGAGGAATCCGCATCATCGTTCACTTATGACAAAAGGGTCGTTGTCACTTCATTGCTCGAATCGGGCCGGACGATCGATACGGTGAAGATCATGTATACCGGCGAAGTGGATAAGAAATATCATCCCGGCGATTATGCGATCACCAATGCCTCGGTGAAAATCTTCGGAGTCGATGTAGCATTTGAGGATTCACTCGTGTATGATCCTTCGAATCCGGGACGGTATTACTCACTTTCGACCGTAAAGAAGATCGAACCCCGGAAGACCTACCGGCTTGAAGCACGGATGCCCGACGGATCGGTGGTATCGGCAGTCACGACTGTTCCCGATACATTCAGCATCATATATTCAACTTTACCGAATAACGGAACGGTCCGGTATAATACCGGAGCTCCCGTCAATTTCTTTGCCTGGTCTCCGAGCGATCTCCACGGTACATATCTGCCGACCATCACCAGTCTGGATTCCAATGCAGCACGTATCCCGAAGTCATTCATCCGCGATACAGTTGAGACTCCTGCCCCCGATAAGGTGGGATTCCGCGTCGGTCTTCCCAAAGAACAAAATTATACAGAACTGCCGTGGATCTTCATCGGATATTTCGGATCAACCCGGTTCGATGTATTCGCCATCGACGGAAATTATACAAATTTCCTCAATCAATATGTCGGAAGTCAGGGAGGAGAATTGAAAGGGATCCGGTATAATATTCAGGGCGGGATCGGATATTTCGGTTCAAGAACCAAGGCCAAAGGGGCTATCACTATCTATCTTACGCCGTAGGACATTCGGCTCAGCGTACAATAAAAAGGGTAAGTGCGGATGCACTCACCCTTTTTTTATTTCAGAAGATGAGTATATTTCGGCATGAGCGACCCGATCCTCTTCGGACATGATGATGAAACGAACATCGTTGCGGTGAACGCACACGGAGATTCACTGGTGCGCATCTACAAACGTTCCGGTGATCTTGTGACATACCGCGACGAGGAATTCTTTCCCTTCTTCCATCTCTCCGACAAACGGTTCATCGAGCAGTTCCCCGACAAATACTGGATAAAAAAACTGGACGGAAATAATTTCTACCAGTATCTTTGTGCATTCCCCTCCGTTTCGGTCCTGTGGGATGCCGTGAACTTCGTCCTGCGTAAATTGACAAAAGAATTCAAAACGACCTACGCATCCCATCTCGACTCTGAACACATCTTCCTCCGCCCCGATATGAACACCCAGTATCTGATGCAGACCGGGAAGACCCTGTTCAAAGGTCTGCAATTCCATGATCTCCACCGGATGCAGATCGATATCGAGACGTATTCCAAAGATTACCGATTCAGCCGGGCCGATAAGAAGGATGATCGGATCATTCTGATCGCTGTTTCTGATAACCGCGGTTTCGAGACTGTCCTTGGAGGCAGAACTATCCCGGAGAAAAAACTGCTCCAGCAATGTATCAACCTGATCAGGGAGAAGGATCCGGATGTGATCGAAGGACACTATATCTTCAATTTTGACCTTCCGTACATCCTGAAACGGTGCGAATTGAACGGATTGGAGTTGGGTATCGGACGGGACGGTTCCTCCCCTTCCGGTTTCCGTTCACGAACATCCTTCGCAGAGAATTCGGTCGAATATATGAGCTATGAGGTGAACGGCAGACATATCATCGATACCTGGCTGCTCGTTCAGTCCTACGACATGACGAAACGGAATATGGAAAGTCACGGTCTGAAATATGCGGCGAAATATTTCGGCCTGGCTTCCGCCTCACGAACGTATATTCCCGGTGACAAAATTTCCTGGTATTGGGACAATGCTGCGGATGAACTGAAGAAGTATGCACTGGATGATGTGATCGAGACGCGGGGATTGAGTGAGAAACTCTCCGGCAGTACTTTCTATCTGGCACAGATGCTGCCGTATAATTACGGAACGATGGCAAAGCTCGGTTCTGCAGCGAAGATCGAATCGATCTTTTTGCGCGAATACATCAAACAACGGTATTCCATTCCGAAGCCGCAGAAAGGAACTCAAACGTCGGGCGGTTACACGGACATCTTCTACACCGGGATCTTCAGTCCGATCGTTCATGCAGACGTCGAATCGCTCTATCCTTCTATCATGCTCACCAATTCCGTAAAACCGATCTCCGACGATCTGAATGTGTTCCAATCCGCACTCCGCTATCTGACCACGTTGAGACTGGATACGAAGCAATTGATGCGCTCGGCAGTGTTGGAACAGGACCGCTCACGGCTTGATGCCATGCAGTCCTCGTTCAAGATCCTGATCAACTCCTTCTACGGATATTTGGGATACGGCAAAGGATTGTTCAATGATTACCGGCAGGCAGATGTGATCACCACCACGGGACAGGAACTGCTGAGGAAAATGATCCGGGAGATCGAGATCCATAACGGCACAGTGATCGAGGTCGATACGGATGGTATCTATTTCATCCCACCCGACAATGTTTCGGGTGAGGAAGCAGAACGAAAATTTGTCGAACATCTTTCGGATGAACTTCCCGAAGGGATCAATCTCGGTTTCAGCGGACGGTTCCAAAAGATCATGAGTTACAAAAAGAAGAATTACGCTCTGCTGCAGTATGACCAGAAGATCACGATCAAGGGTTCCTCCCTCATCTCCCGTTCGATCGAACGGTTCGGCAGGAACTATCTTCAACAGTGCATCGAATGTCTTCTGTATGACCGATTCAGTGACCTGCATGTGCTTTATACGGAAATGGAAAAGACGATCCGAGATCACGGATGGGATATACTGGATTTTGCGAAGACGGAGACCCTTAAAGATCCGCCGGAAGAATATCAGAAAGATGTTGCTGCCGGAAAACGGAACAAATCCGCCGTCTATGAATTGGCATTGAAATCTTCCCGCAAATACAGACAGGGAAGCCGGGTGCAGTATTACATCACCGGCAGTGAAGCGAACGTCAAAGGATTCTTACATGCGAAGGAAGCACACGAATGGGATGCGAATTTTCCGGATGAGAATACGGCGTATTATCTGAAGCGGCTGGAGGATCTCTCCAAAAAGTTCGAGATCTTCTTCGACGAACGGGGATTTACTTCGGTCTTTTCCGGGGATGATCTGTTCGGTTTTGATCCGGCAGCGATCGTCATCGTGAACAGAAAAGAAAAGGAGGTCCGCACTGAACCTCCTTCTGATGAGAACTATACGATCGAATTTGACGACACGGACCGTTAAACGGTCTCATGAAAGACATTCTTGATATAATCCACAATAACGAATGTGGAAGCACCGGGAGTAAAGATCTCACCGATCCCCATCTCCTTCAATCTCAGAATATCCTCCTGCGGTACGATGCCGCCGCCGAACAGCAGCACATCATCCATCCCCTTCTCTTTCATCAGATTCTTCACTTTCGGGAAGATGGTCATATGCGCACCGCTCAACGAACTGATACCGATGGCATTCACATCCTCCTGAAGAGCCGCTTCGACGATCGCTTCTGGTGTCTTGCGGAGTCCGGTATAGATCACTTCCATTCCGGCGTCGCGAAGTGCAGCGGCGATCACTTTCGCACCGCGGTCATGTCCGTCCAATCCTGCTTTAGCGATCAACACTCGAATTTTTCTGCTCATAATGTACCTTTCAATCGGTCAAATGACGGAGTTCCCGTGCAAATGAAATGAATGCTGTATAGAATTTTGAGAGCGGAAAACCGACGACGGTGTAATAATCACCGGAGATCCGTTCAACGAAGACCGCTCCGAAATCATCCTGAATGCCGTACGCACCGGCTTTGTCCATCGGTGAACCCGATGCAACATAATCGGCGATCTCCCTCCGATCCAGAATGCGGAAAGTGACTTCCGTTGCTGCATGGTCAATATAGGATTTTTTCGTCGCCGCATCAACAAGAGCGAATCCTGTGAAGACCGTATGCGTGCGGCCGCTGAGCATACTCAGCATCCCTTCCGCTTCCTCCGTGGACCGGGGTTTCCCCAGCACTTTCCCGTCGATCACGACAATGGTATCCGAGCCGATCACCAATCCTGTCCCGAAACGGCCCGCTATATCCTCCGCTTTATGAAGTGAAAGTCTCTTGACATTCTCCGCGGATGATGCTGAAGGATCGATCTCTTCAACGATGCTGCTCGGCTGGATGGAGAATTCCAATCCAAGCTGATTGAGAAGATGTGCGCGTCTGGGAGATTGCGATGCAAGGATGATCGGAACGCTGAGTGTGACCATGAGGAACAATGAAAATGAACGGAATGAGTGTACAAAAAAAAGGCGATTCACGAGAATCGCCTTTGTGAAAACTGAATTTTTATTATCGGAACATCGCTTTCAAACTTCCCCATGTACGTTTGACACTGGAGACATTATGAGAGACGGTAATGACCGCCGAATATTCTGCGCCGCCATTGCTCTTGACTGATTTGATCCGGTATTGGTAGATCGATCCGGTCGTTTTAAAAGCTGATCTGTCAATATATTCGTAGAAAGAATTCGATCCTTGTTTTCCCACCACGGCGATCGAGATGAATTCACCGACGGTGCCGCTGCTGCGTTCAATCACGAATTCTTTCACTCCGGACTCATCGGTCGATCCCCATTGGATCGTTACATTACTGCCGTCGCTCCGCGCCTGCATTGTCCCCTCTCGGATCACTCCGGACAGAGCTATGCTGGGGAGCATCATGGCGAGCATCAAAATTTGTTTCATTGAACGTTCACTCTCGTGATGTATGGATTGAATGAATTTCGATGAATTCCGTTGTTTCTCTACCGTAAATTACTTCAGGAATTCAATAATGTCAATACCAAAGCCGATATATTTTCCACTCATGCCGACGGACACACCCAATGACATAGGTCCTATGCCTGCTGATCTTCATTACTCCAGAACAACCATAAATAAGTAGAAACCATCTCAAAAATAGCTCTGTCACCCCCACAACGTGGCCGTTGGCCGAACGTTTCTGTCGGGGGTCCATTATAATGGATTCCCGACAAAAACATGTCCCAAGGGGATCCCTTTGGGACGGGAATGACACTCGTAACTTTATGCAAATTGTTTTTGAGATACTGTATAAAAAGCTCTTTGTCAAATTAATTGTGGTCGAGAATAATTTATTTGATAAGGCTGTTCAGATTTACAAACAGCAAAACAAAGAACAAGAAGTTTCCTTGCGATTGCTGTGAGGATCAGTTTTTTAG
>CALRIY020000169.1:0-5395 GCA_943364975.1 Synechococcus sp. UW140
TTTTTCGCATTGCTTTTCCTTTTAATGATGGGTGACAAATTGTAGCTCAAAGTAGAGTTTTTCTATTGTAAAGTAAAGCGGGGTGAGGTGAATCTTGACAAAGGTAAATTAATCCTGTCCAGGGGTAATAGATCATATTCAAGCATCCAAAATCATCTAGGGTCTTCTATTATTCAGACATCATCACCGATCAGTGAAATAATTTCCTTTTCTTTTGCAGCATTCTTATGAACTTCAATAAAATCATGCGTCCCACCAAACCATCGAATAACAGCATCCCTCTGGAGATATGTCTGTTTCTCTGAAATAACTATTTGGTACGACGAATGGGGATATGTCTTAAAGTCATCCGTAAAATTGTGATGTTGAGGATTATAATGAATATAGTGGACCAACCGTGTGAAATACGCAACAGAGGTGATCTCAATCTTCTTGAAAGGATATTCAAATAATGCTCCTGTCCTGCCGTAAGCCTTATTGATGGATTTGGAATAACTGATAAAGAAGTTCTTGAATGACTGAAGAGGGACCAATGACTTGCCAAGTTTTAGAAACTTGGCAAGTCTTTCGATTTCTTCTTCCTCTTTAATTTTAATGAGAAGATGAAAATGATTCTTCATAAGACAGTACGCAAACGTTTCCGCAATGGGGTCAACATGATGAGCGTACAGTTTTAAAAAATAATCGTAATTCTTTTCTTCCTTGAAAAGATCTTCCCGGTTATTTCCGCGGTTAAAGATGTGATAATATTTCCCGAATTCAAGCATGCTGTTTGCGTAAACACTTGCCAAGTCTTAAAGACTTGGCAAGTGTACTTTGCGATTAAAACAGATCCAGCTGGTCCGTCTGCTTTCCGACGAATTTGTCTTTGCTGAGCCTGAAGTCCTTCTCGTTGAGATGGTATTTGCGGCAGGATAATTCAAAGAGCTGCGAAATGGAATCGGCGATCTCGCCGGAACCGGTCATCCGTTTACCAAATTCGGAGGAGTTCATCTTCCCTTCACGGACATCCTTGATGCGGTTGATCACTTTCTCAGCACGGTCAGGATACTCCCTCCTCAGCCATTCCACGAAGAGATCCTTCACTGTGAACGGAAGCCGCACCATCGTATAAAAAGCGAACCGGGCGCCGTGGTCACTGGCACGTTTCAGGATCGCCGGCATCTCGCTGTCATTCAGTCCGGGAATTACCGGCGCCAAACTGACTCCGACCGTGATCCCTGCTTTGGACAATTCTTCGATCGCTTTCAATTTCTGTTCGGGTGACGATGTGCGCGGCTCCATGGAACGCTGAAGTTCCTTGTCGAGCGTCGTGATCGTGATGGTTACGTTGACGAGATTCTGTTGTGCAAGTGAGGAGAGGATGTCGATATCACGGGTGATGAGTGCATTCTTCGTGATCACACCGACCGGATTCTGATACTTCAGGAATACTTCCAGACATTTTCTGGTAAGCTGCATTGTCCGTTCGATCGGCTGGTAGCAGTCCGTATTGCCCGCGAGAGAGATCGTGGAAGGTTTCCAGTTCTTCTTTTGGAGTTCCTTCTCCAGCAGCAAATGGATATCCGGTTTCACCATGATCTTCGTTTCAAAGTCGAGACCGGAGGAGAATCCGAGATACTCGTGCGAAGGACGGGCATAACAATAGATGCATCCATGTTCGCAGCCGCGGTACGGATTCAGATCGTAGGTGAATCCGATATCGGGAGAATCATTTTTGACGAGCACCGTCTTGGAGGTATCGCGGAAGAACTGCGTGACGATCTTCCGCTCCGGATCGATCTCCTCTTCCAGGATCTCATAGCGAGTGCTTTCAAAGCGGTTCGCCGGATTGGAACCTGCACCGCGTCCTTTCGCTGGTTGTGATGTCATCGCCTGTTCCGTTCGCTGATGGTGTGCTGCTACACTTCGGCGTTGGATCTGCTCACGCTGAAGGTGAATGTCGTTCCGATCCCGACCTGACTTTCGACACGGATGGTCTGGTTGTGTGCTTCAATGATGTGTTTGACGATCGCCAATCCGAGTCCCGAACCACCCACGTCACGCGACCGGTCCTTATCCACCCGATAGAATCGTTCAAAGATCCTGCTGATGTGCTGCGGTGCGATACCGATGCCGGTGTCCTTCACCGAGATCGTCACGTCATCTTTGCCGCTGCGGCATTGTACGGTCACCGAATCCTTCGGCTCGGAATATTTGATGGCATTCTCGATCAGGTTCACCATCACCTGACGAAGACGCTCCTTATCCCCGAAGACATTCAGCTCCGTTTCCGCCGGAAGATCCAGCACGAGGGAGACGGATCGCTGTTCGGCATAGTTCTGCAGCTCCGTCACGGTCGTCTCCAGCATCGGAACGATATCGAAATACCGGACGCGCAGTTTCATTTCCCCCGATTCGATCCGGGAGATGTCGATCAGTTCCTCCAGCAGTGAATTGAGCCGCTCGATGTTGTTCAGGGCCTTCTTCAGGAAATCCTTATTCACCTTTTTGTCATCGACCGCTCCGTGCAGCAGGGTCTCGATCAGTCCTTGTGTGGAGAAGAGCGGTGTTCTCAGTTCATGGGAAACATTCCCGAGGAATTCGCTTCGTACCCGTTCAAGTTTTTCCAGCTGACGGATGTCGGTCCTGAATGAATCGAGCATGGTGTTGAAAGAATCGGAAAGCTGCCGGAATTCATCCGACGAGCTGGTGTTCAAACGCCGTACCGATTCCTTATCTTCCTGAGCATGCAGTACGCGCTGGATACTTTGCAGCGGGCGGTAGACAAAGAAGAAAAGGAATCCGTACGCCATCAGGAGGACCGCCAGCAGCAGCAGCGATGAGAGAAGAATGGACGAATGATTATAGAATGCGACCGCACCTCCGATGGAGGCGATCAGCGTGATGGCGAACAGCTGGAAGCGAAGTGAATACATGTTGTGAAGATACGAGTTTCCCGGAATTATTTCCTGCCGATGTGAAAAAAAAAGCCCCTCACGGTTCCGGAGGGGGCATTGGTCAGATCTCATTCATTCGGTACCCGACACCTTTGATGGTGTCGATATAATCGGCATGGGAACCGAGTTTCTCACGGATCTTGCGGATGTGCACATCAACGGTCCGGTCGATCACATAAACATCACTACCCCAGATCTGCGAGAGGAGCGTTTCCCGTGTGACCACTTTCCCTACATTCTTCACGAGATACGACAATACTTCAAATTCCTTCTTCGGGAAAAAGACCTCTTTTTTACTGATATGGACCTTATACCGGGAGCGATTGATCTCTAACACACCGTGCCGGAGGATCTCGACAGCAACGGCATCATCCTCTTTCTGTGCCGACCGTTTGCGCAGGATCAGTTTGATGCGCGCAATCAATTTGGGAACACTGACCGGTTTGGTGATATAATCGTCTGCGCCCAGTTCGAGTCCTACCACTTCGTCCACTTCGGAACCGCGCGCCGTCAGAAAGATGACCGGGATCTTCGCCGTTGCCGGATTCTTCTTCAGGGTGCGGACCGCTTCCAGACCGTCCATCTCCGGCATCATCACATCCAGAAGGATCAGACTCGGATTCTTCTTCGCCAGAGCCACTGCTTCAACTCCGTTCTTGGCGGTCAGGACATCGAATCCCTCTTTCTCAAGATTGTATTTGACAAAGTCGATGATATCACGTTCGTCGTCGGCGATCAGTATCTTTTGTTTCATCAATGCCCTTTCATTCAGCGCTAATATAAAGAAGAATGGAACGGATGACAATGCGCGGTGTGTTAACGCTCTGTTAATTCTATATTACCGGAAGGTGAATAGAATTTCCGGTTGAAGAACGGCATAAGAGCGAACAACGTGGCCAGTTCAAAGGAGTCTTCCCTCGTCACGAGATCGTCAGTGAGGATGCCGTACGTTCCCTGTCTGCTCCGCACATCGGTTTGACTCGAAAATCGGTCGATAGCCGCACTGAGTTCCATCTTCTGTTCGATCACCGCATCCGATAATGGTTTCGGCAGAGCAATGGCGCCGGAACTGCCGAAGTGGAATGCAACGCCGTTGAATGCGCAGGACCAGCTTTGCAGATAGGTCACTCCATCCGCCGCGAACAATCCTCCTTCCACACCGATGCTGATGACCTGTTCGTCTGCTGATCTCCGGAATGCATTCGCTGCGCGGTTCTTAGCACCGCGGATCGTCTCGTCCTGTGTCAGCGGCATCTCGGAGACACCGCTGACCGCTTCGACCGAATCGTAATGGACCGGCAGTTGTTCTGGAATGAAGAGAGGCATCAAACGTTCTATCGCTCTCTTCACTCCGTTGATCTTGGGTGCCCGTGTACTGGCAATAATGATGAGCATCGAATTATTTCTTCAGTTTCTCCAACGCCGGCGGAGTCGGGAAGATCTTTTCAAATTTCATCGACTTCGTCTTGCCGTCCGCTGTGACGAGAATGATCTCCGCATCTCCGTCCGCAAACTCCGAGATCACTTGACGGCAGGCGCCGCATGGAGTCAGGAAAGAATGCTCATCGGAGGTGACGGCAACAGCAATGATCTTCCGCTTTCCTGCGAAGGCTGCCTGAAACACTGCGTTGCGTTCGGCGCAAATGGCTAGTCCGTACGATGCATTCTCCACATTGCATCCGGAGAAGATCTCTCCGTCGCTGGTCAGCAGCGCAGCGCCCACTCTGAATTTGGAATAAGGAGAATACGATGTCTTTTTTGCTTCAACGGCGCGGAGGATCAGTTCTTTGCGGATCTTGGTATTCATGCATTCCTCTATAATGATTTTCGGAACGGTTACTGCTGTTTCTGCTGCCGGTGATGAAGCTGACGGAGATAGTCCCAGGAATACAATCCGGTCTCATGCGTATCCCCCCAGGAGATCTGAATCGCATAACTTCCGACCGGAACGATCTTCATGATGGAATAATGTCCCGGCAGTTTCGGTTTCACCACGGGGAGGATCTGATGCATCAGGATCGTCTCCCCTTTGCATTCTGCACACGGACATTCATCACGGAGGAGTCTGATCGGGATCGGTGTGACGAGCTGGTCGTCCCATGTAAACGTAAGTGTTTCGGGGTCGGTCTGTTTGATGGAGATCGGTTTCATTCTTTTTTGTTCAGTGACGGATCATTTTCTGGGTTCGATAACGAATTTATATAATATCATAAAGGAATTCACAGCAAGCAACGATGTAATCGCAAAAATCGCCGGATATCCGATCCCCGGCACCAGAAGACCGAACAACAGTCCGATGAAGACAGTCGGCGCCGTGAGCGTATTCATGATTCCGATATACATCGGCCGTTCATTCTCCCGGCACATCTCCGCGACAAATGCCATACGGGAGATCGCCTGGATCTGCACAGCGCAGGCAAGGAAGAAAAAGACCAATCCGTACATCAGGATATTCG
>CALRIY020000170.1:0-5351 GCA_943364975.1 Synechococcus sp. UW140
TCCGGTGGGACGAATGACCTGTTCCACAAAGACACCCTGTGTCTTTTCCATCTCATAATTTCCCGGCGTCGCACTGACAAAGATGATCTGATTCACGATCTGCTCCCACTCGTCGAATTTCAGCGGACGGTTATCCAACGCCGAAGGGAGCCGGAACCCGTGCTCCACCAAGGTGGTTTTCCGGCTCCTGTCGCCGAAATACATTGCGCCGATCTGCGGAACGGTGACGTGCGACTCATCAATAATGAGCAGGAAATCCTTCGGAAAATAATCGAACAGACAGAATGGACGTGAGCCTGCGGGACGTCCCGCCAAATGCCGCGAGTAATTTTCAATACCGTTGCAGTATCCAACTTCGCGCATCATTTCCAGATCGAACCTGGTCCGCTGTTCCAAGCGCTGTGCTTCCACATATTTGCCGAGATTACGCATCTCCTCCAGACGGTCCTTGAGTTCGATCTCGATGGATTTGATCCCTTTCTCCAGGGATTCCCGCGTCGTGACGAACTGTTTGGCAGGATAGATCACATCGTAATCCGTCTCTCCGATGATGGACCCGTCCAATGAATTGATGTAGGAGATCTTCTCGATCTCATCGCCGAAAAATTCCACGCGGATCGCTTCGTCATTCTCATACGCCGGGATCACTTCCACCACATCACCGCGGACACGGAAGGTGCCCCGCTGGAACTCATAATCATTCCGGGAATAGAAAATATCGAGCAGTTTCCGAAGGAGCTTGTTCCGTTCCAGTTTATCCCCTTTTTTGATCACGACCATCTGTGCGATCCACTCATCCGGCGCGCCGATGCCGTAGATGCAGCTGACCGAAGCGACCACGATGACATTCCGTTTTCCGGAGAGGAGCGCGCTCGTCGCCCGAAGGCGGAGCCGGTCGATCTCTTCATTCACCGAGGAATCTTTTTGGATATACGTGTCGGTGGTTGGAACATATGCTTCCGGCTGGTAATAGTCATAATAACTGATGAAGAATTCGACATGATCTTTCGGGAAGAACCCCTTGAATTCGGCATACAGCTGAGCGGCGAGGGTCTTATTGTGGGACATGATCAGCACGGGGCGGTCGAAATTCTTGATCACATTGGAAACGGAGAATGTCTTTCCGCTTCCCGTTACGCCGAGCAGTGTTTGATACTTGTCGCCGCGTTCGACACCTTCGGTCAATTGGCGTATCGCCTCGGGCTGATCACCCTGCGGCTTATAATCCGATACTAATTCGAATCCCGGTTTATTCATCGTTCTCTCTTTTTATCGATCATCAGATGATCGTGCGGTTGCATTACGGTTTGTAAAGACCCTTCTTGATCGACCCCATCAGGCCTGCTTTGTATGTCCGGTCATCCACTTTCTGCAGGGAACGGATCTGTGCAGCGTTCATCAGTTTTGTCACCGGAATATAGCTCAGCTTCAGTCCGATCTCTTCCATGACATCTTCGCTGAACTCATAATCTGTATACGGCGACAGGTCGAGGGGAACGGTGAACTGACGGAGAGTCTTCTCTTTATTCAGATTATAGAATGATTCAAAGTAGGACATCACCAATTCACGGATGGTGCTGTAGATCGGCTCACGGTACCGGAGTCCTGAAAAATTCGATTTGGCGATCGCGCCGAACTTTCCGTCCTTTTCGATCAGAGCGATCACATGATCATCGTCCCGCACTGCCTGCATATCAACGATCTGCGGACGATAGCCGAGTCTGCCGAGCATCGCCGCTGCAAACACCGCACCGTCAAAACAGTGCGCTTTGCGATCATGTAGAACGGCACGCGGTGCGCGGTACCGCGATTCTGCGCTGTAACCAACGCTGTCCAGAAAGAGCTGGATCTTGTATGGTGTGGTCAAGGTTCGGAGGAACTTCAGTTCGGCGGGTGTCCACGAGAATTTTGTTTTCATATCGTCAAATCACATTCCAACACATTGGCTCAAATTTAGGCAGATGCAATTTCCGAGGGGTCATTCTTTTGCCGCCAAGTGCGAGCACACAATGACCGATGATGAATGACGGCTCTACAGCACATCCGCCGTCATTTGATGAACAATAACTTTTTTGTCTGGGAAAATTTATCCGTTTCCAAGCGATAGAGATAAACACCGCTTGCCATGTTGGATGCATCCCAATCCGCGCTGTAACTGCCCTCATCGCAATGTTCGTTGACGAGCGATGCGATCTTTTTCCCTTCCAATGAAAGGATCTCCAATTTTACATTTCCTCGTTCCGCCACATCGAACCGGATGGTTGTTTTCGGATTGAAGGGATTCGGAAAGTTCTGTTCAAGATTGTACGATTTCACTTTGCCTGAAGGGTTCTTACGGATACCGGACGGTTTTGCCAGCAATCCTGCGTTCACCCAGGCGGTGTACCAGAGACTCGCAAGATCGACAGTTGCCATCTGCATCTGAGCTTTGGTCATATCACCCAGCTGCTGCCATAACACTTCATAGTATTTCGAGGGAGCTGTCCCTGAACCGGAATAACCCGAAATGGACTTTGCCAGATTGTCCGCATGAAGGACCGAATCAACAAGAGCATTTGAAGCAACAATATAGTTCAGAGCAAAGCCGAGTACATCACTGATGTATGTGATACTGTCCTTTTTAATGGAGATCTGTCCTTGATAGGAGTTCACCATATTCGATTCGTATCGCGAGTGGATACCGGTATTCCCCGTCAATTGGCCGTTATAATTGACGGCGGCATGCAGCGGCTGATGCGGATCACCGACGTAATGGCCGATATCGGCCGCCGTTTGATAGGACGCGTTCCAGTCCCCCCGTTTCAATTGTGCGGTCAGCGAGTCCATGAACCGGACGAGTTCCCATGGATTGGTTCCATTCTCTTTCACTCTCATCCAGCCGTACTGAGAGACAAGCACCGAAAAGTTCCGGTCCAACGACCGAAAATTCGGATAATCATCGATATCAAGATAATGTCTGTACTGTTCGGAGAACATCGCCGTATCATTTGTCTTCCTCGTATCGGCATCGACAGAGTGTGTTTCAAGAAATGCCTGTTGATCGATGAACTTTTTCATCGAAACGGGAAGATGGATCACGGCATTTTTATTGATGATCTTATGTCCGGTCGATCCCCAGCTGAACAGGAACTGAACAGAAATAAAGACAACGGCAATGCATATTCTCACTCGAACTCCTTAATGGTCAAAAACAATATAGAAGAAATTATCGGCAAATTAAAACTGACGGCTCACCGGTGCAATCAGAAGATCCGATCGTACAGCAGTTTTGCAATCGTCGCAAAAACGATCATAATATAGAGCGGGCGTATGATCTTGATCCCCTTCTTCACGGCAAGACCGGAACCGATCCGTGCGCCGATGATCTGACCTGCCGCCATGACCGCACCGTACAGGAACATTACCGAGCCGCCGATGGAAAAGACGATCACGGAGATGATGTTGCTCGAAAGATTCATGACTTTCGTGTGGGCAGTCGCTGTGCGGATCTCATATCCGAGCAGGGACATGAATGCTACGGCCCAAAAAGCACCGACACCGGGACCGAAGAATCCGTCATAAAATCCCAATAGACTGCCGAAAATGATGAAGAAGCGTTGCTTGGTGAGCTTGGATTCGGTCCGGTGTTTCCCGAGAGAAGGAGTGAAGAGTGTATAGAGAGCAATGAACAAGAGGAAGACAGGAATGATATACCCGAGGATCTTTGAATCGATCTGCTGGACCGTCCATGCACCAAGACCTGCACCGATGAAGGTGATGATGAATCCCAGTTTCTCTTCACGGAACTTCACCAGTCCATGCTCGCGATAGTGACGAGCCGCGGTGAATACACCGAACATACTTTGGAATTTGTTCGTCCCAAGTGCGGTCTGCGGTGGAACACCAACGGCAAGCAGTGCGGGAAGCGCGATCAAACCGCCGCCGCCGGCGATCGAATCGATCAGCCCTGCAAACAGTGCAGCGACAAAGAGAATGATATAGATGACGAACTGCTCCAGCGCGATTTCCTACTCCCCTTGACGTGCATCCTGCGCAAAAGCAAGATTTCCTTCTTCCGTATCGATCCGAACCTCTTCCGGCGTACCGAAGACCTTCGCTTTATGATCATCGAATTCCCCTTCCCACCGTGCGATCACTGCGCAGGCAAGTCCGTTCCCGAGCACATTGACCGATGTGCGGGCCATATCCATCAATTCATCCACAGCAAAGATCACCGCTACACCTTCCGGAGGCAGTCCGAACGAATGCAGCGCTGCGAAAAGGACGACCAAGGAGGCACGGGGAACAGCGGCGATCCCTTTCGATGTGATCATCAATGTCAGCATCAGCAGGATCTGCTGGTCCCACCCGAAATGAATACCCGTCACCGTCTCTGATGCCTGCGCAACGAACACGGACGCAACGGCGAGATAGAGCGTGCTGCCGTCCAAATTGAAACTGTATCCGGTCGGAATGACGAAGCCGACAATCCGTTTCGGAACGCCCATCCGCTCCATCACCTCCATCAGTTTCGGCAGAGCGGATTCGCTGCTGGTGGTGACGAACGCCAGCGTGAACGGTTCTTTGATCGCTTTGATGTATTGACGCACCGGCATTTTGATGATATACATGACGGTTCCCAGAACGACCACAACAAAGACGATCAGTGCGATATAGAGCGTACCGACCAGCATGCCGAGATTCACGAGCACACCGATCCCCATGTGTCCCACCGTAACCGCCATTGCCGCGCCGATGCCGAACGGCGCAAACAACATGATGTAACTGGTGAATTTGAACATCACTTGGGACAGACTGTCGGCAAGGTGTAGGATCGGTTCGCCTTTCTTTCCCATTGCCGAGACAGCGAAGGCAAAGATGACGGAGAAGACGACGATCTGCAGAACGTCATTGCGCATCATCGAATCGATGATGTTCGACGGGAAGGCATGCACGAGAGTCTCCGTCAGTGTCATCGGATGATTCTCGGCGATCTTTCCCAGATTCACATTATCCCCTTTCAACTCCACGCCGTATCCCGGTCCGGTGATGTTGACGACGATCAAACCGATCGCCAGCGCCAGCGTCGTAACGATCTCAAAATAGACGAGGGATTTCCAACCGATACGGCCGACCTTCTTTGCGCTCCCTCCACCGGCGATTCCGGCAACAATGCTGCCAAAGATCAACGGAGCGATGATCACTTTGATCAGATTGAGGAAGATGGTCCGGAGGAACGCCGTTTCCTTCGAGAATTCCGGTGCAAGCCAGCCGAGCAGCACACCGAAGACAAGTCCCAGGAGGATCTGTTTGGTCAGCGAGAGATGATACCACTTTTTTTGAGAGGACATAGTATTTAGTATGATTGGGAT
>CALRIY020000171.1:0-5342 GCA_943364975.1 Synechococcus sp. UW140
GCAGCACCGGTGATCATGTTCTTCACATAGTCAGCGTGGCCGGGGCAGTCAACGTGTGCATAGTGACGGTTCTCGGTCTGATATTCAACGTGTGCCGTTGCGATCGTGATACCGCGTTCGCGTTCTTCCGGTGCGTTATCGATCGAGTCGAATGTACGGACCGATGAAAGACCTTTTGCGGAAAGCGTCATTGTGATCGCTGCGGTTAAGGATGTCTTGCCGTGATCGACGTGTCCAATCGTTCCGATGTTCACGTGCGGCTTACTGCGGTCAAATTTCTCTTTTGCCATGAGGATTTCTCCTTATTTTAATGTGTGATTGATTAATTTCAATTTTCTAAAGCTTACGCGTTCTTCCCTTTTACCTTCTCGATGATCGCTTCCGAGACCGATTTCGGTGTCTCGTCATAGTGATCGAACTGCATTGTATAGAGTGCACGTCCCTGCGTCATTGAACGCAGCGTGGTGGAATATCCGAACATCTCGGACAACGGAACCATCGCTTTGATCACCTGAGCATCTTTTCGAGGAGTGATACCTTCGATCTTGCCGCGGCGGGAGTTCAAATCACCCATCACATCGCCGAGGTAATCTTCGGGAGAAACTACTTCAACGGCCATGATCGGCTCAAGGATCACAGGATTCGCTTTCTTTGCGCCTTCCTGGAACGCCATGGAGCCTGCGATCTTGAACGCCATTTCGGACGAGTCAACATCATGATAAGAACCGTCGATCAATTTTACTTTGATATCTTCAACAGGATAACCGGCAAGGATACCATTCTTCAATGCTTCCTGAATACCCATGGAAACCGGTTTGATGAATTCGCGGGGAATAACACCTCCGACGATCGCATCTTCGAATTCATACCCTTTTCCTTTTTCATTGGGTTCGAGTTCGATCCAAACGTGACCGAACTGACCTTTACCGCCGGACTGACGAACAAACTTGCCTTCCTGTGTGACTTTCTTACGGATCGTTTCTTTATAAGCAACCTGGGGTTTCCCGACGTTCGCTTCGACCTTGAATTCGCGTTTCATACGATCAACTAGAATTTCAAGGTGAAGTTCACCCATACCGCCGATGATCGTCTGCCCTGTTTCCACATTGGTCGTGATCTTGAATGTCGGATCCTCTTCAGCAAGTTTCGTAAGCGCTTCACCCATCTTTTCCTGATCGGCCTTTGTTTTCGGTTCGATCGCCTGATGGATAACGGGTTCCGGGAAGATCATTTTTTCGAGAATGATCGGCTCATCTTCACCGCACAGCGTATCTCCGGTGCGTGTATTCTTGAATCCGATCGCCGCAAGGATGTCGCCTGCATAACCTTCATCCACGTCTTCACGATGATTCGCATGCATACGCAGCACACGTCCGATACGTTCTTTCTTATCGCTGACAGAATTATACAGATACGATCCAGCTTTGACGGTTCCGCTGTAGACGCGGAAGAATGTCAAACGACCGACATACGGATCGGTCATGATCTTGAAAGCCAGCGCAGTAAATTTTTCATTGTCCGCGATCTTACGGGAAACAGTATCCTTCATATTCGGATGATGACCGCTGATCACGCCGCCTTGAATATCCAACGGTGAGGGAAGGAAATTAACAACAGAGTCGAGCAGCATCTGCACGCCTTTGTTCTTGAATGAAGAACCGCAGAGGACAGGAACGATCGACACTTTCAAACATGCTCTGCGGAGAACATCGGTCAATTCCTTTTCCGAGATCTCTTTCCCCTCAAGATATTTTTCAAGCAGTGAATCATCCTCATCGGAGACCGCTTCCAGCATCTTTGTGCGGTATTCCGCTGCCTGCGCCTGCAGATCGTGCGGAATATCGATCTCATCCCACGTCATTCCATTGTTCTCATCATGAAAAATATGCGCTTTCATGCGGACCAGATCAATGATCCCTTTGAACATTTCACCTTGACCGACCGGAAGCTGAATAGGAATAGCATTAGCTCCCAGACGCTCTTTCATCATCGTTACTGCGCCGAGAAAATCTGCGCCGACACGGTCCATCTTATTCACAAATGCAATACGCGGAACACCATACTTGTCCGCCTGACGCCAAACTGTCTCAGACTGGGGTTCGACACCGCCGACGGAACAGAACAATGCGACAGCACCGTCCAGCACACGAAGGGAGCGTTCAACTTCAATGGTAAAATCAACGTGACCGGGAGTATCAATGATATTGATACGATGGTCTCTCCAGAAGCAGGTTGTTGCCGCTGAAGTGATCGTAATTCCGCGTTCCTTCTCCTGCTCCATCCAGTCCATTGTTGCGGCGCCGTCATGCACTTCACCCACACGATGCAACACACCGGTATAGAACAAAATACGCTCAGTCGTCGTGGTCTTGCCAGCGTCGATGTGAGCCATGATCCCGATATTACGGGTACGATCCAATGAATATTTACGAGGCATACTTTTCCTAAAACTCTAAAGCAGACAAAACAGTGCTTTGGAGCGAGAATACTTAAAAGATTAAAATGTCTTTAAAAGCTTATTACCACTTAAAGTGAGCAAACGCTTTGTTTGCTTCGGCCATACGGTGTGTATCTTCTTTTTTCTTCACCGCATTACCCTCGCCGTTCGCAGCTGCAATGAATTCAGCTGCCAATTTCAACGACATAGACTTATCCGAACGTTCAGAAGAATAGTTTAGTAACCAACGAATTGCGAGAGCGGTTCGCCGTTCGGGACGAACTTCTGTAGGAACCTGATAGGTTGCTCCGCCGACTCTCCGAGCACGGATCTCAATGACCGGGGAAACGTTATGAACTGCTTTTTTGAATACTTCGATAGGATTTTGCGATTTTGTACGCTCGCCGATGATCTCAATAGCATCGTACAGGATGGTCTGAGCACGATGCTTCTTACCATCTTTCATGATATTATTGATGAAACGATTAACGAGGACATCCCCGAATTTGGGGTCAATAGTAGCGATGCGTTTCGAAGCGTGCTTTTTTCTCATTGGTAAAGGTCAAAAACTATGATTATTTGGGTCGTTTAGCACCGTATTTGGAACGGGCCTGTTTACGATCTTGAACACCTTGTGTGTCGAGCGTGCCGCGTATAATGTGGTACCGTACACCAGGCAGATCCTTTACACGACCGCCGCGGATCATTACAATAGAGTGCTCTTGTAAATTATGACCTTCACCGGGGATGTAAGCGGTTACCTCAATGTGGTTGGTTAAACGCACACGTGCAACTTTACGAAGCGCTGAGTTCGGTTTCTTCGGCGTTGTGGTATACACTCTCGTGCATACGCCGCGTTTTTGCGGATTGCCTTCAAGCGCCGGAGACTTGCTCTTCACAGCCAGATTTTCACGACCGAGTCTAACTAATTGATTAATCGTAGGCAAACTACGTACTCCAGAAATTAAATGTTTTTATGTCTTTTTGAGTCTTCTAATATAGCGAAAAATATTTATTTTGTCAAATAAAAGGGGAAAGAATTATTCATTCTTTTCCCCCTATATTTTAGGCCGTTACTTTTGCCTTTTTCCGTGCCTTTTTTACAAGGACAACTTCCTCTTCTTTTTCAGCATCGGTCGGTTCTTCCACCACCGGTGCTTTCTCAACAACACGCGACGGTTTTTTTGATGTGACCAGCACTTCACGGAATTTTTTCAGTCCGGTACCGGCCGGGATCAAATGACCCATGATGACGTTCTCTTTCAATCCCAGCAGATGGTCGACCTTGCCCTCGATTGCAGCATCAGTCAGCACCTTTGTTGTTTCCTGGAACGATGCAGCAGAGATGAAGCTGTCGGTGGACAACGATGCTGTCGTGATGCCGAGAAGGATCGGTTCCGACAATGCCGGTTCCGCATCACGTGATTCAATGATCTTCTTCTCTTTTTTCTTGAGTTCAAGATTCATCTCTTTCACTTTTTTCTTCTCGCTCAACGTGTTGTTCTTCATTTTTGAATCGCCTTTATTCTCGATGAAGACCATTCCTTCGAGACCGCGGTTCTCCTCTTCGAACTTCACTTTGTCGATATAATCGCCTTCAAGGAATTTCGTGTCGCCCGGATCCGTGACGCGGACCTTCTGCATCATCTGACGGACAATGATCTCGATATGCTTGTCATTGATCTTCACACCCTGCATGCGGTACACTTCCTGGATCTCATTCACCAGATATTCCTGCACAGCGCTGGTACCTTTGATGCGGAGGATATCATGCGGATCGATCGCACCATCGCACAGACGCTCGCCGCTGCGGATGAAATCATTTTCCTGAACAAGCACGTGTTTGCCGAGAGCGATCATATACACTTTGCGCTCTTTGCCGTCGTGACTTGTAACGATCACTTCGCGGTTACCGCGTTTCTGCGCACCGAACGAAACGATGCCGTCGATCTCGCTGACCACCGCCGGATCACCCGGTGAACGCGCTTCGAACAATTCCGTTACGCGCGGCAGACCACCGGTGATATCACGGGTCTTACCGATATCGCGCGGGATCTTGACGAGCACAGTACCTGCGGAGATCGCTTCCTCGTTGTCCACAAGGATATGGGCACGAGTCGGGATGATGTAGCTGGCGATCTTCTTCCCGGCTTTGTCCGTGACCATAATGGACGGGCTGAGATTCTTATCGCGTGAATCGATGACCACCTTCTGAATGTGACCGGTCTGTTCATCCGGTTCATCGCGGTAGGTGATATTTTCTTTCAGATCCATATACTTGATCTGTCCGGCATATTCGGAAATGATGGTGGCATTATACGGATCCCACTCATACAACAGCTGTCCTTTTTTCACCTGTGCACCGTCCGCAAGCTGCAGGATAGCACCGTAGGGCACATCATACTTCGTCAGGACAGCATTGTCGGGATTCAATACCTGGATCGCACCGCTGCGGCCGAGTGAAAGGATCTTTTCGCCGTCCTCAGTAGAGATCTTGATGGATTTCACACTGTCGAACTTCACATACCCGTCGAACTTTGAGGTGATGTGCGACTGGTTGGCGATCAAGCTTGCTGTACCGCCGGTATGGAATGTACGGAGTGTCAGCTGAGTTCCGGGTTCACCGATGGATTGCGCAGCGATGACACCGACGGTCTCGCCGACCTCCACCAGATTTCCGGTGGTCAAATTGCGGCCGTAACATTTTGCGCAGACGCCGCGTTTTGCTTCGCACGTCAGCACGGAACGGATCTCGACCTGTTCGATCGCCGTTTCGGAGATCGTCTGTGCGACCTCTTCATCGATGATCTCGCCGGACTTCACAAGGACCTTATTGCTCATCGGGTCACGTACCTCATGCACCGCCACACGTCCGACGATACGTTCAGACAACGGTTCCTTTACG
>CALRIY020000172.1:0-5282 GCA_943364975.1 Synechococcus sp. UW140
ACCGTCCACAACGTCTGATCGCCGTACATTTTTGGAGTATCAATACCATTATCCCACACACCATTCCTGTTCACATCATGAAATGGTGCACCCAAATTCCCGGGCCATTCGGCGAGATCGGGATTGGTATTCTTAGTATCTCCTTTTGAGATCTTATACACTCGGTATGATTTGTCTTTGACATTGGCAGCAACGCCGGGATCATTCGTGGCGGTATTGAACTTTCCGTTGATCGGTCCGGGTTGGAATTCGACCCCATTATAATATTGTACCGCAGTGCGGAGAGAACCGGACGGACGGTGTTTCCCGATGATCATCAGTCCCGAAGTGTAGGATGCCGTTTTTGTTGTTCCTTTCGGCCAGAATAAACCGCTGGAATTTGTCCGGCGGTAATCGGAATACGGCCCGTCACTCGCGATGGTCGATAAGAGTGAATTGATATCTAAGTATTTCCACTCTGTCGCAGCAGATTTGTTCAGGATAGGTGCGGACCGCTCTTTCGGCTGTTCCGCTGCGATCATGATGGTGATCGTGAATATTATGCTGAGATATTTCATACGTGACTGATCATTTTAAAAAGAGCATTTTTCGTGAAACGACTTTTCCGCTTGATTCAAATCGGCAGAGGTAAAGTCCGCTCGCAACAGGCAGATTGGATTCATTCCGTCCGTTCCATTCCACTTCGTATGTGCCGGGATCGCGCAGGTCATGGAAGAGTGTCCGCACTTTTTGGCCGAGAATGTTGTAGACAGCGATGGAGGTGAATGATTTCACCGGCACGGAATACCGTATGGTTGTGGACGGATTGAACGGATTAGGATAGTTCTGTTCAAGTTCCGCCGTTTCGGGAAGTGGGAGGTTCCCGATGGAGATATCGGTCGGGTTGAAGATGAAAACATCCCGGGAGGAGAATGTCGGACTGTATTCGATCAATACACTTCCTGTATCGCGCAGGGGTTCACCCTCCAGCCATTTTTCTATTACATAGTAATAGGGGAGCAGACTGTCTTGCACGAATTTATAGCGCAGATCCAGGCCGCCCAACGCAGGATCGAACACTTTCCCGTCACTGTTGTATGGATATGCCATAACATAGATCTGGTCTTTTCCCATGATCCATCGGCGGGACGTGTCGGTAGATTGGGTACGTTTTAGTGCCACAGAGAGTTTGTGCGTCTGTCCTGTGCCAATCTCATAAACGGCAAATGGAATATTGACGAATCCCAGAAGCACGTTTGAAGCGGAATACAAAAATGCCTTTTGGGTCCTATCAGAATCCGTCGTATCGAAGGTGTACGGTTCGTTGACATTCAGTTTTTTGCTGGAATCTGTATCGGTGAAACCGGTATATCGTGAAAATTTTATATAGGTCGCCGGTATATCCGCAAAGTGGACCGTCGATTTTGGAGCGCCGTAATTCTGGGCTGAATACGGGTACACCCAGATCCATTGACTTCCTTCCTTGAAATAGTATCGTGAAGTGAATTGGGACCATGATTCGGCAGGGAGATTCAATTTCACTTTAAAACCATCCGTCAACGGAAGCGCGTGATTGAATTGGGGTGCTCCAGAGTTGTAGCCATAAAATTGAGACCGGAATAATTCTCTGTTCTCAATGGAATCCTTCAACACGAGTCCGAAATAATAGCTGGAATCCGTCCCCCGTAGAACATACAGATGGTTGCGCAATTGCGACCTATCCGTGATCGTCACGCGGATGTCAACATCGCCGCTCCCTTTTATTCTTGCAGCAGTCGTTGTTTTTAAGAGTGGACGCACTACCGGAATGGAGACGGAATCGGTCCAACTGTTCCACAATGAATCACTGAACGATAAGGGAACGGTGATGGAACTGTCGCGATATCCGTCGGGGATAACTACAGAAAGATACCGGTCAGTTTTATTCTGCTCATAGTGATTGACGATTGTCTCGAGCGGTTGAATAGCTTGAAATTGAATACTCGAGGAATATTGTCCGATACTCAATCTGCCGATCGTGAATGGATGAGGATTGAAGATATTCACTCCGAAACGGATATTCTCGCCCGGCTCCGCTTTTCCGTTTTGATTGAGATCGTCCGAATAGATGATCGGGTCCGACAACCGAAGTTTTATCATCGGAAGTTTCGGATGGATGCTTCGCATGCTAATCTGCCGGTTGTTCTTGTCGACGATCCGCGCATTGAAATCCGCCAGCACCATCGCTGATCTCAATCCAATGGAATTTCGAAAGATACCGTCTCCCGCCGAAACGTCCCCGTGTGTTCCGTCGTCAAAAAGCGGAACGGATGCGAGCGTAATGGAAGAGTCCTGGGGTACAATTTCCAGACTCACATTTTTCGGTTGTAAGGAATGAACATCGAGAGTCAGATCAAAGGTAATGGAATCATCGTTCGCCGTCTGCCGGATCGTTGAGACAGGCATTGTCAGATCTGATTGATACACAGCATGGACCGTTCCGACATCTTCGCGGAGACGTTCAACACTGTTCAGCCGGTGCGTTCCCTGCGCGATTACAAATGCAGCATTCACAACCTGCGTATCTCCAGGTGCAAGCGTGACAGGTCCTAGAGAGAGAAGTGTTCGGATGTCATCGGGAGTTCCCCCTGCACTCAATTGTGTCCATCCGGTGTTTGTCACCGGGTCTCCAGAGTACATAAAACGGGATGGTGCGTTTGTCACCGGATTCTTGATTGGCATTCCAGAAAATATTTCCAATCCACAGAGAAAATTATAGGCTTGCTGTGGGAATTTGGGCATACCGAGCGGAGGATCGCTGTTGGTTGGGGTAGTATTGAAATAGACGGTATGCGCATTAGGCTGTAAAGAAGGTGTCCCCCCTAAAAACACATATCCACAAGCCGGGTGTAATGTTCCATATCCGGTTGACCAATTGTCATCATTATTTTTTCCGTTGTATGCATATGATAACTGCAGTGTACTATCATATCCCGCACAATCATCAGAAGGGTATCCCAAATCTGTATCGGAGAATAGACCGACAAACAGACTGTCATAGTGAGAATCACTTCTGTTAATGATCGTCCAACGGATGAACATTGTATTCTTTAATGGATCGATCTTCTCGAATCCGTAATACAGTGCCCGGACTTCAATTCCCAGCGGTAAGGTCGTGCCGGTCGATTTATGGTTGGAAGGATTCCCGTCATTATACACACACCATATTGTCTGATCACCGAAGAGTTTCGGTGTATCAATTCCCTTTTCCCATTTCCCGTTGTTGTTCAGATCATTGAATGGAGCGCCGAGATCCCCCGGCCAATCTTCGTAATCCGGATTCGCTCGGGAAGTGCCGCTGTTTTTGATATCCGCTCGATTGATCTTATATAATCGATATTGCGATGCGTCCGGATCACCCAACGGTGCTGTTGAGTTTGTCAGAGTATTATATGTTGAGAGGATCGGTCCCGGCTGGAATTCCGTTGAAAAATCCTGAACTGCTGTGCGGAGCGTGCCGGTAGGACGATGTCTTCCGATCACCCAGAGGCCCGATGTATACACCGGCGTTTTGTTTGTTCCTTTCGGCCAGAACAGACCGGATGAATTCGTTTGAAGATAATCTGCATAGGGACCGGATGAATTGATATTGCATTTGATGCTGTTGCCGTCAAAATACTTCCATCCTCTCAAAGAAACTTTTTGAGGAACATTCTTACGGGCATTGTGCGGTCCTTCAGCAGAAAAAAGAAGCGAGGTGATCAGAAGTATGGGGAGGAACTTCATCGGCTGAATTCGGAAGATTGATTATTTCATGGAGAAATGATCTTTGAAGGGATCATTTCATTGCACTCAATAATGTACCGAATTGGCATGGCGTGGTCAATCACGCGTACTCGTACAAATGAAAATCGATCAATTTTGCTGAGGAAATCAGACGGTCTTGTCGTGAATGGAATATTTCATGTGCGGGGCAATTACGAGGGAATTGGTGCTTGCCCGCCTCAGGCGGGTATTAGCATTTGTGGCGAAGGCGTAATCATTCGGCCAATAAAACCCGCCAAACAACAAGGTCTACCCGCCGGATTATTAGGCGGGCGGGTAAACACCAAGACACAAATAAGGAGATGAAGCAGCGGAACACAAATCAAAACGATAAATTTTGAGGTATGATTATTTGGATTAATCTCTTGAGGGTCTAATTCCCCGCCGCTTGTCCGAAGGACCACTTCGTGGCGGCGTCATTCCGGCGAGCCCGCCGAAGGAGGGCGAAAGTCAACGAAGTGATCCCTTCGGGACCGGAATCCAGGAGCTGGATGCCAGCGTACGCTGGCATGACAAAATACCTCGCGGCTTGCCCGCCTGAGGCGGGCTTGCCGCGAAGTCATTCATTTTGTGTTTTAGTGATTTTGTGGCGACAGCATAACAACAATTGCATTCATTCAATGCGGAAACTATTTTCTTTCTACCGCTTCCCAGAGAATTTCGGCGACATCTTTTACCTGCACTTTTTCTGCTGCTTCTTTCGCTTTCACGCCATCATTCATCATGGTCATGCAGAACGGACAGGCCGATGCAACGGTGGATGCTCCGGTTGCAAGCGCTTCTTCCGTTCGTTCGATATTGATCCGTTTGCCGTGATGTTCTTCCATCCACATCCGTCCTCCGCCGGCGCCGCAGCAGAGACCTTTATCTTTTGATCTCGGCATTTCCACCAGTTGTGCTCCGGTCGCCTGCAGTGTGGTTCTGGGAGTTTCCACCACGTCATTGTAACGGGCAAGATAGCACGAATCGTGATAGGTGATGCTCTCCGTTTTCTTTTGTTCTTTCCCGATCTTGATCTTTCCTTCTTCCACCAGCTGATTCAGATAATCGGTATGATGCACCACCTCAAAATTCCCGCCGAACTGAGGATATTCCTTTGCGAGGGAATGGAAGCAGTGGGGACAGGTCGCGACAATCTTCTTCACATTATACCGGTTCAGCGTTTCGATATTCTCCGTCATCATCGTCTGTGCGAGATATTCATTCCCCATTCTGCGTGCGGCGTCGCCGTTGCATTTCTCTTCCGTTCCGAGGATCGCAAAAGAGATTCCCGCATGCTGCATCAGTTTGGAGAATGCGACGGAAACTTTTTGATACCGAGCATCGTACGATCCGGCGCAGCCGACCCAGAAGAGGATATCGACATTCTTCGCATCGCCGACCTCAGCCATCTTCGGAATGTTGAGCCCTTCCGCCCAGTCCGCACGGGTGGAATGGGAGAAGCCCCATGGAGTGAAGTTCCGTTCAAGATTGTCGAACACAGTCTTCAATTCGGGCGG
>CALRIY020000173.1:0-5234 GCA_943364975.1 Synechococcus sp. UW140
GTCATCATGCCGGGAAGGGTCTATCGGAATGAAGCGGTCAGTGCACGCAGCAATTATTTCTTCCATCAGGTGGACGGCCTCTACGTTGATAAGAATGTGACATTTGCTGATCTGAAGGGAACGCTGGTGACTTTTGCGAAGAATTTCTATGGCAGCGATATTCAATATCGCTTCCGGCCCAGTTACTTTCCTTTCACCGAGCCGAGTTTGGAAATGGATATTACCTGCTTCCTGTGCAAAGGTAAAGGATGCCGGATCTGCAAACACTCCGGATGGCTTGAAGTGTTAGGCGCCGGTATGGTCCACCCGAACGTGCTCCGCAATTGCGGACATGATCCTGAGAAGGTTTCCGGATACGCCTTCGGTATGGGAGTGGATCGTATCTCTTTGCTTCGGTACGGAGTTGATGATATCCGTATCTTTTTTGAAAATGATGTCCGATTTCTAAATCAGTTTTAATGAAAACCGTATGCGTATAAGTCTTAAGTGGTTACAGCAGTATATTGATGTGAAAATTAGCCCGGAAGAGCTTGCGCAAAAGCTCACCAGTCTCGGACTTGAAGTCGAATCGATTGAGTATCTGGGGAAGAAATTTGACGGGTTTGTCGTCGGTGAAGTGCTGGAAGTGCAGAAGCATCCCAACGCTGACCGCTTGCGTCTGTGCTCCGTCCGTGTGAAAACGGACGATACTCCGCTTCAGATCGTCTGCGGAGCTCCTAATGTGGCTGCGGGACAGAAAGTGATCGTTGGCCTGGTCGGTGCTACTGTCCCTCACAATCAGCATGATCCCGGCGGTAAGCCGTTCGTTCTGAGCAAAGCGACCATTCGCGGAGTTGAATCCTCCGGTATGATCTGTTCAGCAAAAGAACTGGGTATCGGTGAGGATGGAAGCGGAATCAAAGTGCTTGAATCGGACTCTCAGGTTGGTCAGTCTGTTTCAGAGTATCTTGGTGTTGATGATATTGCTTTCGAGATCGGTATTACTCCGAACAGACCAGATTGTTTAAGTCATATCGGTATCGCTCGGGATATCGCCGCTGCGTACGGTACGAAGTATGTTCTTCCTTCTGTGACACTGAATGAAGAAAAGAAAAGTTCGATCTCGGAATTTGCCTCTGTTACGGTGCAGAATTCGGAAGATTGTCCGCGCTATGTCGCCCGGATGATCCGAAACGTGAAAATACAGGAATCTCCGCAATGGCTTAAGAGATTTCTGACGGCCGCCGGTCTTCGTCCGATCAACAACATCGTCGATGTCACGAACTTTGTCATGATGGAATACGGTCAGCCGCTGCATGCCTTTGATGCAGATCGCCTTGCTCAGCATGCGATCATTGTGAAGAGCGCCGCAAAAGGGGAGAAGTTCACAACGCTTGACGGGAAGAGTCATGAGTTGAACGGCACAGAATTGATGATCTGCGACGGTGAACGTTCCGTTGCGATCGCAGGTGTGATGGGTGGATTGAATTCGGAGATCTCTGCGGAGACGACGAACGTACTTCTGGAAGCGGCGTATTTTCTTCCGTCCAGCGTGCGCAAAACCGCAAAACGTCTCAGCATCAGTACGGATGCATCCTACCGCTTTGAACGGGGCATCGATCCGAATGTCACCGATGCGGCATCGGTTCGGGCCGCATCGCTGATCGCTGAACTTTCCGGCGGTACCATTGTTGCCGGCTCCATCGATGTCTATCCGCAGCCGATCCTGCCGAAGAAGATCACACTGAGAACATCAAGAGTGAATTCCATCCTCGGTACTCAGCTGCCGCATGACCGGATCCGACAATTCCTCGGCTCGATCGGGATACTGTGTGCGGACATGCAGGAGGGTATCGTTGAATGCACTGTTCCGACATTCCGTCCGGATATTGAGCAGGAGATCGATCTGATCGAAGAGGTTGCACGATTGTTCGGATATGACAATATCGAGAACAAGATTTCCTCTGAAGTGATGTTCACTAAACCGGATGATGCGGAATGGAAGATCAACTCCATCCGCCGGTGGTGTGAAGCGAACGGACTCAATGAGATCCTTACCAACAGCATGATCGATGCATCGTCGGCGAAGTTATTCACCGATGCTCCTGTCGTGGTGAAGAATCCCTTGAGTGTAGAATTGGAGATCATGCGTCCCTCGCTGCTTGCCACGATGCTTCAATCCATTGCGCACAATTATAATCACGGAGCAGCCCGGCTTCATTTTTTTGAGATCGGGACGGTATTTTCCGCGTCAAAAGGGACTGATACGGTCGTTCCGGGTTACAGCGAAAAAAATATGCTTGGTATATGTCTCTCCGGCGACGCCGGCGTGCCGTCCTGGTATGAAAAGGAGCGTTCTGTTGATATTTTTGATCTGAAGGGACTGGTACAGTCACTGTTGCAGGGTATCGGTCTTGACAATAGCGATTTAATTTATTACAATGCACCAAGTTCTTTAACTGAATCGGCGATAGGCGTTGAAATCAATAACACTTATGTCGGTTCAATCGGGAGAGTCAAACCCGAAATGCTGAAGAAATTCAAGATCGAGAAGGATGTCTATTTTGCGGAGTTGGATCTTGGCATCATCGCGAACTTAGATACACAAAAAAAATATCGCGAGTTCTCGAAATTCCCGACGGTAAAAAGAGATGTAGCATTCATTGTGAAGAAAGAAGTGCCGGTTGAAAAGATCGGTGCCGTGATCAGATCCTCCGGCGGACCGCTCATTACGAATGTTGTTGTGTTCGATCTGTTCGAAGGGAAAGCTCTGGGTGAAGGTGTGAAGAGCGTTGCTTTTTCACTCAGGTTCAATTCCTTCGATAAAACGCTGACCGATTCGGAGATCGATTCATTGATCGCTGCAGTAGTTCGTTCAGTGACTCAAACATTTGAAGCCACATTGCGAAGCATATAATGGTAGACCAAAATTTAGACCAACCGACTTCCGATTCGATCCACAATGTCGAAAACGCACTATCGACACTGTGGGACAAAGCGCGTGAAGCGTCGCTGCTGATTTCAACCCTGCGGGAAGAAAAGAAACATCTTCTGGTTCGGATCGATGAGATGGAGGATGAGATCAGGAATTTTAAGAATGATATTGCACGACTACAATCCCAGATCGAGACAACGGCATCAAGTGCAGCGGCACGACCGTCCGCCGTTGCATTGGATGAGGAAGAGAAGAGAGTGTTGCAACAAAAATTACGGAGCGTCATTTCAAAATTGGATCAATACTTAACCCAATAAAAGTAAGTTTTTTTCCGGCTGACAGAAACTCACTTTTACTTTACGACCTATGGATAGAAAAAGCGTTCGTGTCAAAATATTCGGTTCCGAATATCCTCTTCGCGGTGAAAGCGAAGAGTTCACCAAGAAGGTTGCCAATCACGTGGATGCGATGATCAATAGCGTTCACGATAAGATTCCGGAGCAGCCGCCGCTGACCATTTCTGTCCTCGCTGCGCTGAATATCACTGAAGATCTTTACAAGGAAAAGGAACGGGGAACGCAGCTTGCGTCCTCGCTTGAATATGAGATTTCGAAGATCACGAACTATCTTGATACAAGCATCAACAGCACAGAACCGTAAAGAAAAAGGAGCGTAAGAGTACAAAAACAAACCCGCACTGTCAGCCACGGACAACATAAATAAAGAACCTATAGTTTTATTTATAGGGAGCTTAGCTCATAAGCGTAATATTACAGGCCTCGACCGGACTTCGGTTCGGTTTTGCGAAAACCTTCGGGTCGTCTGCTTCGGCGGACTAGCAAACGGTGGAAGTAAGAAACGATTTGGCGGCGCCCACTGTGTATAAGAAAGAGGGTTCTTTCTACACTTGTCTGAGGTTGTTGTGCGGGTTGTTTATTTTAAAAATGGAGCAATTATGGATTTCAATCTCGAGTTATTGATCTTCGGACCTGTCATGTCGGCCATCGCGTTCCTCAGCGGTTGGTTCATCAACAACAGGATTGGGAAGAACAAGATCACTTCTGCCGAAGAACAGGCAAAGAAGATCCTGGCCGATGCGGAGCGTGATGCCGCTGCTGTCCAGAAGGAAAAGCTGCTGGAAGTGAAGGACGAATGGTACAAAAAGAAGCATGAATTCGAGAACGAGGCCAACCAGAAACGGAATAAACTTCAGGCCTACGAGAAACAGCTGGACGGGCGTGAGGAGAATATCGATCGTAAGGTAGAACTCCTCAACAAGAAGGAAAAAGAGGTCCAAGCCCAGCAGAAATTGAACGAATCAAAAGCCGCAGACCTGAATCAAAAACTGGCCGATGTGGACCGGATGGTCGCAGAAGAGAATACCCGCTTGGAGCGAGCTTCGGGAATGTCCCGCGATGAAGCACGTAAACTGCTGCTGGACAATCTGATCGATTCGGTCAAGACCGAGGCGTCTCAGACACTGAAGGATATCCGCGATAAAGTAAAGGAAGAGGCGAAACGGGAAGCCCAAAAAGTGATCGTGCAGGCCATTCAGCGCTCAGCGGCCGATCATGCCGTTGAAACCACTGTCAGCGTTCTTCAGATCCAGGGTGATGAAATGAAAGGCCGTATCATTGGCCGTGAGGGACGGAATATCCGTGCGTTCGAAGCCGCGACCGGCGTAGATGTGATCGTAGATGATACGCCCGAAGCTGTTATTCTGTCTGGATTTGACGCGTTTCGCAGAGAAGTTGCTAGAGTATCGTTGGAACGTCTGATAGCAGACGGCAGGATCCATCCTGCACGCATTGAAGAAGTAGTGGAGAAGGTAAAGGCGGAATTGGAGGAGGAAGTGATCCGTGTCGGTGAGAATACGCTGTTGGAGGTCGGTTTGCCGGGTGCACATAATGAGATCATCAAGCATATCGGTAAAATGAAATACCGGACCAGTTACGGACAGAACCTGCTCCAGCACAGTATTGAGGTGTCGTATCTGTGCGGTGTTATGGCAGCTGAACTGGGGATTGATATTAATCTGGCCAAACGTGCAGGTCTTCTGCATGATATCGGTAAGACAGCAGATAGAAGCGTGGAAGGGCCTCATGCAATTATCGGACTTGAGATGACCCGGAAGTATAATGAACATCCGATCGTCATCAATGCAGTCGGTGCCCATCATGATGATATTCCGATGGAGCATCCAATCGCAGCACTGGTGCAGGCGGCAGACTCCATCAGCGGAGCCCGGCCGGGTGCACGACGCGAGTCGGTGGAAGGATACGCAAAACGGCTGGAAAAGCTTGAAGAGATCGCAAAATCA
>CALRIY020000174.1:0-5219 GCA_943364975.1 Synechococcus sp. UW140
GCACAGGGGGCGGAATGGAGACGGAGATCGATCCCGTCATATTTTTGAGTGACGAGATCGAATTTGTTCATATCGGATGCATTCTGTTCGTAATGCCACAAAACGCCTTCAATATTCCCGATGAGCAGATCAAGTTTTCCATCCTTGTCAATGTCCGAACAAAATGGATTGGCGTCATTTCCGACATCGATAGAATTGAAGTTAGGCTCCACACTGTACGAAAGAATGCCATTCACGGTCGTGTTCCGCACAAAGGTGATCCTGCCGCTGCTGCTGCCGACAAGCACATCCTTTTTCCCGTCGCCGTTCACATCGGCAATTGCGGGTGAAATACTTTGACCGAGGGAAAAAGATTCCAAAAGATGCTGCTGATGTGTGAAGGAGAAGATACCGCCGGAGGTCGAGTTGAGATATACTTTCAGACCATTCTCAAACGTTCCCAGCAGCAGATCGGGAAGCAGGTCCCCGTTCAGGTCTCCCGAGGTCACGGTGATATTGAATTCGCCCGGCAGCGTCAACGAAAAATCAGGATCAGCCGGGAACTGCGGTGCGGTCGTGCTGCCGCTGTTCCGGAAGATCTTTACCGAACCGTCGGCAGCCCCCACGATGAGATCGGCATCGCCGTCGTTATCAAGGTCCGCCATCGCCGGAACGCTGCGGGAGCCTGCATCGATCATCGGAATGAAATTCTTCGTCTGCAGTTGATAGAATGGCAGTTTGTTGGTGCCGATGTTCGAGTACCACAACAGATTATTCCGTTCCATATTCGGGAAGACACAGCCGATCATCAAGTCGATCTTTCCGTCCTGATCCACATCCACATGCTGCGGAATATTGAAACCGAATGACTGGATGACCGCCTCATTCGGATAGGTGGAGTCCGTCAAAGCGATACTGGGATTCTGTTTCGTACCGCTATTCCGCAAAAAATAGAGACTCGGGTTGAAATAATCCCCCCAGAAAAGATCGAGCACACCGTTGCTGTCCTCATCAAAGAATTCGATACCGCTCGCGCCGTGGAGCACTTTCGGCAGACCGGCAGGTCCACCCTGGATGTTGATCCCCTGATATTCACCGGTAATGAAAGTGAACTGCGGTGAGAATTTTGTACCGATATTCTGATAGTAGGAGACCGAACCGCCGGAGCCGCCGGTGAAAAAATCGAGATCCCCATCCCCGTCCGGATCGGCAAGTGTCGGAATGCTG
Organism: Synechococcus sp. UW140; assembly: GCA_943364975.1. GTDB lineage: Bacteria > Bacteroidota > Ignavibacteria > UBA10030 > UBA8401 > UBA8401. The sequence goes on from CALRIY020000174.1 coordinate 1,207, forward strand.
AAGCGTTCGCTGGCAAGATCGATGCCGGAGGTATCTTTCAGTGCAGAATGGGTCAATTGGAATTGCGGGAGAATTGGTGAACCGGTATTGATATAGATCGACACTTCGGACGATGCGGCGTTCGTGAAACAATCCAGATCACCGTCCGCATCGATATCCGCAAAGCGGAACCAGGAACCGACCGACAATCCGAATGAACTCTTCGGTTCCATGGTCAGCGTTCCGCTCACATTCCGGTAGAACCATATCCGTTCATCCCGGTCCAGCAGGAACAGATCCTGGTCCTGATCGCCGTCGATATCCACGAACTGAAAGCGGGGTGTATCGATCCCGCCGGCAAATCGGTTTGTTCCGAATTGGTGCGGCGCGTGGGAATACTGCTGCGCTGAGAGCGGCAACAGAAGCGTAAAGAGAATTGCTGTCAGGATGGAATTACGTCCCATATTCTTTGATATAGGCGACCGCTCGGCGAAGCGAAATGTCATCCACATTCATCGGCAGAGTGACGGACCCGATCTTTTTCGGCAGCGTCATACGGACCGCACCATTCAGCACTTTTTTGTCCATCATCATAGCCCGTTTCAGGGACGCAAAATCGAGTTTCAAGGGAGCGAGGGACGGAATCGGGATATTCATGATGAGGCGTTCAATACGTTCAACATCATCTGCGGAGATCATCTTTCGATGAAAGGCAACCGCCGTTTCTGCGACCATGCCGTAGAGGACCGCTTCGCCGTGTTTCAATTTCCCGTACCCGCCCGCATGTTCCAATGCGTGACCGATGGTATGACCGAAATTGAGTATCGCGCGGAGATTGGATTCTTTTTCGTCGCGAGCGACAACGTAGGATTTCAATTCGCAGCTTCGTTCGACCATCCGGCTCAGTACGTTCTTATCGCCGGTCAGGGCCTTCGAGAGTGTGCGTTCCGTATAATCGAAGAACGTACGGTCCAAAATGATCCCGTACTTCACTATTTCGCCGAGGCCGCAGATGATCTCCCGTTTGGGGAGCGTGCGGAGAACGGACGTATCGGCGAGAACGAACTGCGGCTGATAGAACGCACCGATCATATTCTTTGCAAGAGGATGATTGATCCCGACCTTCCCTCCGACGGAACTGTCCACCTGAGCAAGCAGCGTCGTAGGGATCTGGACGAATCCGATCCCCCGCTGATACGTTGCAGCGACAAATCCGGCGAGATCGCCGATCACTCCGCCGCCGAGGGCAACGATCGCCGCGGAGCGTTCGATATTCCACTGCAGAAGCTGCGTAAAGACCGCATCAGCGACTGCCAAAGATTTTTGACTCTCGCCGGGAGGAAGAATGATCGAGCGGACGACGAATTTCTTTGCTTCAAGACTCGAACGGACCGCAGCAAGATACTTTGGTGCCACATGGGAATCGGTGATGATCACGATCGATGTTCCGACACTATGCCGCCGGAAATAGGCTCCGGCGTGACGCAGCAGTCCGCCGCCGATGTAGATCGGATACGAATTTCGTTTCAGCGGAACGGTAACAGTACGGATCATATCAGTCGATAAACGGTGAAAGTTTCTTGGCTAGTTCGTCAATGGTATAACCGATCTTCTTATCATCGGTGGAGATGATGACATCGGCCTGAAGATAGAACTTTTCGCGTGCAGAAAGGAGATTCTCGATCTTGGTCATCAATTCCTTCCCATCGAGCAGCTTACCATTCTCGTCGCGCAGCATCGGCCGGTCGCTCTTTGTGCGGAGCCGCTGGAAGATATGCTCCACATCGGAGCGGAGATATACGAGCACTCCATGCTTCTTCACCAGTGCCAGCGTCTCTTCGTTGGTGACCGTCCCGCCTCCAAGCGAAACGATGGTGGTCGCGTTGGTGAGGATCTCCCGCAGAGTTTCCCGTTCCAGTGAACGGAATTTCTGTTCCCCTTCGGCTGCGAAGATCTCGCTGATCTTCCGGTTCTCTTTCCGTTCGATCATCGCATCCAGATCGATGAACTTGTATCCGATCGTATTCGCCAGGATAGGACCGACGGTACTCTTGCCGCTTCCCATGAAGCCAGTGAGAAAGATCAGGGAGATATTTTCTTTGTGATTTTTCATCAGTGCTAAAAAGAAATTCCCGCTGAATATTCAGCGGGAATTTTCACTTACGATCATTCCATTCTCCGCTACGATGAACAGCGTGCGGAGATGCAGAGCCGGTTACCGGAAGAAATTCTCCCGATTATCCTCGATCTCCGCTGTTTCTTTCATCTTCTCCAGCCACTGTGTCAGCACTCGCTGGCGTTTCTCGTTGATCAGCTGGGAAGAGAGCATGTTTTTCATTGCATTATACCCTGCAGTATCGAACGGAGTGCGGCTCAGGACCTTCATCAGATAGAACCCACGTTTTCCCTCGACAGGCGGTATGATCGTTCCGATCACAGCGTTCTTAGCTGCACCGTTGAACGAATACTCGCGTCCGACGGTCGGCACGCCGCCGCCGATGCTGAATTCGCCGGTGGTCTGCACCGAAACATTCGCATCAGCGGTAAGAGCGTTCAGATCACCGTTCGTACCAAGTGCGGAGTATTTCAGCTGAACGACCTCCTTCAGTTTCTCCATCTTCTTTGCACGGAGAGCACGGCCGCGGAGCGATTCCTTCACTTCGTCGAACGGACGGACCCCTTCTTTTTTCACTTCGGAGATCTTGACGACCGCATAGCCGTTGTTCACCTGATACGCATCGCTGATATCACCCAGGTCGTTATTGAACGCGAACTTATTGATGGATTCGAACTGACCGATGCCGGGGATGAAGGAGCCTTTCGCAAATTCGGTCGTTTCCAATACCTGCAGTCCTGCTGCTTCAGCGTCGGACTCAAAATTCCCTTTGTTGGCCAGATAGGAGAAATCCTGCGCGCGCTGGAACGCTTCCTCTTTGGTGGAGGAACTGGCTTTGATCGGCAGGGTGATGGTTGCAACCTTCAGTTCACGGTTATCGCGAGCTTCGATCTTGATCACATGGATACCGAACTGCGTTTTCACCGGTCCGATCACCTGACCGGGACGTCCGGACAATGCTGCGGTCTCGAATTCTTTTACCATTCTGCCTTTGCCGAACCATCCGAGGGCACCGCCGGATGTCGCTGCGCCGGGCTCCGTGGAATACTGTTTCGCCAATGAAGCAAAATCCTCACCCTTAGCAGCGCGTGCGATCAGTTCGCCGGCAAGCTTCTTGGATGCGGTCTCATCCTGAGGAGTAGCGGAGCTTAACAGGATATGACGAGCTTTCACGAATGCGTCCGCACTCTTCTTCTCTTCCAGTATTTTGAACAAATGAGCGCCGTCAAAATCCGCCACCGGTCCGATCACATCGCCGACCTTCGCGGAGAACACGGCAGATTCTTTTTCCTGGGTCAGCTCGCCGTGCTTGAAGAAGGCGGGCTGCGCGGAAGTTTCCGAATAATCTTTCTGCACTTCCAGGAAATCGCTGCCGGCTTTGATCCGGGCGAGAATGCTGGAGATCTCGCTCAACACATCAGCGGAGTCACGGGAGGATGCCTGTTCGGAGAAGAACACATACTTCAGTTTTCTCAACGCCGGCTGTTTGAACTCGTCCGTATTCTCGCTGTACACTTTTTTGATATCGTCGTCGGTAATATTGACATCCTGTTCCGTCACGAACTTATCGGGATCGAAGAATGCGTAGTGCACATTCGCTTTCATATTCTGATCGGCGTACCGGTCCCGCAGTTCACCATCCGTCGCACGGACGGAAGCGAAGACCACGCTCTGCATCTTCTCCGCCAACCGCTGCTGACGCAATGCGGTCTCGACCTGGATCCAGATCTCTTTATTTCTCGGATCGTTCAACGCCTGTTCGTACGCGTCACGACGGAAAGTTCCGGTGGAATCACGGAATTGCTGCACAAGGAATTCAGGAGGATTCTCGCCGCGGACCCAATCAATGATCTCCTGATCGGTCACGGTGATGCCGGCTCGTTTTGTTTCGCGGTCCAACAGCGATTGTGTGACGAAA
>CALRIY020000175.1:0-5176 GCA_943364975.1 Synechococcus sp. UW140
CGACGGTGACGGGGATACCGATCTGTTTATCGGGAACGGGAAAGGCGGGATCTTTTATTTTCAGAATACCACCCCTCTTTCCGCCGGTAGGGAACAGATCGTCACGCCGTCCGACATTGTGATGTTGGAAAATTATCCGAATCCGTTCAATGCATCCACTACCATCACGTACACTGTCGGATTTGATGCCGATATCCGGATCGGCATCTATGACATGCTCGGCCGCGAATTGGAAATCTTGACAAATGTCACTGTGAAATCCGGCCGCCATTTCGTACGTTGGAATGCCGACAGATTTCCAACGGGTAAGTATCTGTGTCGGTTGAGTGCTTCAACGGGTCAAAGCATAAAGAATATTGTCCATTCAATGATCCTTATCAAATAATTTCAGGGAGAGTATGCCGAGAAATAAAATTACCATGTTCGCATTATTGGTTCTTTGCAGTTTTGAATTTGCTTCCGCTCAGGGAGGGATCAATACTCAGCTTGTGGGTCAATTGAGGACCCGCGGGACGAACGGATATTCCAATTGCTGGGGATACACCGCCCCGGGGGGGAAGGAATACGCGATTATGGGTTGCTTCAATGGGACTCAAATTGTTGATATCTCATCCGATACGCTGAAGGAAGTCGCATTCATTCCCGGTCCGGCATCCGCGTGGCGTGAGATGAAAGTCTATCAGCATTACGCCTATGTTGTTACGGAAGGAGCAGGGGCAGGACTTCAAATCATCGATCTCGATTCAATGAAATTGGTGAATACCATAACAACCACTCAGGTGCCGACCGGTCACACGATCTCGATCGAAGGGAAATACCTCTATATCAACGGATCGAAATATAAGAACGGCGGAATCGTTGCTCTCGACCTGACCGACCCGGTGAATCCGGTTGTGGTTGGAGAATATCAGGGGGCATATGTTCATGATTGTATCATCAAGAATGACACGATCTATGCTGCTGCCATTTACGGCGTCGGACTCGATATGATCGACGCTACCGATAAGGCGAATATGAAACGGATCGCGGTAAGGAATTATCCTTATTCCGGAACGCACAATGCCGATCTGACGAAGGACAAGCGATACGTGCTCACCACCGATGAGATCAACGGGAATCCCGATAACAATGGGAATCTTCTCCGTGTGTGGGACCGTTCCGATATTACAGATCTGAAACTGGTAGCGACGTACGTGGCCAAACCGCAGACGATCGTCCATAATATTCACATCAAAGGGGATTACGGTTATCTTGCTCATTACACCGAAGGACTCAGGATTCTCGATCTGAAATATCCGGAAATTCCCGTCGAGATCGGTCATTACGACAGCTTTGTCGGTTCCTCCAATTCGTACAGCGGAGCTTGGGGAACATTCCCGTACTATGCATCGAACAAAGTGATCATTTCCGATATCTCCGGAGGATTATTCGTGGTGAAATTCCCCGGACAGGACGGCTCCATCAAAACAGCCCGGGCGGTCATCACCATCCGTGATTCAGTGACAAATCTTCCGGTGAGCGATGCGAAAGTGGTGATCAGCGGACGGACCGATACAATGCTGACGAATAATCTCGGGCAGATCCGTCTCGGCCGTTTGACCGATACGGTGACAGTTACGATCTCTAAATCGACCTACGCTTCCGGCTATGCAGCCGTAACAAAACTCGTGTCTCTGAAATACGATTCAGTTGTGAACGTTTCAATCGCCCTGAGACCGCTCGGTGCCGGTTCAATGAAATGCATTGCGTTAAGTAAATCGACTTCGCAGCCGATCAAAGATATCAGGATCAAGATTTCCCCGACTCCGGTATTCGGCATTACCGATGCTGCCGGCAATTTTTCCGTCCCGTCCTTACTGAGCGGAAAGACATACACGGTGACCGCAGCAAAATGGGGCTTTGCAACTGAGACATCGTACGTTCAGATCAACAATGGTCAGGAAAGCGTTGTGAATCTTCAATTTGCTCCGAGCGGTCTGGATGACTTTGAGATCGACAAAGGATGGACGGTAGGAAGTCCGCAGGATTCGGGAAAAACCGGAATCTGGTCGCGGTCTGTTGCCGCCCCAGCCGTCCTGATCGGTGATACTCTTCAGCCGAAAGCAGATCATTCTGCTGCAGGCACGATGAGTTTTGTGACTGGTGCATCACCATCGGCATCGGATTTCGTGGAATTTCGCACGACATTGACCTCCCCGGTGTTCGATCCGTCTGCGTTTGCATCGCCCACCATTATTTTCTGGAATTACTTCAATACCCGCTCAGCAGCAAATGATGATACGCTGTATGTCGATCTTTCCAACGATCAAGGATCGACCTGGAAGAATGCTCTTTCACTATCCTCGAAACTTCCGTTCTGGAAACAATACCGGATCGATCTGAAATCAGTGCTGAGCGTGACGAATGGAATGAAGATCCGTTTCGTGGCCAAGGACGGCGGAGTTTCGACGATCTTTGACGCTTCGATCGACGATGTTGAATTTGGTGACAATCTGGTGCTGCATACAGAAACAGCGGATGTTCTTCAGCCGAATGAGTTCGTGCTCCATCAAAATTATCCGAATCCCTTCAATCCTTCCACGACCATCCGATATCAAATCCCTGCTGAGGGGATGGTCACATTGACGGTATATGACCTTTTAGGGAAAGAACTGGTAAAGCTTGTCAATGAACGAATGTCTCCGGGTCTCCATTCCGTCGATTTTAACGCCGGATCCTATTCCAGCGGGGTCTATTTCTATGAACTCCGCTCCGGTTCATTCATTGAGACAAAGAAGCTTGTCCTGATGCGCTAAAGAAATATTGCTTCAAAAACAACGGTCCCCCGCCATTTTTCACATGGACGGGGGATTTTTTGTTCATTGAATTCACCCCGAAATAGTCGTATGTTTTAAGACTCATAACACATCCAACCTTCAATCTCAAGGAATGTTAACTATGGATACACCCTCCTACGTTAAACACGAACGGCTCAAACAATGGGTCAAAGAAATTGCCGCACTCACCAAACCTGACAATGTGTATTGGTGCGACGGTTCCGAAAAAGAGTACAACGAAATGTGCGACCTTATGGTGAAGAGCGGCACGTTCAAAAAGCTCAATCCCGAAAAACGGCCGAACAGCTATCTGGCGCTGTCTGATCCGTCCGACGTCGCGCGCGTTGAGGACAGAACATTCATCTGCAGCAAACGCCGTTCTGACGCGGGGCCGACCAATAATTGGGTCGATCCGCGTGAGATGAAAACGACGTTGAACAAATTGTTCGACGGCTGTATGGTCGGCAGGACGATGTATGTGATCCCGTTCAGTATGGGACCGCTCGGCTCCGCGATCGCCCATATCGGTGTTGAGATCTCCGATTCACCGTATGTCGTGGTGAACATGAATATCATGACGAGAATGGGAAAAGCAGTGTATGATGTGCTCGGAGAACAGGGGGAGTTCGTTCCGTGTGTCCACTCCGTCGGCATGCCGCTGACCGGTGGGAAGAAGGATGTTGCATGGCCGTGCAATAAGGATCAAAAATACATTGTTCATTTCCCCGAAGAACGTTCCATCTGGTCATTCGGCAGCGGCTACGGCGGGAATGCACTCCTTGGAAAGAAATGCTTCGCACTCCGCATCGCCTCTTCCATGGCCCGCGATGAAGGGTGGCTCGCCGAACATATGCTCATCCTCGGCGTGGAAGATCCGAAAGGACAGAAGACCTACGTTGCGGCTGCATTCCCGAGCGCCTGCGGTAAGACGAATTTTGCGATGCTCATTCCGCCGAAATCCTTCTCCGGATGGAAAGTGACGACGATCGGCGATGACATTGCGTGGATCAAACCGGGACCGGACGGCAGACTGCATGCGATCAATCCCGAAGCAGGATATTTTGGTGTGGCACCAGGCACTTCCGAGAAGACGAATCCTAATGCTATGGCGTCGATCACGAAGAATACGATCTTCACCAATGTGGCATTGACCGATGACGGCGATGTGTGGTGGGAAGGAATGACGAAGACACCGCCGGCACATGCGATCGACTGGCAGGGAAATTCCTGGACTCCGGAAAGCGGAAAGAAAGCCGCACATCCGAATGCACGATTCACTGCTCCCGCACGGCAATGTCCCTGCATCGATTCGGAGTGGGAGAATCCCGCCGGTGTTCCGATCAGCGCATTCATCTTCGGCGGACGGCGCAGTACCACTATTCCGCTCATCACTCAGGCCATCAACTGGAACTTCGGCGTTTACATGGCGGCAACGATGGGATCTGAAACGACTGCCGCGGCAGCCGGTTCCATCGGCGAGGTCCGCCGCGATCCGTTCGCCATGCTTCCGTTCTGCGGATACCACATGGCGGATTACTTCAATCACTGGCTGAAGATCGGACGTGAGATCTACAATCCGCCGCGCATCTTCAATGTGAACTGGTTCCGAAAAGATGCGAGCGGGAATTTCCTCTGGCCCGGTTTCGGGGAAAATATGCGCGTGCTGAAATGGGTCGTTGAGCGTGTCCATGGTCAGGCATTCGCCATCGAAAGTCCCATCGGCTGGATGCCGAGGTACGAGGATATGGATTTCACAGGATGGCATGACATTTCGCAGGAACAGTTCTACGAATTGATGGCGATCGATAAAGAATTGTGGAAGAAAGAGATTCTTTCCCACGAAGAACTCTTCATCAAACTGTATGATCGTCTTCCGAAGGAATTCATGCTGATGCGCGACATGCTTCTTTCACAACTCTGGCGTTCTCCCGAAAAATGGGAAATGGCACCGGAGTTCTAACCTTAAAAAGCATCGGATTGCCAACAATCCGATGCTTTTCTCTTAAATAGACTCTCCTACGAGTAAGAAACAATTCCCCGTTTTCCCATCTTTGAAATAGTTTTTTTTCAAATTCCTCAAAAATCCCATGTTTTGACGCCATTCTTGCGGTACACTCTTTGCAGATTATAATTACAGCGTAAAGAAAGGAGGGTGTCATGAATACTCTATTTCATCATCCTTTACCGATACGGTTTCATCCGAAGAAACAGGTGATCACAACAGTGCTCCCCGAATACTCGGTGATCCAATCGAGACGTGAACTGAAGAGTATGCTCGGGACCCATATGGAGATGGGAATAATCATCTCAGCAGTGTTCCATGTGCTCCTCATCAGTTCCTATTACGCGGTTCAGTATTT
>CALRIY020000176.1:0-4918 GCA_943364975.1 Synechococcus sp. UW140
TAGGCCGGAGGACAGAGGTCAGAGATCAGAGGACAGAGGTCAGAGATCAGAGGACAGAGATCAGAGGACAGAGGTCAGAGATCAGAGGACAGAGGTCAGAACATTGAGAAACAGACGATCCCGGAAATTCCAAACAAGGAGTTCCGGGATTTTTCATTTATTCTCTTATGAGTAAATACTCCGCCGCTTGCCCGCCACAGGCGGGCTTGCCGCGTAAAAAAATCGTCTTGCCGAACTAGTTTCGGCATCTGAACCAAAGACCCTGAAACAAGTCCCGAAGGGATCACTTTGTGATTCAGGGTGACGGAGAAAATACCCTGCTGCTTGCCCGCCTGAGGCGTGCTTGCGGCGGGGATGATGTATTCAACTCCTTGTGAATCCGCTTCAGTCTGTCGTACAAAAAAGAAACGCTCTGCGGTGTGCGCAGAGCGTTTCTATCTATCAATTGAACAATCTGATGTCCGGCTATCTGACATCTGTTCTCTGTTCATCAGCGCTTACAATTTCACCTTATCCATATTGATCTTCACATCATCAGCCGATTTCTTCAGCATGGCGGTCTCTTCTGCGGTCAGTTTGATCTCGATGAGCTGTTCCATCCCTTTGCGTCCCAGTTTTACCGGTACGCCGACGACCGTATCCTTGATCCCGTACTCGCCGTTCAGCATCACGGCGCACGGAAGGACCCGTTTCTTGTCCTTCACGATGGATTCGACCATCTGAACCGCAGCGGATGAAGGGGCGTAGAATGCGCTGCCGGTCTTGAGATAATTGACGATCTCAATGCCGCCGTTCTGTGCACGTTTGACGATGGCGTCGATCTTTTCCTGGGACATCAGTTCCGTCAGCGGAATTCCGGCCACGGATGTGTAGCGGGGGAGCGGCACCATGGAATCGCCGTGTCCGCCCAGGATCAGCGCGGAGATATCCTCAACGGAGACGCCGAGTTCCATTGCGATGAAGGAGCGGTAGCGGGCTGTATCAAGAACACCGGCCATTCCGATCACGCGCTCACGCGGGAATCCGGAGACCTTCTGAGCGACATACACCATCACATCGAGCGGATTTGAGACGACGATCAGGATCGAGTTCGGTGATTTCGCGCAGACCTGTTCGGTGACGGATTTGATGATGCCGGCGTTGGTGTTCAAAAGATCGTCGCGGCTCATTCCCGGTTTGCGGGGAATACCTGCGGTGATCACCACGATATCCGACCCTGCGGTGGCATCATAGGTATTGGTGCCGGTGACCATTGTGTCGAAACCTTCGACCGGTGCGGACTCGTACATATCCAGCCCTTTTCCCTGCGGAACGCCTTCGACGATATCAACGAGCACTACTTCGTTGGCAAGCTCTTTTTCAGCAATGCGCTGTGCAGCGGTGGCGCCGACATTTCCGGCGCCGATGACGGTAATTTTCATTGTGCTCTCCTCATTAGAATGAATACTGTTCGGTATAAAATAAAAAAGCGTCCACGGATGCGGACGCTTTGTACAACATAATCATTGAACGTGCAGAGCTTATGCTGCGGTGATGATCGAAACAGCCTGACGTGTCTTGCTGATCATATGGAATTTTACGCGTCCGGTCTTCAAAGCGAACAGCGTATCGTCCCCGCCGCGTCCGACATTGTCGCCCGGATGGAACTTCGTGCCGCGCTGACGTACCAGGATCTCGCCTGCATTGACCAATTCTCCGCCGAAACGTTTTACACCAAGACGCTGCGCATTACTGTCGCGTCCGTTCTTGGTACTTCCGGCCCCTTTTTTATGTGCCATGGTTCAAACTCCTCTAAAAACGTAAACTTAATTGATTGACGTGATTTCGATCTGTGTGTACTGCTGACGGTGTCCGCGTTTCACACGATAGCCTTTGCGGCGTTTCTTCTTGAATACGATCACCTTGTCGTCCTTGCTGTGGGCCAGCACTTTCGCTTCGACGGAAGCGCCTTTGATGACCGGATTGCCGACGGTGACCTTTTTGTCGTCCGCACGAAGCAACACTTTATCGAACTTCACGACGCTGTCAACAGCGCTGTCCAGCTTCGACACATAGAGCTTTTCCGAGGGATTCACTCTGTATTGCTGTCCTGCAATTTCTACTACTGCGTACATTGTTATAACTTCCTTCCTGATAAAACAATCGATCTGTGGTTCAATTTTGGACTACAATAATACGAAAAAGGGGGGAGCAAGTCAACGAAAAACTCTATGGTCGTTATACGGCCACCGGGTCGTTCGGGAGGCCGCCATGCGTTCCATTTTGTTCATTCATTGAAAACCGGTATTTTGTTCCATGATCAGCGAAGAGATCCTCCGAACATATCATGCAACGATCGCCGCACCGAAGAAAGGGGAGATGCTGTTCCAGCAGGGTGAGGTCGCATCGACCTTCTATATCGTGAAGAGCGGAAGGATCAAGATGTCCAACTACAGCGAGGACGGAAGGGAATTCGTGCAGGGATATTTTACCGAAGGACAAAGTTTCGGCGAACCGCCGTTCTTCTCCAAAGCACCGTATCCCGCGTCGGCGATCGCCGTGGAAAAGAGCGAGGTCTGGAAGATACCGCATGATGATTTTCTGGAACTGCTGAAGAATAATTTTGAGATCCATCTGTCGGTGATGAAGACGCTCTGCAGCCGACTTGTGTACAAATCCACCATGCTCTCCGAGCTCGCCATCGAAGAAGCGCAGCACCGCCTGCTGACACTTCTCCGGTATCTTGCCGACCATGCCTCCGTCCACACGGAAGGACCGGTGAAGATCGCTCTGACCCGTCAGCAGCTGGCGGATATGACCGGACTCAGAGTGGAGACCGTCATCCGTTCCATCAAATCCCTCGAGCAGAAACATCTTCTGCAGATCGACGAGGACGGCAAGATCCTCTGGAACCGAACGGCAAAATAGCTCCTCTGGAGCGAAAAGCCCGTTTCCACACATCATTTCCCCCTCCTTCCCGCTTCATCTCCTTTTCACATCGCCGCGAACAATTTCTTTGGATTATGATATAGGTCATAAATAACCCACATTGATACAAGACATATTACTCCTGTTACAATACACTCATATCAATCACAGGAGCTAATCATGAGTATCAATGATCTACGGACACTGACGCTGAAAACGATCGTCACCAATAATTTTCAGACGGCAGCCATTTTTGAGAAGTACTCGCTCGATTTCTGCTGCCGCGGCGGACGGACCATCGACGATGCCTGCAAGGAAAAAGGGATCGATGTCGCATCGGTCCTGACGGATCTGCTTTCGATCGAGAAAAAAGGGGGCGCTCCCGCCGAACAGTTCACAGCGATGGATCCGGACATCCTCTGCGACCATATTGTGGAGACCCATCACGCGTTTGTGTCCCGGATGATCCCCGTCCTCTTCACTCACACTAAAAAGATCGCCGCCGTTCACGGAGAGAATCACCCGGAACTGCTCAGCATTGCGGAACATTTCGAAACGGTCGCAATGGAACTGACGCAGCACATGAAGAAGGAAGAACAGCTTCTCTTTCCGTTCATCAAACAGCTGCAGGCGGCGAAACGGAGCGGACAAACGGCCGCCGTCGCGCCGTTCGGCAGCGTCCAGAATCCTATCCGCATGATGGAGGCCGAGCATCAGAACGCCGGAGATGAACTGTACGCCATCCGCGCATTGAGCAGCGGTTATACTGTTCCCGAGGATGGATGCACCACCTACCGCATCACCTTTCAGGAATTGAAGGAATTCGAGAACGATCTCCATCAGCATGTCCATCTGGAAAATAACATCCTGTTCCCGAAAGCGCTCGCGCTCGAACAGGAAATGATCTCTAAGAACTAATCGCAAAGGAAAACAAATCATGAAAAAGTATTGGTTATCATTCGGCGCCGTCATTATTCTCTCATTCATTGTACTCGGATGGGTGGGAGTGCAGATCTATCAGCAGGCTCCGCCGGTCGCGGGGACTGTCGTATCAACGGACGGGTCAGTCGTGATCCCTGCCGGCGACATCGCCGCCGGACAAATTGTATGGCAGGCGATGGGAGGAATGGAGGTCGGTTCTGTGTGGGGTCACGGAAGTTATGTGGCGCCGGACTGGACCGCCGACTGGCTGCACCGGGAATTGGTCTTCATTCTGAACGACTGGTCCGCTGCGGAGTTCGGAACCCCATATGACGCTGCGACCAAAGAACAGAAGGCCCAGCTTCAGTCCCGCCTGGAAACAATGATGCGGAAGAATACGTACGATCCGAAGACGAACTCCATCTCGATCGATCCGGTCCGTGTCCGTGCTTTCGAATCGAATCTTGCACATTACTCGGACATTTTCACCAACGGAAAAAAGGAATATGCCGTTCAAAAGAATTCCATCAACGATCCGGTGAAACTCCGTCAGTTCGCTGCGTTCATCTTCTGGTCCTCATGGGCCGCTTCCACGAACCGACCGGACGATAACATCACCTACACCAGCAATTGGCCGCATGAACCGCTCATCGGCAATCGTCCGACCGGCGAAGCCGTTGTGTGGACCGGAGTGAGCATCATCGTACTGCTTGCCGGCATCGGCGGTATGGCATTGTTCTATGCTTCCCGGAAGGAAGAAGGATTGCCGGGAGATGTTCCTGCATCGGATCCTCTGCTGAATTCCTCTTCGACACCGTCGCAGCTGGCGACGCTGAAATACTTTTGGACCGTGCTCGGGCTGCTCCTGCTGCAGATGGGAATGGGGATCATCTCCGCTCATTACGGGGTGGAAGGGGACGGCTTCTATGGAATTCCTCTCGCTGATTATCTTCCATACTCCGTTGCGCGCACCTGGCATACGCAGCTCGGCATCTTCTGGATCGCCACTGCCTGGCTGGCAGCGGGATTGTTCATCGGACCGGCCGTAAGCGGTGTTGAACCGAAATTTCAGCGGCTCGGCGTGAACGTG
>CALRIY020000177.1:0-4849 GCA_943364975.1 Synechococcus sp. UW140
CTGCTGATCACCGTTGCGATCCTGGCGGGTTTCTCTTCCGTCATTCTGGTGATGCTGCTCGGACAGACACGCGTGTTCTTCTCCATGTCGCGCGACGGACTTGTTCCGAAGATCTTCTCCGATATCCATCCGAAATTCAAGACACCGTACCGCTCCAATATCGTCTTCTTCATCTTCGTCGGATTGTTCGCTGCGTTCATCCCCGGAAGTGTTGCCGGTGATATGACAAGCATCGGGACACTTTTCGCATTCGTTCTCGTCTGCGCCGGTGTTTGGATCATGCGCGTCAAGAATCCGGATATGGTCCGAGGATTCAAGACTCCGATGGTGCCGCTCGTTCCGATCCTGGGTATCCTCGTCTGTTCCGCTATGATCTTCGGACTCGGCGTCGAGAACTGGATGCGTCTCGGCGTGTGGCTGATGATCGGATTTGTGATCTATTTCATTTACGGAATCAGACACAGCAAGCTGCAGAAATAATACCGGCTTCCGTGTCTTCAAACCACTGCCCGCTTGTGAACCTACCAGGCGGGCATCTTTTTTCATCAGCGGGATGATAAACTTCGTATGAGCACACCTCAAAAAGAATTCAAACAGAGTCTCGGCCTTCTTGACTCAACCATGATCGTGATCGGTTCGATGATCGGATCAGGTATTTTCATCGTCAGCGCCGATATCGCCCGAACGGTCGGATCTCCCGGAATGCTGTTAGTGGTCTGGCTGATCACCGGATTCATTACCTTGACCGCTGCTCTCAGCTACGGCGAACTGGCGGGAATGATGCCGCATGCCGGCGGACAGTACGTCTATCTCCGCGAGGCATATAATCCTTTGATCGGTTTCCTCTACGGATGGACCGTCTTTACTGTGATCCAGACCGGAACGATCGCCGCAGTCGGCGTCGCTTTCGCGAAATTCACCGCTGTCCTGTTCCCCTGGTTCAGCGAACAGCATGTCCTTTTCACCATCGGGTCGTTCAACATCAGCGCTGCGCAGATACTGGCCATTGTCAGCATTGTCGTATTGACTGCGGTAAATTTGACAGGCATCAAAGAAGGCAAAGTAGTTCAGAATATCTTCACATTCGCAAAGACCCTCGCACTGATCGCTGTGATCTTCCTGGGGATCTTCATTGCCCGGAATTCCGAAGCGATCTCGGCGAACTTCACCAATTTTTGGGATGCCAGCTGGACAACAATGAAGGACGGCAAGATCTTCTCCATTCAGTCCCTGAGCGGATGGAATCTGATCGCTGCCGTCGGTGTGGCAATGGTCGGCTCCCTCTTCTCCAGCGATGCGTGGAACAATATCACATTCACCGCCGGTGAAGTGATCAACCCGAAAAAGAATATCCCGCTGAGTCTTGCCATCGGCACCGGTATCGTTACGCTGCTGTACATTTTGGCAAATATCGCTTACATCGTCGTACTGCCGGTCGTCGGCGATCCGAACGCAACGGATGCGATCGGCCGCGGGATCCAGTTCGCCACGTCGGACCGGGTGGGAACAGCGACGGTCTCCGTGATCTTCGGTGAAACAGCTGCGGTCGGAATGGCGGTGCTTATCATGATCTCCACATTCGGATGCAACAACGGATTGATCCTCTCCGGCGCACGCGTCTATTATGCAATGGCGAAAGATAAACTGTTCTTCTCGAAGGCGGGAGAATTGAACAAACATTCCGTTCCCGCGTGGGCATTGATCGTACAAGCAGTCTGGGCAAGCATGCTCTGTCTTTCCGGCAGCTACGGTGACCTTCTCGATTACGTGATCTTTGCCGTACTGATCTTTTACATCCTTACCGTCGGAGGGATCTTTATCCTGCGGAAGAAACGTCCCGATGCCGAACGTCCATACAAAGCGATCGGATATCCGGTGATCCCGGCGATCTACATCATCCTCGCAACATTGATCTGTGCGATCCTTTTGATCTACAAACCGACGTTCACCTGGCCGGGACTCGGGATCGTTGCAAGCGGCATTCCGGTATATTTTGTCTGGAAAAAATTCACAGCAAAATAATTAATGTTCTTTGTTATGAAGCGATAAACGCACCGAAGCCTTCTTCATCGCTCGCACTGAGTATGATCCTCTTTTTTGCGGGACAAGTTTTTATGATCATACAGTGTGATGCGAGATGTACCTATTTCATTGTACTATGGATCTGACAATTTTGATCGTTGCACCATTCCTCATCCTCCTGGTGATGATCGCCATCGGGCCTCTCTTCTTTCGGGAGTGGTGGGAAAAGCATTATCCGAAGGTCTCTTATTCCCTCGGTGCGCTGGTGGTGGTGTATTATCTTGCGGTGCTGAATTCTCCCGAAGCTGTTCTGCACAGTGCGGAAGAGTATTTCAGTTTCATCGTCCTTGTCGGTTCTCTGTATATCGTTTCCGGCGGTATCCATATTTCAACGAAAGATCTGACAAATCCGCTGGAAAATGTGCTCGTTCTGTTTACGGGTGCAGTCCTCGCAAACATTCTCGGAACGACCGGTGCATCCATGCTGCTTATCCGTCCCTGGATCAAAATGAACAAGGCGCGGATCCAGGCATACCATATCGTCTTCTTTATCTTCATCGTCTCCAATACCGGAGGGGCACTGACTCCGATCGGTGATCCGCCGTTGTTCCTCGGATATCTGAAAGGGATCCCGTTCTTTTGGATCACGGAACATATGCTGCCGATCTGGGGAGTGGTGACAGCCCTTCTGCTGATCACTTTTTACTTTTTTGACCGGAAGAATTACCGACAGCAGAAAAGGTCCGTTGTGAAAGAGATCGAACGGACCGATGTCTGGAAGATCGAAGGAGGGATCAATTTTCTGTTCCTCGGGATCATCCTTCTTGCTGTCTTCATCCAATCGCCCCGGTTCCTCCGGGAAAGTGTGATCATCATCGCAACGGCGGCATCATACTTCACTACAAAGCGATCGATCCATACGGCGAATCATTTCAGTTTCCACCCGATCCAAGAAGTGGCTGTCCTTTTCGCCGGGATCTTTGCAACGATGATCCCCGCGCTGGAATTGCTCCGTCATAAAGCGGAAACCTTTACTTCACTCACTCCGGCATTCTATTTCTGGAATACAGGTCTCCTTTCCAGTGTGCTTGATAATGCCCCTACCTATGTCAGTTTTTTCAGCGTTGCTCAGGGAAATGTGAATCCGACCGGGACCATTCCACTTCTGGAGTTGTTGTCCCATCCCGCGTTCGAACAATCGATCGTTGCCATCAGCGCCGGCGCGGTGTTCTTCGGCGCAATGACGTACATCGGCAACGGACCGAATTTTATGGTCAAATCGATCGCTGACCATTACCACGTCCACACTCCATCGTTCACCCGCTATGTCACCCATTACTCCGTACCGATCCTTCTTCCCATTCTCATTATTGTGTGGTACCTCTTTTTTTGACGGACTTTTCTCCAAAAAATGAAAAAAAGAGTGCTCCGTTATTGTTCTTAAGAATTAAAATTGTATATTTAGCCCAGAAATCAACGTAATTAACCCACTTTTTCATAACCAACTTTTAGGAATTTATGGAACTATCGTTAATTCTTGGAATCAGTGTTATCGGTCTTTTATTTGCCGTGTACCTGATCCGTGATGTGTTGAAACGCGACACAGGAACTGCAGCCATGCAGGAGATCTCCAATGCGATCAAAGCAGGAGCGGAAGCTTTTCTCCGCCGGCAAAATCGGACCATTGCATATCTTTCCATAGCTCTTGCTGCACTCATCTATATCCTCTACGCATTTGTCCGCACACCAAATGAACACGATCCCGCATCTGCAAGCATGCTTGCATTGTGGACCACTTTATCCTTTGCACTCGGTGCGGCATGTTCTGTAGCCGCAGGATATATGGGAATGTGGGTTGCCATCCGAACGAATATCCGTACCGCAGCAGCGGCCACAAAAGGAATGAACGGCGCACTCCAGACCGCACTGCGCGGCGGAGCGGTCTCCGGATTCTTTGTTGTTGCGATGAGTCTGCTCGGCGTTGCCGGATTGTTCGCGATCGTTGATAAGATGGGGATCGTTTCCGATGTCTCCAAAATTCCGTTGTTGATCGTCGGGTACGGCTTCGGTGCATCCTTTGTCGCCCTGTTTGCACAGCTCGGCGGCGGTATCTACACCAAAGCAGCTGACGTCGGTGCTGACCTTGTGGGTAAAGTGGAAGCCGGCATCCCGGAAGATGATCCCCGGAATCCCGCTGTGATCGCTGATCTCGTCGGAGACAATGTCGGCGACTGCGCCGGCCGCGGTGCCGACCTCTTCGAATCCACCGCTGCAGAGAATATCGGTGCCATGATCCTTGCCGCCGGTCTCTATCGTGCGAATGCCGTCACTTTTGAAGGTGCCGGACTCACACTGCTCGGCGTTCTTCTCTTCCCGCTTGTTGCGCGTGCATTCGGTATCCTTGCTTCCATCGTCGGCGTAATGATGGTGAAAACGAACGAGACCGAAGATCCGATGAATGCATTGAACCGCGGATTCTACATCACGGCAGCGCTTGCGATGGCAGGATTCTACGTAGCGGCAAAATGGCTCCTCGGCGAAGCATATTATTTCAACTTCTTCATTGCCGGTGTCATCGGTGTGTTGACCTCACTTGCATTCGTCTTCATTACACAATACTACACGGAATACAAATACCGTCCCGTTCAGTCCATCGCTGAAGCATCCAAAACCGGACCGGCAACGAACATCATCGCCGGTATCGCAGTCGGAATGGAATCGACCGGTTATCCGGTGCTGGTGATCTCCGCTGCTCTGATCTCCTCCTATTTCCTCGGTGAGACATCAGGATTGAAGGATGCCGGTCTTTTCGGAACTGCCGTTGCAA
>CALRIY020000178.1:0-4831 GCA_943364975.1 Synechococcus sp. UW140
ATAGTGATGGTCTGACTGTTTTGTGTAACGACACAATCTATGATCGGGAAAGTTCCGTTATCAAGCGGTGCCTTGCCGGTTGCCCTGAACTCAACACTTGTTGCACTCCCGGCTGTCTTAATGACGTAGGATGCATTGTTATTGTTGGAAAAATTGGTGGTCACGAGATTCAGCATGCCGGCTGCATCCGCCGTCAAACCGACAAAAGAGTGTCCGCCTCCTCCCATGGAGGTGGGACGCTTGTAGAAATGTTTTGCTTTGGCAGCAAGATGCATCAGATCGTTGGCGATGGCATCCCGGTTGGTACTTACTGCATTATCCCTGAACATCGTTATCCCTACGGCAATAGCAATGCCGACAATGATAACTCCCAGAATGATAAGAAGTAACTGTTGCTGCCCCATGGGAAGGATTCCAAAAAATTAAAAGTTAGAAACTGCGGCAGGATGCAATCCCGCCGCAGCTTTAGACATTATAATACTTTTGCGATCGTGTAACCAGCAGCCGTGACGGTGCAGGTATAGGTGGGGAATACTCCGCCGCCGATATCTGTCTTGCCGACACCCTGGAACACCACTGTGGTAGCTGTACCAGCTGTGGAGATCGTGTAGGTACCGTTATCGTTATCGGAGAATGCTGTGGAGACGAGCAATGCCATACCGGCTGCATCAGCAGTCAAGGTAAGGAAGCTGTTTCCGCCGCCGCCGAGCGATGTCGGTTTGCGATAATACTGCTGTGCTTTTGCAGCAAGCTGAACAAGGTCATTGGTCACTGCATCGCGGTTAGCGCTGACAGCGTTGTCCTGAAACATTGTGATACCGACTGCTACTGCGATACCGACGATGATCACACCGAGGATGATCAAAAGCAATTGTTGTTGTCCCATAGTTGTATCTCCTTATAGGGTTGTTATGTGGTGTAGTTAGTTAGATTGTGGAAACTTTATATACGATGGATACCCTGTTCATTGCATCTATTGTGCCAGAAAAAGTATCCCCAAACTGCATAAATTTCGATACCGGAGGCCAAATCTCGGTAAAATTTACCTTTGACGATGAATATTCTACCGAATCATCTGTGCATTTTGTTGTTGGTTGAGAAAGGTTATCATATTACACTTATCCCGACAGCTCTCAACCTGTATCAACACCGCAAGTTACATTATGCGCAATAAACTGTCAAGTATGAACTAAGGGAAATTACGGTTCATATCAGGCGCCTTTTCCGTGACAATTCTTATATTTCTTCCCGCTGCCGCAGGGACACGGGTCATTTCGGCCGACTTTATCCCCCGAAATTATCTGCTGAACGCGCGGCACCTGCTGCTGCGGCTGTTTCTCTTCCGACTCTCCCCCTTCGATATTTCCCTGTAAACCCATCCCGGTAGAGGCTGAATGTGTCAGTGTCATCCGTTCCCGGTTGAATCCACGCCGCTGCTGCTGGGCTTCGATCTGCTGCTGGTTCTCCGGATAGAGTTTGAAGACCATATTGAGTGCTTCACGGTTGATCAATCCAAGAAGTTCTACGAACATCTTATAGGCTTCGGATTTGTATTCCAGGATGGGATCCTTTTGACCATAGGCGCGAAGGTAGATTCCCTCTTTCAGATCGTCCATTTCACGGAGATGTTCTTTCCATCGGGAATCGATCACCTGCAGAAGCGATACCTTCTGGATGAAATTCATCGCGTCATTGCCGACCATTTCACGTTTCCGTTTCAGGAATTCGTCCGCCGTGTGCATCACTTTGTCGATCACTCCTGTGACGCCGGCGCTCTGAAATTCCGCAGGGGTCATCTGAACATCGATCAGCAGATTGGTCCGCAGTTCGTCCCGCATCTCATCCAGCGTTCCGGCCTCAAAATGACGCTCAGCGATGTCCGAGATGTAATCCTCAAGCATCTGCCGGATATCATCCTCAAGATGTTCACCGAGAAGTGCGTGGCGGCGTTTTGAATAGATCACCTCACGCTGCTGATTCATGACGTTGTCATACTCCAGCAGGCGTTTCCGTATCCCGAAGTTGTTCTCTTCCACTTTCTTTTGAGCGCGTTCGATCATGCGTGTGATCATGCTGTGCTCGATCACTTCTCCCTCTTCCGCTCCCATCTTCGTCATGACGGAGGCGATCCTGTCGCTGCCGAACAGGCGCATCAGATCATCTTCGAGAGAGAGGAAGAACTTGGTCATACCGGGATCACCCTGACGGCCGGCACGGCCGCGCAGCTGCCGGTCGATACGCCGGGCTTCGTGACGTTCCGTTCCGATGATGGATAATCCGCCGACCTCGCGTACTCCCGGTCCTAATTTGATATCGGTTCCGCGTCCCGCCATATTCGTTGCGATGGTGACGGCACCCGGAAGTCCTGCGTTGGTGACGATCTCCGCTTCCCGCTGATGCTGTTTCGCATTCAGCACATTGTGCGGTATTTTCTCGCGTGTCATCATCCTGCTGAGGGTCTCGGAGACTTCCACGCTTGTGGTTCCAACAAGCACGGGCTGCTTCTTCTCGCGCAGTTCCTTGATCTGTGTGATGAGCGCGTTGTATTTCTCCCGTTTGGTCCGATAGACAACATCGTTCAGATCCTCGCGGATGATATCCTTGTTCGTCGGAATGATCACCACATCCAGTTTATAGATGTCGAAGAATTCCGCGGCTTCCGTTTCCGCCGTACCGGTCATACCGGCGAGTTTCTTATAGAGACGGAAATAATTCTGCAGCGTGACCGTTGCCATCGTCTGTGTATCACGCTCGACATGCACACCTTCCTTCGCTTCGATCGCCTGGTGGAGACCGTCCGAATAACGGCGGCCATGCAGGATACGGCCGGTGAATTCATCGACGATCTGCACTTTCCCGTCGTCCGTCACCACATATTCCACATCCTTATCATACAGTGAATACGCACGCAGCAGCTGTCGAACGGTGTGAACCCGTTCGCTCCGCTCGGCGTAGATCTTGTTCACTTCATCCTTCTTCAGCTGTTTCTCTTCAAGGGTCAGAGCGCCGTCATTCTCAATGATGCTCATTTCCGTACCGACATCGGGAAGCAGGAACATATCCTTGTCCGTACCGCTGGACATAAATTCACGTCCCTTTTCGGTAAGGTCGATGGAATGATTCCGTTCGTCCACGGAATAAAAGAGTTCATCGTCGATCTCGTGCAGACGCTTATTCTGTTCGGCGATATAGACCGATTCGGTCTCGAGCATCAGTTTCTTGGGCGCTCCTTCGGAGAACATCTTCGTCAAACGGTTGTTCTTCGGATCACCGCGGTAGGCACGGAACAGCAGAACGCCTGCTTCTTCATTTTTCCCTTCGTTCAATAACCGGTCCGCTTCCGCAATGATCTTCGCAACGAGATTCTTCTGAGTGCTGACGATCCGTTCCACGCGCGGTTTCAATTCGTTGTATTTGTGGTCATCCACTTCCACCGGACCGCTGATGATGAGCGGAGTCCGCGCTTCATCGATCAGCACGGAGTCCACTTCGTCCACGATCGCATAATAATGACCCCTCTGCACCATCTCGTCGGGTGTGTGCACCATATTGTCCCGGAGATAATCGAAACCGAATTCATTGTTCGTTCCGTATGTGATATCACAATTGTACTGTTCACGGCGGAGGAATGGATTCTGGTTGGTGACGATGCATCCGACGGTCATACCATGGAATTGGAAGACCTTTCCCATCCATTCACTGTCTCGGCGGGCGAGATAGTCGTTCACTGTTACAAGATGGACTCCCCTTCCTGCGAGCGCATTCAAATACATCGGCGCAACGGCAACCAGGGTCTTTCCTTCACCGGTCGCCATTTCGGAGATCTTTCCCTGATGCAGTACGATTCCGCCCATGAGCTGCACATCGTACGGGACCATTTCCCACCGTAATTTATGTCCCACCACATCGAAATCCTGGCCGAGCATGCGCCGGCAGGTCTCTTTCACCACCGCAAATGCCTCCGGAAGAAGTTCATCCAGCGTCTCTTTGATGACAGCCAGTTCCTCTTTCTCAAGCTCTTCGATCGAGGTGAATAATTCTTCGCGTTTCACCGGGTCCTGTTCTGTGGAGAGCTGCGCGGTGTGCTCCGCGATCTGATCCTTTGTCTCTTTTACGGCATCAGCGATCCGCTGACGAAACTCCTGTGTTTTTGCACGCAGTTCATCATCCGTCAGCGATTCCAGCTGACTGAAATGTTCGTTGATCTCCTGTACCAGAGGAATTAACTGACTGACATCCTTCTCTTTCTTGCTGCCGAACAGATTACTTAAGAACTTTAACATTGATACCCTTCATTCAAAAATTCATATCGAGTGTTAATATACAACTTTTTTCCCGAACGTTCACCGCCTGCACTATGCCCGCGGGCTATTTCACTTTCCGCCGGCCGCTGACCCATTTCACCTCTTCATGTGCACCGGAATGGTTCTCAAACCGCGCCATGACGAACAGCAGGTCCGAGAGCCGGTTAAGGTAAATGATGATTGCGGATCCGATATCTTCATTCCTTGATAAGCGGACAACATTCCGTTCGGCACGCCGGCAGACCGTTCTTGCAAGATGGAGATGGGATGCAGCGATGGACCCGCCCGGAAGAATGAACGATTTCAACGGCTGCAGTGCACGCTCCATAGAATCGATGGTCCTTTCCAGCGTGGTGGCGTGAGACGCTTTGATCCGCGGGATCATCGGACTTTTGTGAGCGATCGGTGTCGCAAGGTCGGCGCCGAGTTCGAACAATTGATGTTGTATCTTCAGCAAAGCAGCACTGATCTTCTTGTCCGGCCCAAGCGATCGGATGACGCCAAGCACGCAGTTCAATTCATCCACC
>CALRIY020000179.1:0-4599 GCA_943364975.1 Synechococcus sp. UW140
GACTTGCGTCCGCCCCTACATTTTGATTTTTTGTTTTTTATTGTTGTAGTTCCTACATGCTGCGGGCGGCCAGCGGCCGCCCCTACATTTTGATTTTAATATTTCTTTGTGTCTTTGTGTGAAAAGAATCATGAACATTAAAATTCAAAACGGACCCCCGTCAACGCACGGAAACCAATATACCACGCACCCGGATCACTCAGCTCGCCGCCGATACGTCCTGAAGAATCCATCCACCGGACGTTCTTATCGGCAAAAAGATTCCGGATGTCAACATAGAAGATCGCCTTCATCGTCTCCTCGATCGTCAGCATCTTGCTGATCTTTACATCCATCGCGGAATAATTCTCCATCCTCCGGTTGTTCGGTACGAACAGCAGCGAAGAATCCTGCGGCGTGAATCCATCGCGCGAAGGGAAATACGTATACGGTTTGGCAGTGTTGAAATTATAGAACGCCTGAAGATCCACATCATACGGCAGACGGAACGATGCGGAAAGCTTCACCGAATGACGCTGGTCCCAGCTGAGGAAAAACAATGACGT
Organism: Synechococcus sp. UW140; assembly: GCA_943364975.1. Classification (GTDB taxonomy): domain Bacteria; phylum Bacteroidota; class Ignavibacteria; order UBA10030; family UBA8401; genus UBA8401. Next base: position 546 of record CALRIY020000179.1, read on the forward strand.
ATACGGTTTAATGCCGTACTGCGCAAGATTCAATCCCTGCGTTGCATTCTCGCTCAGTCCCTGTGCCAGCATGAATGTGTAGGAGATCTCACCGTTAAAGAAATCTCCTCCCGCTTTTTTCAAATGTGCTTCGATCCCCTCCGCCTGCGCGGTGGGATTGTTCACAAATTCCGCGAAACCGTAATCTCCTGCCGCTTTACTGTCGCTCGGCACGAACGTCTTGCTGTCAACCTGATTCTCCGTCTCTTTGCGGAAATAGAGGATCGACCCGGTATAATTCTCCGATATGGCGTGACGAATGCTGATCTCCCACGCTTTCGTCTTCTCCGGTTTCAGATCCGGATTTCCCACTACTGCACTCACTCCCCGCTGCTGCGCCACAACATCGAGTCCCGAATACAAATAATCGAACAGCGGGAATTGAACGTAATGACCGTAATTCAAAAAGATCGCTCCGGACTCGGAATACGGCATGGAGATACCGAATCGGGGGGAGAATTCCAACTTTATCTTGGCCGGAACTTGTCCTTTATATTGCGTCTTGAATTCCTTTTCGGAGACCGGGATCAGTTCGATGGCGGGACGGGAAGCGCGCGGATCAAGGAAGTCCGCCCGGCCGCCGAGATTCACGATCATGCCGCTTGCTTTCACTTCGAACTTGTCCTGCACGAAGACCGAACCGGAATACGGATGATAATCATACGTCGTGCTGAAATTGAGGGGCGGCGAAGTGACGAGCGGCTTGCCGAAGTATGATTTCTGCGGTTCGTATTTCACGATATCCGCATTCATCGAATAGAGATAGAATTCGCCGCCGGTCTTGAAGAGATGTCCCCCTTCGAACTGCGTGGAGAGATCGCTTTTGAACAGCGTCACCCCCTGCGACGTATTGCTCCAGAGATTCCGCCTGCCCGCAATGATGTACTGCAGGAAAAGATCGTATTGATAGATGTCCGACGGATTGATGGAGCTTTTGGAACCGGTCCCGATGAAATTCTCCGTCACCGAATGACTGAGCCTTGCGGTCAGGATGGTGTTGGGATTGAACAGATGCGTCAGGATCATCGAGCCGCGGTACGATTTCCGCTCCCGCGGCGGAAGTCCGGGCAGATTGAACCGCCAGCTGAATTCATAATCACGCGTTTCCATGGATGAGTAGAGCAGCTGCGCTGAAAGACGTGTGTCAGGTGAATGGATGTAATCGAGTTTCCCGAATCCGCCGTATGACCGTTCGATATCATTGGAGAAATTCTCATCCAAATCCTGCCACCAGCGTGTGCCGGACTGTTTCCAGTTGAGCGTGACGTAATATGAGAGGAGATTGGCGAAGACCGGTCCGCCGGCAGATGCTTCGAGTTGTGTCGTTTTATTGCTCGCCGTACCGTAGAGATCATCTTTCGCGCCGTGGAGCATGAACTGATGCGTTGCGGGTGCGGCTTTGGTGATAACATTCACCACGCCGGAAAGAGCATTGCCATATTCCGCTTCGAAGCCGCCGGTCTGCACGCTCATTTCTGCGATGGATGATGTGGGAAGTTCGGAGTTCATTCCGCCGCTCATCATATCCTGGATCGGCATCCCGTCCACAAGATAGATCACTTCGGTCGTTTTCCCGCCGCGGATGTTCCCTTCCAGTGTCGTTCCGGCCTGAAGACGGAGCACTTCCTGAAATTGAGTGACGGGAAGAAGCAGCAGTTCCTCGGATGTGACACGCTGGACCGTTCCGGTCTGCTCGGACTGGATCTGCGTCCGCTGCGCCTGCACGACGATCTCGCGGAGTTCTACCGCAGCCACTTCCATGTCAATATTCTGCACTGCGCTCTTCCCCGCACTGACGATGATATTCTTGATGGTGAAACCAGCATATCCGAGCAAGTCCGCACGGATGGCATACGTTCCGGGCTGCAGTCCGACAAGAGTGAATTTCCCATTCTCATTGGACACCGTACCGATGAAGGTGCCGACGATCATCACATTCGCGCCGATGAGCGGTTCTTTCGTCGCGCGGTCGCGGATCGTCCCTTCGATCCGTCCGGTGGTTTGGGAAAACAAGGGAAGATGGAGGAATATCACGAACAACAAAAAGTATTTTACAATGGATTTCGTCATAAAGAGATGCCACTAATTCACTAAAACACAAATCTTACAAAAAATTGGATCAACACCAAAAGGGCAATTCCTGGTATTTAGAGTCTTGGTGAATTTATGGCAAAGAACATAACCAATGAGCAGTTAAAGGTTTTTTTGAATTTTTATTCTGAGGCGCTTCGACTCCGTCCCGACAGTCATACTGAGCGAGTCCGCCGCCGGCGGACGTGTCGAAGAATCGTCTGGACGTCGCTCAGCGTGACCGTAAATGAATGTCCTCGCGGCAAGCCCGCCTCAGGCGGGCAAGCCCCGAGGTATCTTGTCATGTCCCGCCTTTTGGATTCCGCCAGGCGGGATTCAAAAAGCGGAACCAGCGTACGCTGGCATCCAGATCCTGGATTCCGGCTTTCGCCCTCCTTCGGCGGGCTCGCCGGAATGACGCCGCCACGAAGTGGATCTTCGGACAAGCGGCGGGGAATTAGACCCTCAAGAGATTAAATTATTAAACCTATAGAGCGCTTATAACGACAGCTTCATTCCGAACGAATGATTTCCGGTAAAGAGATCGGAGTTGCGGAATGCGTATTCCACCACAATGTCGGTCCCGTCCACCGGCTGCAGACGGACGCCGGCGCCGAGCGAAAAATTATAGGTGAAGAGATTCTTTCCGTACGCATCCTGCTGCGCTTCACCGTGGAACTCATATCCTCCCCGCAGAAAGAGCTGACCGTTGAAATTGTATTCCAGACCGGCGATGTATTGATCCGTATCGAAGGAATTGCTCTGCACTTTCCCGTTCAACTGCAATTGATTCAGCTCATCGATCGCGTACTCATAAGAGAGGCCGATCTGGATCGTCGTAGGGAGCGGAAAACTTGCGATATACGTTCTGCGCGGAAAGAGCGTATTCGGTTCATTGAGCGACTCGCCGTCGAACCGCATATTGTCACCCATATTCTGAATGGCGAATCCGAGCATCAGTCCATCCACACCGGTGTTGTACTGAAGACCCACATCGAATGCAGCTCCCACCGCGCTTGCATCGAGCACTTTTTCGGTGACGAGCTTCGCCGTTACACCGAGCGAGATCATATCGGTGAATTTGCGCGCATACGATATACCGTACGTGATGAATGAAGGAGAATACGTTGCGCCGGTGCCGTATGGTTCATCCACGGTAGTGACGGGGATCTGACCGACGGAAAGATATTTCACCTGGACACCGACAGTTCCCAATTCCCCGAACGACGCGGTGAATCCGGTATAGATATTCGCAATATCGAAGAGATGATTTTGATGGAAGAAGATCAGATCGAACTGACGGCTCGACGAAGCGATGCCAGCAGGATTCCAATACATCGCTTCCGCCCCGCTGATGTTCGCGATCATTGAACCGCCAAGCGCAACACCTCTGCCGCCGATCGGGATGAGCAGTTCCTGCGCACCGGCCGTTCCGCGCTTTCCGCCGGTGGCGGAATGGAGCGGTTGCGATGCGAAAAAAATAAATATCAGTAAATAAAGTTGTTTCATTTTCACTCGTAACTACTTAGCAGTTGAACAATAATAATTCATAAATCTGCCACTAAAACACTAAAACACGAATTTGAAAAAAATATCAACACCAAAAGTTGTTAATGTGCACTTACGCGCTCATCGGGATACAACACCATCAGCTTTAGGATCTTTGTCCCGATCTCCGGCGCATCGATATGGATCACGTATAATCCGCTCGCCACTTTGATCCCTTCGTCGTTCCGAAGATCCCAGCGTTCAAGACTGGTTGAAGTGGTGTTATGATGGATCGTTCTGATCATTCGTCCCGCTATATTGAAGATACGAATGATGCAGACTGAGGGCAAACCCGATAATGTGACGAACCGGTCAACAAGCGACGTTTCCAGCGAATGACCGCCGAGATACGGATTGGGAAAAACGGTTATTCCATTCATCGCACCCTGCTGCTTTG
>CALRIY020000180.1:0-4434 GCA_943364975.1 Synechococcus sp. UW140
TCTTTGCGGGACTCGATATCTATCTCGGCATTGAGAATCTGACGAATTTCCGTCAGAACAATCCGATTCTGGATGCGGGAAATCCCAACGGAAAGTATTTCGACGGTGCGCTCATTTGGGGACCGGTCTACGGAAGAACGGCGTATGTGGGAATGCGGTGGAGGATGTGAGCGTATGAGCAAAAGCGGAAACACATAGAAACATAGAAAAACAAAATGTAGGGGCGGACGCCAGTCCGCCCTTTGCAGTTAGGAACGACATACCAAAAAGATCAAAAGCCGGAACACGGATAATTGAATGGGAAGATCAAAAGCAGGAACATAGAAATCAAAATGTAGGGGCGGACGCCAGTCCGCCCTTTGCAGTTAGGAACGACATACCAAAAAGATCAAAAGCCGGAACACGGATCAGACAGAAAAAAGGGATTAGCACGGATAATTGAATGGGAAGATCAAAAGCAGGAACATAGAAATCAAAATGTAGGGGCGGACGCCAGTCCGCCCTTTGCATTTAGGAACGACATGCCAAAAAATCGGGAAGCGAATCTATCACGAAAGATACAGCACGCTGTCGATCGCGGCGATCACCAGTTTCAGATCGAGCGGTTTATGGAAGAAATTGTGCACGCCGAGTCGGATCCCGGCACGGGTGATCTTATCGTCATTCAGCGTTGACATGAAGAAGAACGGGATGTGTTTGAAATTCGGAAGATCGTGAAGTTTCTTATAGAAGGAGAATCCATTCACCGATTTCTCATCGAAGAAGATCTCGCTCATGATGATGTCCGGTGACCGTCGTACAAGCGCGCTCAATGCATCATCCACATAGTGCGTGACGATCGCATCGTAATTCCTCCGCTTCAGTTCCGCCATCAGCACCGACAGACTTTCCATATCGCTGTCCACCAGCAGCACTGTCCCTCGGCTCTTCTTCTGCCGTTTGGCCACTTCGATCTTCGCCTCTGCCGAATGATGCTCCTCCGGCGAGATGGAATACCGCTGGCGCATCATCTGCAGCACCTGCTGTTCATTCTCCGTCAGCACACCGTCCTTCCACGCCGTCTGCAGCGCATTGATGTAGGCGTGAAGTTTCACTTCCTTCTCCACATCATCATGTTCCTGCTGGCTGATGTCGAACATCTCCCGCACCGTCCGCAATTCTGCCTCCTCATCCGGACTGATCTTCCCGTCGAACCAGAATTCTTTCAATAACTCCCGGTACATCGGAACACTCCCTTTCGGCAGTATCTCTTTCTTCGTCTCTGTGACCGGAGCAGCGGCGGCTACAGGTACTTCCGGTTTCTTTGACTTCAAGATCTCGATATTGTCCAGATACGCCTTCGCGTAGAAGTTGGACGGTTCGATCGACAGGATCTCACGCACTTTCGCGGTGGCGCGGTCGAACTCTTTCCGCGCGATGAATTGGTCCGCATCCTTGAACATCTGCGGAAGCAATGCCGATCTGTCTCCGGACGGTGCCGCCGGAGCCGACGGCTGACTCAGCTTCAGAGCCGATTTCACTTTTTCCATGAAGGTCCGCGCCAGAGGATTCCGCGGATCGATCGCCAGGACCTGATCCAGCTCCGTCTGCGCACGGGAATAATTCTTCACTTTGAACAGTTCATCCGCAGCGCGGAGATGTTTTTGGATCTTTTCGCGGGCGGCATCGTCGATTCCGTACATGGTCCTCTTTCATTGGTGATGTGGTGAATGAAAATGAAGATAATTCATGTGTGTTTCAATATAAAAGATCAAAAGCGGAAACACATAGGCACATAGAAAAGCAGAATCTAAGACGATGGACTACACCTCCTGCTAATACACCAACGGTGTGGTCCATCTATTGGAGCGTGCTGTCGATGCGCAGGATGGCACACAGAAAAAGCGGAAAGAACGGATTTACGCGGATGATTTTATCGGAAGAACAAAAGCGGGAACACGCCCGCCACATTAACGGCGGGCAAGCCTGCCCCGCCGAAAGGCGGGGGATTAGACGGAAAAAAAAGGATTTGCACAGATGATTTAATAGAAATATCAAAAACGCCCGCCTAAAAGATGGCGGGCAAGGAAACACAACTTGTCCGCTCTACGAGTCGTAGACCGCTGGCGGATAGACACATAGAAAAGCAGAATGTAAGACGATGGACTACACCTCCTGCGCATGAATAAAAGGTGTGGTCCATCTGAGAAAGTTTACTTTTCTATGTACCTATGTGTTTTAAAAACTACTTCATCAAACTCATCTTCCGTACTTCATTGCGGCTGGCCGAACGGAGTGCATAAAGATACGTCCCGCTGGAGAGCTTCGACCCGTCAAACGGGAGCGTGTAGATCTGGCCGGATTGCGCGACATCATTGAACAATGTCGCCACAGCTTGTCCGGTCACCGTGTAGACCGTCACCGTGGTCTGTTCGGTCAGACGTGCCGTGAAGGTGATCGTAGTTGCGGGATTGAACGGATTCGGGTAGTTCTGGCTCAATTCATGATTCGCTGCAGTGATCATCGCTGCTGCATCGACGATAGAGCTGTAAACGAATTGTCCGTTTTGGTCGATCTGTTTCAGGCGGTATGAAACTGTTCCTTTCACATTTCCATCAACGAATGAGTAGGATTTCGGTGCATTCGAAGTGCCGTTCCCTTCCACAAATCCAACTTTCGACCACTGACCTCCGACCTCTGATCTCTGAATCTCAAATCCTGCATTGTTCACTTCCGTTGCGGTATTCCAATCAAGCAATACTGAACCATTCACGACCCGTGCGGTGAATGTCGTCAGTTCCACCGGCAGCGAATTATTTCCGTTGTGAACCGTTGAATCAATGGCGTCCGCGGGAAGCCGGGTTCCGACGAGACGGAACTTCGGATCGCCGATCACCACATCCATCCACGAAAGGAAAGGCGACGCACCGGCAAACGATTCCGCCACCGTGTATCCATCCGAATACAGATCGAACAGGATGGAGACATCGGCCATTGCACTGGCATACGGTTCATAGACATATCCCTTCGCAGCGGTCACCCCTTCTGCGATGATGTCCGCGATGAGCGATTGACCATACACCGCCGGCGAAGTGAATGTGCGTGCCGATGTGGAAACATACGTCTCTGCGATGGCGCCGGGATTCCATTGAAAGTTCAGAAGTCCATGATACGATGTATGTTTGTCATTCGATCCCCAGCCCGCATAACCGTTCACGTTCGCCTGACCGACAACATACGTATTCGATGTATCGACGGAAACATTCAATCCTCGCTGTATCAGCGTATCGGCTGCGGTCTTCATGCGTGTGTTCAGGTACGGCGCAGCGCTGTTCCATCCCGGGTCCATATCCAGAACGAATTTTCCGGTCTCCGGAAGATGGGTATCGATGACTGCCGACCGATCAATGAGTCCTTTCACATCTTCAACGGTGTAGCCGTCCAAACGGGTGACCAGATAGATCCCGTATTGCACCCGGGTAAAATTTGTGCGCTGTCGGTAGTACGGCGATGTGAAACGGCCGGAGCAGCCGATCGATGAGGAGTATCTTCCCAAGATCAATGACAATTCGCTTTCCACGGAGGAGGAACGCATCAGATCGAACCGTTTCACTTTCAGCGGAACTCCCTTGGTCGTCACCAGATAATTGATGGAATTCACCAATCCGTTCAGCGTGAGGTACGACTCCACCTGCGCGCGCAGCTGTTCGAACTGAAGACTGTCGATCTCTTCCGTGACCGGCGCAGTGATGCGGATGATGTTCTGTTCCGGAATGTTCCGCTGTCCGGCAAAATAGGTACCGATGATCTCCGATGAACTGCTGTTGACGTTGATAATGACGGCGACATCGCGGTACGTTGCGGTCTGCGACAGTAATAGACTGCTGCATAGGAACATAGTGCTGAAGGTGACGATGGACGTTTTCATATTTCCCCTGAGAAGTGTTGTTGCGTATCCTGATCAGGGGCAACGGATGTACCAACTTCAGAGAGAAATATGTTTTGTATTTCGCAGAATTTACGTTAATCGGACAAAATCATCCTGTGGGTGGGATTGTAAACTCTACAAAGTTCAAAGGAATTCTGGCTGTCGATGCGCGGGATGGAACACTGAAAACACGGAAAAAGCGGATCACCACGGATAACAAAATGTGAACGATGGACTACACCTCCTGCTAATTCACCAACGGTGTGGTCCATCTATTGGAGCGTGCTTTCGATGCGCAGGATAGAACACGCTTGCCCGCCTTGTGCGGGGATGACGCAGATTAGACGGATTTATGCAGATAAATTTATCGAAAGAGGAAACCACATCTGCAGATTACGAATTGATAAGATGGAGCCCATCTCTCGAAAAATATTATGAAGATGGACTCCATCGTTAAAAAAATAGGGACGGTCAAAGACCGTCCCTACGATATTTCTTTGTGGCTTTGTGTGAGCTTTTTAATTATT
>CALRIY020000181.1:0-4388 GCA_943364975.1 Synechococcus sp. UW140
CATTCCGCCGTCTTCCGCCTGATTGCTGCCGCCGCGGAGGATGCCGGAACCGGTCACCAGTTCGCCGTCCAGCGTGACGCATTTCAGCGAGAAATACTTCCGGACAAGGTTCGATGCGGTCTGCACATCCTCGACGATCAGTGTGCCGGCCAAGAGAAAATCGCGGAGTGAATCGAACTTTGAACCGCATTTCACCACATCATTCGCCCATGCAACGACACCCCCCTCGATGATGTCCAGTTTTTCATCCGGCATATGGGGAAGGGATTCGAGGCAGACGAACGTTGCGCGTCCTTTATTATGCTCTTTCAGCAGTACAACGCCGCGGTGCGCTTCGTCGATGGTGTTGACGACGATGTAGCTCGCCACCTCTCCGAGCGCCGCTTCGATGGCGATCCGGTATTTTGATTCAGTGGAGAAAGCATCGGCAACGGTGGACTGCATTGCGCTGTTCCACGCGTCATTCGCAATCAGGTATTTCGCCCCTTCGGAGAATCCTTCGTGACTCTCCACGAGTCCTTTCAGGAAATCGAGACGCGAACGGCGGCGTTCGATGGTCGTGCGGACCTCGAACTCCTCGTTCTTCTGCTCTTCGATCTCCTGCTGCAGGGTCGATTTCTTCGTCTCTTCATTCAGCGCCACCAGTTCCGCTTCGGCGAATTTCTTGCGCAGTTCCCGGTCCTGCGAGGTGAGCTCGGCAACGGTCGCCGAATTCTTGGAGATCTCCGTCGTGTACAGCGCGTTCTCTTCGCCGGAATAATCGAGACGGCCGTTGATGTTCTCCAGACGCGCTTTCGTCCGTTCGTATTCGTTCCGTTTGGAAGAGATCTCGTGCAGCAGGGAGATCACTTCATCCTGCTTCGCTTTCACTTCCGCTTTTTTCTTCTCCAGCTCGGCGGTGAATTTGTCCAGTTCCTCTTTCTTCTCGTTGTACTGTGCGGTCGAAGAGAGGACATTTGCATGGACCTGTTCGATGGAGGTTTTCAGTTCTTCGGCGCGTGTCTCCAGTTCCGGCAGCTGCTGCTGAAGTTCTTCCTTATCCTTCGCGAACCGGTCGATCGCTTCGTTCAGCGAATTCGTCCGTTCATTCGCCTTCACGCGGGCCTGCTGCGAGAGATTGATCTTCTGCTGATGCTCGTTCAGTTCCGTCTGCACCACGCTCAGGTTCTCTTCCAGCGCGGTCAATTCATCGCGGAGCGTATCGAGCAGCAGTTCCTCGGAGGAGAGTTCATCGGTCAGTTTCTTCTTCTCATCCACCGCGGAAAGGAGTTTTTCTTTCAGCGGATCGATGGAATGGACGATCTCGACATATTCGCGTTCGAGCAGGATCAGTTCCTTCGCCCGCAATTCCTGGGAGATCAGATTGAACTGTTCCGCTTTGTTCGCCTGACGTTCCAGCGAGTTCACCGCTTTCTGCACTTCCTTCACGATATCCTGCACGCGCATCAGGTCCTGCTGCACATGGTCCAGCTTCGTGAAGGTCTCCTTGCGGCGCACTTTATATTTTGTGACACCGGCCGCTTCTTCGAACAACCGTCTGCGTTCATCCGCCTTGTCGCTGAGGATGGTCTCGATCATCTTCAATTCGATCACCGAATAGGCATCCGAACCCATGCCGGTATCCATGAACAGATCCTTGATATCCTTCAGCCGGCAGAGCGTCTTGTTCAGATAATACTCGGATTCACCGGAGCGGAAAACGCGCCGGGTGATCACTACTTCCTTATACTCGGAGGGAAGAATCCCTTTGGTGTTCTCGATGGTCAGCGAGACATCCGCCATGCCGAGCGGCTTGCGGTTCTTTGTCCCGTTGAAGATGACATCTTCCATCTTATCGCTGCGCAGACGGCTCGGTTTCTGTTCGCCGAGCGCCCAGCGGATGGCGTCCACCACGTTGGTCTTCCCGCAGCCGTTCGGACCGACGATCGCCGTCATTCCGACATCGAACGACAGGTTCACTTTGTTCGCGAACGATTTAAAACCAAGGATCTCTAATTTGGAAAGATACATGCGTTCGGAAAATTAATTGACGAATGGAAGAATGCGGGACGCAAACAGTTCCGCGTAGGCGGTCAGGGAGTATGCATAATCGAAATATGCATAGACGCCGCCGGCAACGACCAGCACGAAGACCGAACCGATCATATACATTTTGGGCGTGTAGATGTGATAGATCACGGAGATCCCCTTCAGCGTCCGGAAATAGACCCAGACGGACATCAACGTGACCAGTCCCATCACCCACGGAACATACGATTCACTCTGCAGAACCCGGTAGAGGATCATTCCCACCGGAATGAAGAATGCCCACGGCAGGGCGGTCCACACCGCGATAGAATACGAATGGAACACCCGGATCTTCACCCGCGCCATCATGGCGAAGAGCTGGATGAAAAGGGTCAGGAGCACGAACCAGCTGATCATGACGGCGGTCAGGTATCCGATGCTGAGCAGCGGGTCCCACGCCATGGTGATGATGATCCGTTTGAAATCGTCCGAGATGAGATGGGAGAGGATATAGTCCAGAGAATTGCTCGTCCGGAAATGATGGAGAATGCTTGAGAAAATGACCGAGAAGGTCGCTGCAATGATGAACGCCGTGATGGTGGTATGGAACAGCGGCAGCGTGAACTGATCGCGGATATCGGCAAAGAAATTGTATGAATTCATGATCGCACGGCGTGTGCTCTCGCGGAATCGGCGGTTGCTGTTCCACAGCCACGCGAAACTGACCAGCAGCACCAATCCGATGATCACGTAGATGTACGGCGCATTCGGTACGAAGGTGCCGATCGGGAGCGCCGAGACCTTCTGATTGTGATAGAGCGAATGGACAACGTCGTATGCGGCCTTCTTTTCACGGTCCTGCTCGACAAGGCCGATCGTATGCACTTCACGGAGGATCGGTCGCACGGAGAGGATCGGACGGTCACTGCGGAAATCATTGAAAGCAAAAATGAGCGAGCCGGCGATATTCAGATCCTTGATCGCCGCATACCGCTGATGAATGTACCGCGCCTGTGCTTCCTGGGAGTTCGGATCGCTGTATCCGTTCCGGTTCCCGTGTTCGGACGCTCTGCCGTAACCGGCTACGATCACCGGACGTTTCGGATTCTCTTCCTTAAAGTCGCGGAGACGGGCGCGGAATGATTTCACATCAGCGGACATGATGGAGATCGCCGCGATGTCCGTGACCGATGCGGTCTGATCGTTCGGATCTCTGGAAAGTGAATAGGTCAAACGGTCATCAAGCGATTTCGACAAATGATGCAGCTGCTGGATGAATCCGTCCCCATGCTCGCTGGTTGCCGACGCACCTTCTCCCAATCCCCACGCGATCACGGAAGGATTCGCGATATCCCGCGCGATCATCTCCCTAAGATATTTCGTCACCAGTTCACGGTATTGCTCATTCTCCATCACCTTCGCAGGGATCTCGATATTCGGGATCTCCTCCAGAACGAAGAGACCGTACCGGTCGCATAATTGGACGAAGAATGGATGCGGCGGTACAAAACCGACACGGACGATATTCGCCCCAAGATTCTTGATGAGCGCGACATCCTTTTCCATCTCCTCGTAGGTCATCGCGCTGCCGTGTTTCTCCGAATCCTCGATCCAGACCACGCCGCGCAGATTCACCGCAGCACCGTTGAGCAGAAGCGATGTATTATCCTTGGTGAAGGTGCGGATACCGGTGGAGATCGATGTCTCATCGATCAGGGAATCCTTCTTCCCTTCAACGGTAGAGAGAGAGACGCGGACAGAATAGAGTTCCGGTACATCGGGGGACCAGAGTTTTGCGCTCGGGATAGAGACCGGGATCACTGCCGTGACCTCTTTTTCGGACTCAGGCATCACCGGAATGATGAACGGTTTTCCGATCACAGTGCCGGTGGAAAGTTCGGTGATCTCCGCACTCAGCTGGAAATTCTTTCCCGACAGTTGTTCCAGCGAACGGATATCCTTTGCCGAGAGTGTCGCGGTCACATTCAGTTTTGTCGCTTTCGGCTCGATCGCATCCACGGTCACATTCAGATGATCGATCCAAACCCGGGGAGAAGTGACGATGAAGATGTCGCGGACAATGCCGTTGTAATTCTTCCAGCCGTTCACTTGAGGACGCGGAGGGAATGTCGATCGGTAATTCAATTCATTATCCACCACCACACGGATCACATTTTCCGCACCAACCTGAATGATATTTTCCGGAATGGAAAGTTCGAACGACGTGTAACCCCCTTCATGCTTCCCGACAAAGACCTCATTCAGATACACTTCGGCGGAATAGTTCATTCCGTACGAGACCACTTTGAAGGCATTGGTGATGATGGAAGCTTCCGTGACAGAGAATTTTCTGCGGTAAACGATCTTTCCTTCGTAGTTGG
>CALRIY020000182.1:0-4354 GCA_943364975.1 Synechococcus sp. UW140
TCTTTCGTTGCTTTGGTCGTCCGTTCGGCAAGTTTCCTCACTTCATCGGCCACAACCGCGAATCCGCGTCCCTGTTCTCCGGCGCGCGCAGCTTCGATCGCCGCGTTCAATGCCAGCAGGTTTGTCTGGTCCGCGATATCATCGATCACAGCAATGATCTCACCGATCTGCTCGCTCGATTTGCCGAGCGCTTTCACGGTCTCAGCGGAGACGTTCACCACTTCGGCGATCCGTTTCATGCCGGAGATCGTTTCGTCCACCACCTTACCGCCTTGACCGGCAGCTTCTTTGGCTTTCTTCGCCGTTTCTGCTGCGGTGCTGGCGTTGCGGGAGTTGTCGATGATCGTCTTGGTCATTTGTTCAACGGCGCTCGCGACTTCGTTCGCCTGGCTGGATTGTTCCTGCGAACCGGCTGCCATCTCTTCCGTGCTGGAGGAGATCTGGCTGCTGGCGGACGCGGTTGCCGAGACGGCATTGGTCACATCCTGAAGCGCTTTATCCAGATTTTCAGCCACGGTATTGATACTGTTCTTCAGCAGCTGATGATCACCTTTGTAGTCGCTGTTCACGCGGACAGTCATATCGCCTTCGGCCATACGGGCAAGGATCTTCGTCCCTTCCTGCACCGGCACGATGACGGAGTCGAGCGTATCATTGACTCCCTGGACGATCTTCCGGAAATCACCCAGATGCTTCGTTGCATCAGCACGGGTGTTGAGTCTTCCTTCGACTGCTGCGACTACCAGCATGTTGGCGTCTGCGATGAGTGCCTTCAGATTATCCCGAACCTGTTCGATCGTATTATTGATGAACACTTTCTTTCCCGGGAATCTCTCAAGTTCCGCATCGAAGTTTCCTTTGCCGAACTCAGAAATGCATCCCATTGCTTTTTTCTTCACTGCAATGTGTCCGAAGACCATATCATTGACACCTTTTGCCATCAGATGATATGCGCCCTGGAATTTTGCACTGTCGATCTTCACATCGATATCACCCAGGTCATGCTGTGTGGACATGGTGTTCATCTCAGTGATCAATCCGTTCAATGCATCGATACAGGTGTTCAGATTGTTCTTGATCTCATTGAAGTCGCCGTTATAGTTATCGGTGATCTTGTTCGGGATATCCCCTTTGGAGATCCGGTCGACGTATTCTGCCGCCACGTTCAGCGGACGGATGACCGAATCCAGTGTATCGTTGACACCCTGGACGATCTTCCGGAAGTCTCCCTGATGTTTCGATGCATCGGCGCGTGTTGCAAGCTTTCCTTCCACTGCTGCTTTGGCCAGCATATCTGCGTCGGTGATGAGTGCTTTCAGGTTTGTGCGGACCTGTTCGATGGTATTATTGATGAACACCTTTTTGCCCGGGAATTTCTCGAGCGGCGCTTCAAAATTGCCATTCCCGAATTCCGCGACACATGCCATCGCTTTTTTCTTCACTGCGATGTGACCGAACACCATATCGTTCACCCCTTGTCCCATCTGTGCATACGCACCCTGGAACTTGGAGCTGTCGATCTTCGCATCGATCTCACCGAGATCATGCTGTTTCGACATCGTATTCATCTCTGCGATCAGTCCGTTCAGAGAATCGATACAGGTATTCAGGTTGTTCTTGATCTCGTTGAAGTCGCCGTTGTAGCTGTCGGTGATCCGGTTCGGTATATCACCTTTGGAGATACGGTCCACATATTCTGCCGCAACGTTCAGCGGACGGATGACGGAATCGAGCGTATCGTTGACACCCTGCACGATCTTCTGATAATCGCCGTGATGCTTGCTTGCGTCGGCACGTGTGGCAAGTTTACCTTCAACTGCAGCTTTTGAGAGCATCGCAGCGTCTTTTACAAGATTGTTCACTGCGTCGATCGCCATGTTCAGATTGTTCTTGATCTCGTTGAAGTCGCCGTTGTAGTTATCCGTGATCTTCGCCGGGATATCCCCTTTTGCGATCCGGTCAACGTATTCTGCCGCAACATTCAGCGGTCCGATCACTGCATCCAGCGTATCGTTCACACCCTGGACGATTTCTTTATAAGCACCCTGATATTTCGTCACATCGCCGCGGGTCGCCAGTTTTCCGGCCAGTGCCGCTTCGGTAAGACGTTTTGCTTCGGCGTTCAGATTACGCAGTGAATCGATGATCTGTTTGAGTGCCGGGCTGATCGCGTCTTTCTTATCGCTCACATCCACTTCGTCCGTAAGATTTCCTGTTGCGATACGGTCCATGACCGCGACGACCTTCGTCTGCAGTTTTCCTGCAAACTCATCCATCGTCTGCGCCAATACACCGATCTCATCCTTCGTCGTCATATTCAACCGAGCATCGATATGACCTTGACTCAATTCTTTCATCATTTCAACTCCTGCCTGCAGCGGCTTGCTGATAATGCGGGAGATAAAGATGCCTAATCCGATCGCAATGAACGCACCCGCAAGCACAACGATGAGCATCATGGTCTGTGCGGTTTCTGCATGCGTGCTGTTATCCAAGGATTTGTTCTTGGCTGCGGTCACTTTTGCATCCATCATTTTAACGATGATCGCCTGCTCATTCGATGAGGACTTGGCCATGTCCCCCTGCAGCAATTTGAATGCTTCGGCGTCCTTATTTTGCCGTGCCAAAGTAATCAGTTCATCAAGATGATATCCATATTCCTTTCGGCATTTTAGAAATTCCGCAAACATCTCCTTCATCTCAGCACTGACAATGGACTTTTCAAACTCACCGGAGATCTTATCAATATTGGCACGATGTTCCTGGATACGTGTGATCTTCCCTTCGATCCCCGAAGGAGTGTTCTCGAGGATGACGTCGCGGGTATTCAAGCGTACTCGCTGGAAATATTGAGTGATATCTCCCATCTGTGCCAGCGGCACGGTGTAACTTTCATACAATGCCGTACTTCCCTCACTCACATCCGTCAAGGAGGTCATCCCCTCGTAACCGATAAATGCTGCGATTGCCGCGACAAGTACGAAACTGGAGATCAGTTTCGTACCGATTTTTAGATCATAGAACCATTTCATAAGAACTCCTAAGTAAGTGTAAAAATGGTTGAATCGTTGTTTATTTGTGTTTAAGCCACTTTTTTGAGGAACTGATTCTCATCTGTATTCAGAACACGGTCCAGATCGAGCAGGATCAGCAGCCGGTTCTCCAGTTTTCCGATGGCGGTGATATATTCCGCATCGATGCCGGCTACGATGGAGGGCGGTTCTTCCGTGACCGATTTGGGAATGCGGAGCACTTCGCTCACGGCATCCACAACAAAACCGAGCACTTTTCCGCTCAATTCAACCACAATGATGCGCGTATTCTTATCTTTTTCTTTCCGGACCATCCCGAATCTGCGGCGCAGATCGATGATCGGTATGACTTTCCCGCGCAGGTTGATGACACCGTCCACGTATTCCGGCGCATTCGGAACGCGTGTGACTTCGACCATTCGGTTGATCTCCTGCACTTTCAGAATATCAACACCGAACTCTTCCTCGCCGATATTGAAACTGACGAGCTGAAGCAGTTCTTCCGCGCTGTTTTGTTTCGTGATCACTTCGGACATATGGGTCTCCTTTTGAGATTATTGATACAGTTCATTCAGCATTCATCAGCGAGGGTCGTCTGCCGGACTTCGGCGGAAGGGGACCTGCATTCGGTCCCGCCTGATTCCGGTCCGGTGAGCCGTTCTTTCAGGATCTGTGCATAGATGGCAAGCGTCGTTCCGCACGCTTGATTTCGATGGGTAAACAACAGGACTCCGCCGCGGTGCGAGTTTCGGAAATTCAACGACGTGAACTGATATCCGTTCAACCTCAGCTCCGGATCGCTCAAGAATTCATCTTTTGTCAGCCAGACAGTGCCGCACAGTGTGCACCGTTTGAAGTACGATGGATCAATTTCATTCATAGGCATAGGAACCTCGCGTTTTCTTTCACTGCCATGCTTTTAGCAACTGTTATGCCAACCGATTTTTTCTTCATGGATCGTGTATATAACGCTGTTTTGAAGATTCTGAGAAGGGTAACGGCAGTGAAAGGAATATCAATTGAGGATAAGGTACCATGTGCCCAATATTGAACACGCAATACGTTGAATCGTGTATTTGAATGCCGAAGTGACGGCATTCACAGATCTTCATCAGCGGAAAGAGGAATAATCGTGCTCACTCCCACAAAGACACGAAGGCACAAATTTCGAGACAACAATAGATCACCAATTCTTTATTGACCTGTAGCGGGACAGTTTTAGTGCGAGGAAAGGAATTGCGGAATTCGCTGAACGATGTGACGACAAAAAAAAGGCGGGAAAAAATCCCGCCTGACGTTACATCATTACATTGTGTTTGAAG
>CALRIY020000183.1:0-4335 GCA_943364975.1 Synechococcus sp. UW140
CTTGGCGACGACGCACGAATTCAATTCCGCTCCTTTGCCGATCTTCGTGTCGGACCAGACGACGGAATTGCGGATGACCGCACCGTCCTCGATCACACAATCATTGCCGATCACCGATTTGAAGATCTTCGCATTCTTTCCGATCCGGCAGTTCTTGCCGATCAGGACCGTCCCTTGAAGATTTTCCACGGCGGTCTCGATCATCGTATTCGCCCCGACGTACGCGCTGCCGATCCTGCTTCCTTCGTGCTGCAGTTTCACCCCGTCATCCAGTGCGTCCAGATGTGCTTCCTGATATTCGTTCAGGTTGCCGACATCGCGCCAGTATCCTTCGGCGATATAACCGTATAATCCCATATCCTGTTCGAGCATAGCAGGGAAGAGATTCTTGCTGAAATCGAATTCCTTTTGGTACGGGATTAGTTTCAGCACTTCCGGTTCAATGATATAGATACCGGTGTTGATGGTATCGCTGAACACTTCGCCCCATGATGGTTTCTCCAGGAAGCGTGTGATCTTCCCGCCGTTGTCCGTGATGACCACGCCGAATGCGAGAGGATTCGTTGCGCGGGTGAGCACAAGGGTGGCCTTCGCTTTCTTCTGTTCATGGAATTCGATCGCTTTCGTCAGATCGAAATCCGTCAGCACATCACCGCTGATGATGATGAATCGCTCATCAAGAAAATCGGCTGCATTGCGGACGCTTCCCGCGGTGCCGTAATCCGCATCGGCTTTCCGGTACTGCATCTTAATGCCGTACTTCGAACCGTCACCGAAATGTCCGGTGATGATGTCGGGTTGATAGAAGAGAGTTGAGACGATCTCGGTGATCCCATGTTTCTTGAGCAGGTCGACGATATGCTGCATCATCGGCTTGTTCATCATGGGTACCATCGGTTTAGGGATGTTGCAGGTGAGAGGACGGAGTCGGGTGCCGAAACCGCCGGACATAATTACTGCTTTCATAGGATTGCTCGGTTGGTCATTGAAGGGATTTCTCTTTTGAGTGTAGGTAAAAATTGAAATCAGTGCAATACCTATTTTTAGGAATAAATCTTCAAGAAAAGTCTCGCTAATTAACAATAAGTAATCAATTCTTCATTGACTTTAGGACGAATAATCGCTAAATTCACCAAGTTTTTCGCGGTTTCTCAACGTTCAAGGACTCATTAATGCCGGAAAATCAGCAGGGACCTTTCCATTCTAATATGTTGAAAGAACTATTAGAAGAGGTGGTTCTTGTCGGTGTGGGAGTCCTTCTCGTATTTTTAGGCGTGTTCAGCAAAGTGCCGCTCACCAGCATTGCTTCTGTTGGGATCGGCGCTTTTCTTTTCTACACGGCATTTGAATCTTACCGGAGTAAATTCGGCGGCAGCGGGAATGCCGGAGCGGATGAGTTTGATGAGGAAGGGACAGAACCGGAAGATGAGCAGGAGTATCGTCGGACGGAAGAGTATTTTGAAGAGAAAGAATTGGACGAGGAATACGTGGAACGTCCGGTGATGCCGGTGAAGAGAGCGGAACAGCCGCAGAGGGACCGTGAGCCGGTCCAGAGGCAGAGCAGTTATTCTGCCGATAATTTTTTTGAAGAAAAGTATACGGCACCGATGAGTCAGGCAGAACCCCAGAGCGAATTCAATAATCTCCTTTTAAAATCATTACAGATCGTCAAAGAGGTGTGCTTTGCCCATTCCGTTACCTTCTTCTGGGTGAAGAGTGAGACCCGTCAGCTGGTGATCGAAGGGAAGATCACCGATTCTCCTGCGTTCACTTCCGAACGGAAATTATCCATCGGTACGGACATTGTCAGCGCGATCGGTCTTAACGGTCAGCCGCAGTTGGTGAACAATATCCTCCCCGAGACCGAACGTGATATCCTCAGTTATTACAAGAGTTTACAGGATATCCGTTCCTTCATCGGAGTTCCGGTCTTTTATGCCGGTGAATCCGCATCCCAGCCGATCGGGGTGCTGGCGGTGGACAGCAAAGCGAGCGATGCGTACGGCGAAGAGACATTTGCGATCCTGTCGCATGTGTCGAAACTGATCTCCTCCATGCTGATCAGTTATACGGAGAAGTACGATCTGTTCGCCGATGTGAAACTGATCGAGGCGGATTCCACGCTGAAACGGAAGGTTGCCGACCATCCTCCGGTGAGTGCCGCGGTGAATGCATTGTCGGGTGAGCTCGAGAATCTGATCGCTTGGGAATCGATCACCGTCGTGCTGTATGATGAAGGACAGCGTGCGTGGGCGGTCGCTTCCGTCCGTGTCCGCGGAAATGACCGGTTCGTCTCACCGAAACAGCTGATCGATTTCAATGAGAGCATCGTCGGACAGGCGATCCGCTCGAATGTTCCGCAGACGGTGAACCTTTCGAGCAATACCCGGATGATCTTCAACGAACATGAGCGCTCTTCCGATGTCCTGAAGCATGGGATGATGGTGATCGCACCGTTCTCTTCCGGCGGGAAATGTTTCGGTGCAGTTGTTGTGTCGGACCGAGATCCGAATGCATATTCCAAAAAGGATATCGATGCGATCCAGTTCCTGGCGTCGACCATCGCACCGGAATTCGAGATCGCGGAATTGACCGCGATCCTGAACGAACATATCGCGGTGGATGAATTGACCGGCACATTGTCCAAAAAATATTTCACCGCACGGCTCAGCGAAGAACTGTACCGCGCCACCGAACGGGATGAGGATCTGAGTCTGGTGTATGTGACGCTTCACAACGCCGGCGATATTCAGCAGCGGTACGATGCGGACGGGAAAGATGCGGCGCTGATCCATGTGGCGCGCCATCTCCGCGCAAGTGTCCGTCCGTATGACGTTGTGGCCCGCGTGGATGCAGCCACCTTCGGTGTCGTTCTGGCGGATACGATCGCCAACGATGCATTCCTGTGGGCGGAAAAACTCCGGATGGCGATCGCCGGAAGCGTCGTGACCGCAGGGAAAAAAAGTTTCTCCATCTCCGTGACGATCGGAGTGAGCGGTGCATCCTCGAAGATGACCGGTGATGAACTCGTGAAGAACGTATCACACGTGCTGGACCTCGCAAAGAAAGCGGGGGGGAATATCGTGAGAGTCTTCTGATGAAAAAGAACGGGAAAGTGATCTGCGTAGTACTGGACGGCGTCGGCATCGGGGCCTCGCCCGATGCACATCTCTATCATGATGAGAATGCCAATACCTTCTGCAATACGGCAGCGGTCACCGGCGGACTCAGCATGCCGAATATGGCGGCGCTCGGGCTCGGGAATATTGCTGAGATCAAAGGCATTCCGAACAATCCTGCAGCACAAGGAAACTTCGGGAAGATGCGAGAGGTTTCAAAAGGGAAGGACAGCACCACGGGACACTGGGAATTCTCCGGCATCATTATGGAAAAAGATTTTCCGTATTACCCGAATGGATTCCCGAATGAAGTGATCATCAAATTCTGCGCACTCACCGGCTGCAAAGGTGTTCTTGGAAATAAGGCAGCATCCGGAACAGTGATCGTTGATGAACTCGGTGCAGAACACGAACGGACCGGATATCCGATCATCTATACATCGGCCGATTCCGTGTTCCAGATCGCCGCGA
Organism: Synechococcus sp. UW140; assembly: GCA_943364975.1. Lineage (GTDB taxonomy): Bacteria > Bacteroidota > Ignavibacteria > UBA10030 > UBA8401 > UBA8401. Next base: position 3,591 of record CALRIY020000183.1, read on the forward strand.
ATGAATCGGTGATCCCGATCGAACGGTTGTATGAACTGTGCGAGATCGCGCGCAATCAGGTGCTCGTCGGTCCGCACGCAGTCGGAAGAGTGATCGCACGTCCGTTTGAAGGATCGAACGGAAATTATAAACGGACAACGAACCGCCGGGATTTTTCTCTCTTCCCGCCGGGTACGACAATGCTCGACATTCTGTTCGAACATAAAATTCCGACAGTTGCCGTCGGCAAGATCGACGACCTGTTCGCAGGAAAGAGTTTGAGCGATAAGATCCATACGAAGTCCAACGCAGAAGGAATTGAAGAGACGATCAACTGGGCGAAGAAGTCCCCGCACGGATTCATCTTTACGAATCTTGTGGACTTCGATGCGCTGTATGGACACCGGCAGGATCCGAAAGGGATGAAAGCGGCGCTTGAATATTTTGATACGCGTCTTCCGGAGATCATGGCTACGATGAGCGGCGATGATTTGCTGATGATCACAGCGGACCATGGTAACGATCCGACCGATAACAGCACGGATCACTCCAGAGAATATGTTCCGATGGTGGTCTACTCGCCGAACGGAAAGAAGAATGTCGATCTTGGTATTCGTGAGACATTCGCCGATCTCGGAAAAACTGTCGTCGATTATTTTGGATTTGAAGGAAAAGAAATTAAAGGAAAAAGTTTTATTCCGGAAGTGTATTAGTTTTAAAAGCGTGCCACGCACTTTCAAAGTGCGTGGCACGAGAGTAAATTCAT
>CALRIY020000184.1:0-4308 GCA_943364975.1 Synechococcus sp. UW140
ATCTGAGACATTAAATGGAACGGGGCTGCAGTGACAGAATGCGCGGTATCCCCGTATGCCCGCCACAACACACCAAGATTGAGCAGTTCAAAGAGATATTCTTCCACCGTGCGCGGTTCTTCCAGCCGGAATCCGATCAAAAATTGACGGTATTTTTTTGCAATGGGTGTGATCGATTCTGATGCGTAACGTAATACATTATCCGTAAAAGATGAAATTACCGGATAATACGTTAAAGCAGCTGGACCTTGATGATCTAGTTTATACGTTATAGGTGTCATACCATGTTGTTTTTGTTGTGTTTATATACTCTGCCACAATACGTCCTATAAATGGCTGAGTTACAGAGACAAATTTATCCGAATTATTTTCGAATTAGGACAATAGTGATGATACTCCGAAATAAATTTTCCTATATTCATCCATTGCTAAATTATTTCTGAAAGGAACGCTATGAAATTGTTCGCTCTGCTGTTCACCGTCTGCTGGATGCATATCGCTTTCTCACAGTCGGTTCCGAAGGATTTAGATGTGTATGTGGAAAGGGTGCTGAAAACATTCAACGTGCCGGGAGTCTCGGTTGCGATCGTCAAGGATGGCAAAGTGGTATTGGCGAAAGGATACGGCGTTAAAACCATCGGATCATCGGACAAAGTGGACAGCAAGACGAATTTCAGCATCGCATCCAACACCAAAGCGTTCGTCGGAACATCGCTCGGCATGCTGGTGGACGAAGGAAAGATCAAATGGAATGACCGGGTGGTGGACCATCTGCCGTGGTTCCAGCTTTCCGATCCGTTCGTAACGAAAGAACTTCGCGTGATCGATCTTCTCGTCCATCGAAGCGGTCTGGGACTCGGTGCGGGCGATCTTCTTATCTGGCCGACCAATACTTATTCACAGAAAGATGTCGTCAGAAGGTTCCGGAATATCCCCCTTGCAACGAGTTTCCGAAGTACGTATGCGTATGACAACATTCTTTATCTTGTAGCCGGTGAACTGATCGAAGGTGTGAGCGGAATGACGTGGGACAAATTTGTGCAGACTCGAATCTTCAATAAACTGGGGATGAATAACAGCGCACTGACATTTGCCGATGCCGTGCGGCGGGGAAATGCTGCCACGCCGCATGCGGAGATCAACGGTGTGGTGCGTCCTGTCGCTGCGTCGGATAGTGCAAAGACGAATCCCGCAGCAACCGTCAATACGAATGCGGATGATATTGCGAAATGGATGATCTGTCAGATCGATTCAGGAAAGATGCAGGATGGAACATCACTGTGGTCTACGGCAGTGACAAGAACGTTGTGGTCCGTCGTTACACCGTTGCCGGTCTCAAGAGTTCCGAAAGAACTTGCGCCGTATCAGTCGAACTTTTCAGGATACGGAGGGGGATTCAATCTGCGGGATTTCCGCGGAAAGAAAATGGTCTGGCATACCGGCGGACTTGCAGGGTTTGTTTCGCTTGTTGCGATGATCCCGGAACTGCGAGTCGGCGTGGCTGTCTTTACCAATCAGGAAGAGGGAGGAGCATTCTATTCCATCGGATGGCGTGTATTGGATCATTATTTGAATGCACAGTATGATTGGACCGCAGCATATAAAGCAGTGAAGGACCGGTCCGATTCAACGAACCGTGCTTCAGAAGCAAAGACCGCTGCTGTGCGCGATTCGCTTTCCAAACCATCCTTGCCGCTGGAAAAATATGCAGGCAAATACAGCGATGCATGGTACGGCGACATTACCGTTGAAATGAAGAATGGGAAACTGTTCATGCAAATGGTACCGACGCCTTCGTTGGGAGGATTCCTGGAACACTATCAATACAATACATTCATTGCCCGGTGGAGCGATCCTGAGATGCGTGCCGATGCGTTCGTGACATTCTCTCTGAATCCGGACGGATCGATCGAACATGCAAAGATGAAAGCGGTCTCTCCGGCGACCGATTTCAGTTTTGATTTTCATGATCTGTTGTTGAAGCCGGTTAAATAGTTTTCCGCAAAATACGCGAAGGTACGCAAAGATCTGTCCACAAATAACACGAATAGACACAAATGTAGGACACCCTTTCAGGGTGTCCTAAAATAAAGTTAGAAAATAAGTTATTGTGTCTTGCAGACCAGGAGAATAAAGAATGATCCCTGACCATATCAACGATATTGCAACAGCCATTCAGCTCGCACTTGCACCGGTATTTCTTCTGACCGCGATCGCAGGTATGCTGGGAGTGATGGCGGGACGGTTAAGCCGTATCATCGACCGCGGAAGATTCCTGACGGAAGGGAATCATCCCTCGTTCCCACCCGGAAGCCCGGCTGTGGAAGAAGAACTTCACACCCTGGAAAGCCGCAGGCACTTCACGAGTGTTGCGATCACGGCGTTCACGATCGCCGCGCTGCTGATCTGCCTGGTGATCACGACATTATTCCTTGAAGTGATGTTCTCCGCACCGCTGCAATGGGCCGTTGGCATCCTCTTCTCGATGGGGACTCTGATTCTTGTGATCGGATTGACCTATTTCCTGAGGGAAGTGCACCTTTCCACAACGACCATTCGCATTCGAAAGCCGGATGCAAAAGTATGATGACGACGGTGAACGACACACACACAGATCCGTTGACCGGAAACTTTCGCGATAGTTTATGACCCAACCGAATAATCCACTGCATGGAATGACGTTAGAGATGATCCTGAATCATCTCGTAGCACATTTTGGGTGGGAAGAATTAGGACTGTGCATCAAGATCCGCTGCTTCAATGAGAATCCGAGCATCAAATCGAGTCTGATATTTCTGCGGAAGACTCCGTGGGCGAGGAAGAAAGTGGAGGAGTTGTATCTTGAAGTGCTTCGGGAACAGGAGAACGACCGCCGCCTTTAAGGTGACGGTCGTTCGAAGAGTCATGCTTCCAGGAACATTTGTCCGAGGATACCGTCCCAATCCGCTTTCGGAAAATGCTGATGGAAATTCCGGATGATCTCGCCGCCGTCCGCCAGAGTAACATTCGCGCCATTGCCTGCCAAAGCGATCTGCAGCCGTTCCACCTCCTTCATGATCCACGGTCTGACCTCGTTCCCCCGAAGCAGATGAAGTACAGCCGTTCTCGGTTCATCCGGTTTGATCTTGATGAGCCATGGATCTTCCGGCGAACCGTGCGCAACCACTTCGCCGGAGACAGGTGCAAGGATGCGAAGTACCGTTCCCATTGTGCGGACGTTCCATCCCGTTCCGTTTGCACGGAGTTTCGTCCCGACCGGCGGCAGTTCGATCGATTCGATCGTGCCTGCCAACCGCTTACCGAAATCATCCAATCCTGTCAGACAGTTTCCCTCGCGGTCGTTCATTACCCAGGCGTGTCCGCGATGGTAGAATCTGTCCTGAGGCATCGAGAATCCAAAAACATTCTCTTCACCGGATGACTGTTCTTTCGCCGGTCCCTGAAGACGGAGGAATGCATGATGGACCGTGCAGGTGTCGCATTGAAATTCATTGTTGCATGTTCTCTGCTGGATTTCACCGGTTAATTCATGGCGGCATGTCTTCATGACGGAAGGCATATCATGGAAATCGGAATGCCAACGGATGGCATCGCTCTGTCCCGTCAATACTGCGAGACGGGAGCGGCGGCTGACCAGCATCAGTGCGGAAGCGACGAGCACCGCAACGGTGAAGAAGACGAGCAAAAATGTGATGTGAAACGCCGTCCAGTGGAATTCATAGACCCAGGGTAGCATAATGTTCTCCGTGATAGTGCATTCAAAAATTCACGATTTAAGAATTTGTCCGGCTGACCGGACTCACTGCAATATTCTTCTTCCATGATTCATTCTGTGTTGACTCTTCCTCCGCTGTTCCGGTGTTCCCGGCATGCAGCAACGATAGTTCACGTTCCTGCGGAAAGATCACCGTATACCGGTACGTCAGTGAATAGAGAATCACTCCGTACGCCACGACGAACATGAATGCTGCGACCTCTTCCCAGCTGGGAGCATAGGTCAGGAATTCATCGAACGGAAGAGTGGGGAGTGCAAGTGTTTGGATCGTCATCACAAATCTGTTCAGCATGATGCCGCAGCAGACCATAAATGCCGACCCGAAAAGATAGAGACGGTTCTGCCGGAGACGGTTGCTCAACAGGACGAGTGCCGGAAGCAGACCGAGAAGGACGATCTCCGAAAAAAGGATCCACGTTCCGAACGATTGTGTCTCATAATACTCGAATGCCGGAAAGCCGTTCCCGGGAGAAGTGCTGTTGATCCAGATCAGTGTATCGATCGATTTCAGCAATACATAACCGATCAGCATC
>CALRIY020000185.1:0-4057 GCA_943364975.1 Synechococcus sp. UW140
CCAATCCTTCGCGCTTCGGATCCTCTCCGATCAGTTTCAGCTGATCGAAGACCAGTTTCTCGAGTTTCGGTGTGATCTGATCTTTCCCTTTTTGCTTCGCCACAGTCATGCTCCCTTATATTCCACAAAATTATTTTCAGTCTCAAAGATTCGAACGGACGTCAACCGTCCTTCAGTGATGTGCGGTTCGATCTGATTCCAGGCAGCGATCGCGATATTCTCCGTGGTCGGATTGATACCGGCGAGAAAATCGACATCCATGTTCAGATTCTTGTGGTCCACTTTGTTCAGAAAATGTTCCTCAAGCACCCGTTTTACTTTTTTCAGATCGATGACAAAACCGGTCTTCGGATCGGGCATACCGGCAATACAGACCTCGATATGATAATTGTGTCCATGTCCGTTGGGATTGGAACAACCTCCGAAGAGTTCGGCATTCTGTTCATTCGTCAGCGTAGGGATGAATAAACGATGTGATGCACTGAAGTGTGCGCGGCGGTAGACAAAAACAACTCTATTCATCCGATAGCCTCGAGTATCTTCTGCATATGTCCTTTCAGGCGAACATTCGAAAAGCAGTGTGTGATGATCCCTTGTTCATCGATCAGCACCGTTGTCCGGATCACTCCCATATATGTTCGGCCGAACATCGTCTTGCGTTTCCACACACCATAGAGTTTCAGCACGTCTTTATGTTCATCACTCAGAAGCGTGAAGTTAAGATCGAACTTAGAGACGAAGCGCTCGTGTGAAACGACGGAATCAGGACTGATCCCGATCACCTGTGCATTCACGGCTGAAAGCTCACGGGAATGGTCACGGAACATACACGCCTGCAGCGTGCATGTTTCCGTATCATCCTGCGGATAAAAATAGAGAATGACTTTTTTCCCGCGGAATTGCAGAAGCGACCGGGATGAGCCGTCCTGTGAAACGAGAGTAAAATCCGGAGCGGGTAAACCCGGTGCGATCTTTGCCATTCCTTACTTCAACGCATTCTTGACTTCATCGTACGGAGGCTCCACACCGGGATTCTCGGAGATCCAGGAATAGATCACCGTTCCAGAGGCGTCAACGATGAATGCTGCACGGTTCGCGGCAGTCAATCCGACAAGACCGGCAAAATTATTCACTAATCCGCAATACTGAGCGGAGACATAGCGGGTATAATCACTCAACAACGGGAATTTCAATCCGTTCTTGTCGGCAAATGCTTTGTTTGCAGCAGGGGCATCGACGCTGATGCCGAGGACCTGGACTCCGCCGGAATCAAAATCGGCCATTGCATCACGAATGGTGCACATCTCTTTTTCACACACTGCCGTGAATGCACCGGGATAAAAGAAGATCACAACTTTCTTCCCTGCAAAGTCTGACAGCGAAACAGGTTTACGGAATGCATCCGCCAATGTGAATCCGGGCGCTTTTTGTCCAACAGTAACTGCCATGGTAATTCTCCTTAATAAAGTATGATGGTACCGCGAATGTGAACGCAGCACATGGTATGATTGTTCCTTGACGGGATGAAAATTATAAAAAAGTAAAGAATTGGATACGGAGAGTCAAATAGTGATATTGACGGTGTGCGGGATGGTAGATCATGCGGAGAGGGAGGGATTCGAACCCTCGATAGCCTTTCGACTATTCCAGTTTTCGAGACTGGCTCTTTCAACCACTCAGACACCTCTCCTTGAATAGCAGAGAACCGAAGAATGTCCGTCTGCGCTTGTTTGCATTTTACGATCTGCGGAGAGGGTGGGATTCGAACCCACGGTACCCTTACGGGTACACTACCTTTCCAGGGTAGCCAATTCAACCACTCTTGCACCTCTCCAGACGAAATAGCAATGCAAATATACAAAAAAATTTGCGATTTACAATTGCACTTTTAAGAATCTTTTGGTGTTACAAATTAAGGTCGCAACAAGATCGGGTATTCAATCGTAAACGTTTATGTTTTTCTCCATTTTTTTAGAATTATCCCATTTATCCATGACAAAAATTTTCCTTACCCTTATTTTCTTTACGTCCCTCCTGTATACACAGCAAACAGCGACCGTCAGCGGTTTTATCCGCGACAGAGCAAATAAAGAATCACTCCCCTTTGCAACGGTCTCCATCAAGGAATTAAAGATCGGAACACCGACGAATATTGAGGGATATTATGCCATTCCGAATATACCGGACGGTATCTTTGAAGTGACCGTTTCATTGCTCGGATATCAGACCGAGACCTTCAAGATCGATACCCGTGAATCAAAAAAGATCGTTCAGGATATCCTGCTTTCCGATAAAGCTGTTCAGGTGTCTGAAGTGGTGATCGAAGCTGATAAAGAAGCGGAGAAGAGATCCACACAGACCGGAAGGATCATCATGCAGGCAAAAGATATCGCCCAGCTGCCGACCTTCGGAGAGGCGGATGTGTTCCGTGCTCTGCAGATGATGCCCGGTGTAAAAGCGACATCTGAGATCTCCAGCGGATTGAATGTGCGCGGGGGAAGCTCCGATCAGAATCTGATCCTGCTCGACGGGACGGTCGTCTATAACCCTTCCCATCTGTTCGGCTTGTTCTCCACATTCAATAATGACGCGATCAAAGATATCGATCTGATGAAAGGTGGCTTCCCTGCTGAATACGGCGGAAGACTTTCCTCGGTCCTGAATGTAACGAACATAGACGGTGACCGTGTTGCGACACATGGTAAGGCTTCCGTCAGCTTGTTGAGCACCAGGGTAACAGGAGAAGGTCCTATCGGAAACGGTTCGTGGTTCCTTTCAGGACGGAGAACCTACCTTGATCAAGTGGTGAAACTGGCAGGTCTCGATAAAGGGAAAGATGCTCTTCCCCTCTATTTCTTTTATGATGCCAATGCGAAATTGAATCAGGATTTCGGCGAGAATGATAAGATCTCCTTTGTCGGATATTTCGGAGATGATGATCTGACCTATGCTATCGGTGACAATGAACTCTCTCTGAATATGCTCTGGGGAAATCGCACCGGAGCGCTGAAATGGACACATGTCTTCAGTCAGACGGTCTTCTCCAACTTTACCGCGTCGTACAGTCATTACGAGGCCAGGATCGGGGCAGAACTCGGCGGCACGGATATCTCCCAGGAGAACAGCGTCTACGACTATTCTCTGAAAGGTGACATCGATTTCTTCCTCAGTAATGACCATCTGGTGAAACTCGGAGTCTGGTGGTCCCAATACGATATCGGATACATCCAGCGCGGTGACGGTGAGCCGTATATCTTTAAGGAACGTCCGGCGCAGATCTCGTTCTATGGGCAGGATGAATGGACGATCAATGAACGATGGCGCACGCAGTTCGGTCTGCGTGTTGAATATCAGGATCTGACCAAACATATCAGTCTCGGACCGCGATTCAATCTGAAGTTCAATGTCGATGAATATTCGTCCCTGAAACTTGCCAGCGGAATCTATTATCAATTCCTGAACGCTGTCCCCGCCGGAAGCGACAACGGATTCTCACCGTTCGATATTTGGGTGCCGATCAACGAGAAGATGAATCCGAGCAAATCGATCGATCTCGTTCTGGGATATGAGACGAAATATTTCGAGGATATGATGATCTCCGTTGAATCCTATTACAAGATCTACCGCGAAGTGCTCCTGTTCCGCCGCGAGATCACTCAGACGCTTGATGTCAGCAAACTGTTCTATGTCGGATCAGGGCGTTCCTACGGTTTTGAATTCTTTCTGCAGCAGCAGGCGGGACGGCTGACCGGAATGATCGGTTATACATTGGCCTGGACCCACCGTACATTCGATGAGCTGAATGACGGGAATGAATTCATGCCGAAATTCGACCGGCGCCATGACCTCACGGTCTCTGCGAATTATCAGATCGATGATTTGTGGAAACTCGGCAGCGTCTTCACATTCGCTACCGGTCAATCCTACACTCCTGCATCGGGAATGTGGTTCGATCAATCGACCGGGAATTCCCAGGGACGCATCGAACCGGGAGCGCTGTACAGCAAACGACTGCTTCCGTATCACCGATGGGACCTCAGTTTGACCAAGAAGATCA
>CALRIY020000186.1:0-3835 GCA_943364975.1 Synechococcus sp. UW140
TTTGTGAATCCGTTTTGATGATTTATCTTCGGCGCAGAGTTGTGCGGAGTGGAGAAAAACGATCAACAGCAATAAGCGGGAGAGGATCTTCATAGGTGCCGTCCGGGTTGCAGTGAAATAAGATTCACTGATTCAAAAGTACCGAAGCACGCGGATGAAAGCAAGATGCTTGTTTCCCCTATTTTATTTTTTTACCTTGAATCCGCTGTTTTCATGGTCAAATTCTTGCTCTTATAGACCTTCGGACGAAATTGTCTTGAAGAATAGCGTATGGAATGATCATTTGAACATTCACAGTTTGATTCACGAAGCAATGTCGTTTAATTTGTTTGAGGTTTAAATCTTTCAATTTTGCAATCTTGCAATCATGTAATTTTATAATTTTATAATCTTTCTATTCTGATGTCTTCCCCCTTAATGAAACAATACGCCTCCGTGAAGGCGAAATATCCGGACACGATCCTGCTCTTCAGGATGGGGGATTTCTATGAGACGTTCGATGAGGATGCAAAGACGACGTCCAAAGTTCTCGGTATCACACTTACCAGACGGGGAAAAGCGGGGGATGTGGGAGAGACGCCGCTGGCGGGTTTCCCGTACCATGCACTTGAAACATATCTTCCGAAATTGTTGAAAGCGGGACTCCGCGTGGCGGTCTGTGAACAATTGGAAGATCCGAAGTTCGCGAAGGGAATTGTGAAACGGGATGTGGTGGAAGTGGTAACACCGGGTGTTTCATTCTCCGATAAGATCCTCGAACAGAAGCAGAATAATTATCTTGCCTGCGTTGCGCTGCCGAGCGCCATTGCTGCGGCGAATGATCCGATCGGATTCTCATTTGTCGATATCTCCACGGGGGAATTCTATGCCTCTGAATTTCCTTTCCGTCAGCTTCCCGAAATTCTTTCCTCCATTGCTCCGGCAGAATTGATCGTGCAGAAGCGGGACAAAGAAGCGCTCCAGGAACTTCTCCGCGGTCAGTACCGCGGTATCTACACATCGCTGGATGACTGGCTCTTCCAGTTCGATTACGGGAATGAGAAGCTGCTGCAGCATTTTAAGACGCAAAGTTTGAAAGGATTCGGCATCGAATCCATGAGCATCGGCATCATCGCCGCGGGCGGTGCGATGCATTACCTGAACGAAACGCAGAAGGCGAATCTTTCCCATATCCAGAAGATCGTTCCGTACTCCGTGGAGCAGACGATCGTGCTCGATCCCGCAACCAAACGGAATCTGGAGATTACTTCATCGCTCGGCGGTTCGATGGACGGAACACTCTTCTCCGTCCTTGATAAGACGAATACGCCGATGGGGGGACGTCTTTTAAAGCGTTGGGTGAACAATCCGCTGAAGAAATTGGAGCAGATCCAATGGCGTTCAAGCGGCGTGAAATTCCTCGTTGAACAGAACTCACTCAGAAGCGATCTGATCGCGGAACTATCCGAGATCGGGGATATGGAACGTCTGATCGCGCGCATTGCGACAAGCCGGGCGAATCCTCGCGAGATGCTGGCGCTGAAGAGGATACTTCAGAGCATTCCGAAATTAAAGGTGATATTAGGCGGTCCTTCGACTCGCTCGTCAAAGAACGACTCGCTCGCTCAGGATGACTCCTTATCAAAAGATGCAGTCACCCTGAGCGAATCACGACGAAGTCGTGATGAGTCGAAGGGCGACTCTACTCTGAATGAAATCAATACAAAACTTCAGCCGCTCGAAGAACTGACCGACGCGATCACCCGCGCGATCGCGGACGATCCGCCGATGAAGTTTGAGGACGGAGGGGTGATACGGGAAGGATTCAATGCGGAATTGGATGAACTGCGCTCACTCTCATTCTCCGCAAAGGATTGGATCGCGAATCTTCAGATCAAAGAACGGGAACGGACGGGGATATCCTCACTGAAGATCGGCTTCAATAACGTATTCGGATATTTCATCGAGATCACGCATACGCATAAGGATAAGATCCCGAAGGATTACATCCGTAAACAGACGATGACGAACGCCGAGCGGTTCATCACTCCGGAACTGAAGGAGTACGAGGACAAAGTGCTGAATGCGGACGAGAAGATTCTTGCGATCGAGACGCGTCTCTTCAACGAGCTGCGCCTCTACGCATCGCAGTTCGCGGCGGTCATTCAAAACAACGGACAACAGATCGCGACGCTGGACTGTCTTGTTTCGCTGGCGCAGGTCGCTCAGGAGAACCGCTACACGCTTCCTGAAGTGAATGAAAAAGATTCCCTTATTATAGAGGAAGGCCGTCATCCGGTGATCGAGCAATTGCTGCCGGTGGGTGAGCAATATATCCCGAATTCCGTGCAATTAGATACAAAAGCGCAGCAGATCCTGATCATCACCGGTCCGAACATGAGCGGTAAGTCCTCCTATCTCCGTCAGGCGGGACTCATCGTTCTGCTCGCACAGATCGGCAGTTACGTCCCTGCAAAAAAAGCAGTGGTCGGTCTGGTGGACAACATCTTCACCCGCGTCGGCGCGAGCGACAATATCACCAGCGGGGAGAGTACGTTCCTTGTAGAGATGCATGAAGCGGCGAATATCGTCAACCGTGCAACGAAACGAAGTCTCATTTTACTCGATGAGGTCGGCCGCGGCACGAGTACATTCGACGGCATCTCCATCGCCTGGGCGCTGACGGAATATCTGCATGAACAGATCGGTGCGAGGACGATGTTCGCGACGCATTATCATGAACTGAACGAGCTTGCATCGCTCTATCCCCGCATCAAGAATTACAAAGTGGATGTAAGGGAGTACGGTGATAAAGTGGTCTTCCTGCACACGGTCACTCCCGGGACGGCGGACCATTCCTACGGGATCCAGGTGGCGATGATGGCCGGTTTGCCGACTTCGCTGACGGACAGGGCGAAGAAGATCCTGGAGAATCTCGAAGCTTCCCAACTGACGCCGCACAGCGAGCAGCCGTCCGATCCGGCAGATATTCGAAAAATAAAGCGGAGGGTAACGAAATCGGAGAATACTCCTCAGATCACGATGTTCGAGATGAAGGATGACGAACTCCGGGATGCGATCAAAAAGATCGATATCAATGTGATGACACCGATGGATGCGCTGAAATTTCTGGCAAAAATAAAAGAAAACCTGAAATGATATATGCTTTGCCCCGTAGACACGAAATTCAGACAATACAGCATTCGGTCACTTAATGTTTTCGAGGCGTAACAAACGATTTTTGTGTTGATTAAAACTTTCATTAATGTCCATACGCCGTTCCTTTCTCTTACTCACTGCTTTACCGACATTCGTCGTGATCCTCGATGCGGTGATCCGATTCCCGTATCTGCGGGTATTGGAATTGTCCCTGCTTCAGCATTATCTCTATTCGTATCTGTTTGAATGGACGATCTGTTTTACGGTGATCTGGCTGATCTCGTTTTCGGATACGCATCGAACCGTCTTTATCGCTGCGGCGGCCTATGTATTGAGCCTGATCCAGCTGACGGTGTATGGCCACTATTTTTATTTCGGCGTGCTGCCGAATCCGTATTCCATTAATTATTTCATCGACCACAATTCTGATTCGTTGTCCCTCATGCTTTCCAGTGTGACATGGATGCATGCAGCCGTATTCCTTCTGCTCAGTTCCATCCAGTATCAGCTTCTCCGCCTCTCGCTTCGGGGATGTGATGACATTCCAGTCAAATACAGAATATCACTGTTCGGCATTTTTCTGGCATGTGTGATCGTCTTCAATAACAATGTCCGTTTTGCCCCGGCGAGTTATTCCATCACCCCGGCGACCCTCTTTTCGGTGAAATACGCTTTACAGGAACGGTGGTTCGGTTCC
>CALRIY020000187.1:0-3629 GCA_943364975.1 Synechococcus sp. UW140
CTTGATGAAATCGATCGAACCGGATGCGGATGGATCGAATTTCGGGAGCCAGCCTTCAAAATTGTCGGACCGTGTGAACGTCATCCAGATGACAGAATACTGCACTCCGTCTGCCTGCTGGGTCAAAATGAAATCTGCGCTGTTCGGGAACGTAGCGATCCCGGTCGGGTGATTGATATACGTGACGGACGATCCCTGACCGGTTTGCAATTCGCTCAACGGCGTAATGAAGCGGTCCCGATATGTCACTGAATCGATCTTTTGATATTTGAACCGGAGCACACGGCTGTCGGGATCCACCGGCGAGGTATTGTCCGGTCCGTCGCGGGCCACAAGGAACTCATCATTCGGCGCGGATGCAATACCGACAAAGCGGCGCTTCGGTCGTGCCGGTTCCTTCCACACTGTATCCATCACCGCATTCTCCAGATGATGATTGGCAGCGACAAGCTTGATCCGAAGGATGATGCCGATCGTATCTTTCGTGACCGGTTCGACGGTTTCCGCACCGACCAGCAGATCCAGGAACCGGATATCCTGCGCCAGTGCGATCGGATGAAGGATCGGTTTGCTGACACTCATGACGATACCGGCCTGGTTGAGCATGACGATACGGTTATTGTAGGTATCGGCAACATACAGAAGCTGATCATCGCCGTAAATGATCGCCCGGGGCTTGTTGAAGATCCCGGTCCACGACGTCTTCTCCACATAGGACGTATCCCCGACTTTTCCGTCAGGTTGTCCCGGTTCGAACGGTGTCTTGCTGATCTTCTTTTGGCAACCGGTGCCGGAGAAGACCGCCAGAATGAAGAGCGCAGCTGCGCAGCACCGCATCATCAAGGACAACATACTATGGAAAGATCGTTTCGTCATTTCATTTTCAATAGGTCAATCCCACAGTGATCCGGTGGACGGAGCCGAGGACGTTGAAATTCGTAAAGGCATAATCCACGTTCGCATTGGAGAATCCGAGCGGCAGTTTGAATCCGGCCCCAAAGGAGATGTCCTCTGCAGATGAAGTGGATTGAGCCAGCAACGGTTCACCGATCGTCCGTTTCACACCGCAGCGGAGCGAGAAGATCGCACCGTACTCGTATTCAAATCCGAGCCGGATATTCTCGGCATTATCATTCGGATGGTTCAGCTGAACGGCAGCGGTCAATCGGTTATCCTCATCCTGATACGGCTCGAACGCATAGCCGAGCCGGAACATCGTGGGAGGAGAGAAATCCTGGAATGCCGTCACTTCCGTCCCTTTACCATTCAACACGGAGCCGGACGGTTTCACATTGTTCCCGAAATTCGTTACGACAACGGAGAAACGAGAACTGCCCAGACCCATGTAATAGAATGTACCGATATCCACCATGAATGCATCCGTGTGAAGTTCCGCGATGGTCTCACGGACGTATTTCACGGTGACGCCGAAACTGAACTGGTCGGTCATCTTCCGCGCGAATGTACCGCCGACGGCGATATCGCTGAAATTAAAATAGTTCCCGTTCCCTGTCGGCTGATATTCGGTCGTGATCTTCATGGGATCGGTGTGCAGCGAAATGAACGACAACCCGATGATATTGCTCTGATCCAGATGGTAACTCGCCGCACCGAACTCATGTTTCACATCCACCAGCCATTCCGCGTGCGAGAAGATCACCTGATCGGATGTTGAATTCGCCAGTCCGGCAGGATTCCAAAAGATAGCCGAAGCATCATTCGTCACAGCGATCACCGCTTCACTCATCGCCGCTCCCCGTGCATCTCCGCCAATCTTCAGGAACTGATAGGATGAGATACCGGAACGCTGGCCGCCGAGATTCGGTACAAGCTGTGCTGACAGTTCCATAGTAAATACACAGAGAAGCATCAGCATCAACGCGCTCTTCACAGCCGGACCGGATGATATGGTGAACAGTTTCTTCATTATCAGAACCGCAATGCGACCCCCATGCGTGCCGAGCGCGGTGCGAGATACCGTGACGGATTGAAGGGATACGGAGAGATCGTTCCCTGCAGATCCGGATAGAGCGGATCATTGTAGGATAACGGCGTCGCATCACCGTACTCATACGCTTTTCCGGTGATCGGATTGATGGATTGTGTGTTCCGGTTGTCCAGAATATTCTTCACTTCCAGATTCACCGTCAACCGGGCAAAACCGAGATCGAAGTATTTCTCGACGTTAAAGTCGATATAGAACCAATTATCGCCGACAAGCTGGAGTGGATTCTCAGAATACGAACGATATTCCGGTCTGCCGTCCACAGCACTGTACTGTACAAACCGCTGCTCCGTGTACCGCTTCCCGGATTGATAGAAAGCACGGACAAAGACATTATAATTATCCAGAATGCCCGCGCCGAAATCATACAGCGGTTCATCCTTTTTCACATTCAGATTGGTCGTCAGTGAAAGCTGGAACGGCCTGTCCCACGAAACAAAATTCTCTTTGATCGCCGATTCAGCGGCATTGGTCGAAATGTTGAACAGGGCTTCCGTCGCGGAAGAGCTCTTTCCTGTTGCGATGGAATATGATCCGGAAAGCGTCGAAGTGAAATTCGCACTGAAGCGGTGCGTGTATTCCATCTCCGCGCCGCGTGTCCGCGCATAATCGGAATTCACATACGTCGTGTAGGAACCGCTGGAGAAACGGACGCTCGTGGCTCGTGCCGACCGTGCGGTGATATAATCGAAGATATCCTTATAGTACGCCGTGATCGTAAAGACGTCATTTTCCGTGATCTGATTCCGCAGTCCGAGTTCATATGCCACGGTCGTTTCGGGATTCAGGTTTGGATTGCCGATGGTCTGCGAACTGGATTTTGCACTGCTCTCGGTCAGTTTTGAATAGACGTATGTCGGACGCGGCAATTTCGAGAAATGTCCGTACGAGAAGAACAGTGTCTGATTATCCGACACCGGATGCGAGATACCGAGGCGCGGACTGATTCGACCTTTCCAGCGTCTGCCGAAGAGGGACGAAGTCTGTTCCAAATATTTGGAACGGATATCCTCTGAAGGGAGACGGACGTTGGGATTACCGACCGCATCATCGACGAATTTTCCGGGAAACCAGTAATCAAAGCGAAGTCCGAAGTTCAATACCATACCGCTGATGGAGATATTTTCCTGCGCATACATCGCACCATAGGCAGGACTGACCTCATAGATGTCATTATTGATACCGAGCGGTTTGATCCACGGCTGCGAAATATCGATCATCTGGAGATTCTGGAAATTCATCTCGATACCGGCTTTGAACTTATTCTTCTCGGTGAAGTGATTGGTGAAATCTGCTTTGATCGTATAGGTTTCAAGGAAGTGATCGCGCCAGCTGAACGGGCTTCCCACATCGTAGAATCCGTCGCCGGGCACGACACCGACGCCGCCGAGCGTATCTTTCCGGTAATACTCCAGCGGGAACGTGACGATATCCTTCGGTTCGCGGTAATTCTTATAATCTTTTCCATTCGCATCGCCGCGCACATGGGCGGAGTAACTGCTCAGCTTGATCTCATAAAAGGACTTGGGATTGAGCGTTTGGGTCCATGCAAGAGAATGCTGGATGTTCAACTGAGTGAACGTCAGCGCGCTGTCCAAAATATTCTGAAATTCATACTGATAAC
>CALRIY020000188.1:0-3537 GCA_943364975.1 Synechococcus sp. UW140
TGCGGCGAGATCTGCATTCACATTATAGATCGTTCCGTCCGTTCCGACGCCGAACGGGGCAATGACCGGCATCAGTTTATGGTCCAGGAACATCTTTAAGAATCCGACGTTGACATCCACGATCTTTCCAACAAGACCGATATCCTGCCCGTCCTCCAGATATCGCTCCGCCGTCAGCAAGGTATTGTCCACACCGCTGATGCCGACCGATTCACCGTCATTCTGATTGATCAGATTCACGATCTCTTTATTGATCTTTCCCGCGAGGACCATCTGCACGACATCGACCATCTTCTTGTCCGTGAACCTGTGTCCATTCACGAATTGAGTCTCAATGCCGAGTTTATAGGCGGTATCGGTGATCTCTTTCCCGCCGCCGTGGACGATCACGATATTGATGCCGATCTTCTTCAGGATCGTCACATCCTTGGCGAACCGCTGTTTCAATTCGGTCTCGGTCTGTGCTGCGCCGCCGTATTTCACCACGAACGTTTTCCCCTCATACTTTTGGATGTAGGGGAGGGCTTCGATGAGAATTTCTTCTTTAGTTTGTCCCATAAGAACTAATAGCAATATTAAAATATTGAAAGATTACAAGATTCTTTATAAAATTACATTTTTGAGCGCACTCGTTTTCGCAGATATTTAATAAAATTCGCAACTTGTGAGGAAATGTGGACTGCATCAGATTTTAACTTTTCAAAGTCGTTGGATGTAATATACTCTTGATCAAATGCAACATATAACAGACTTCTCACTTCTCCAACAGATCCTTTAGAGTAAGAAAGGAATCGAATGAATTCTTTATTACCATCTCTTTCAAATCCTTCAGCAATGTTTGACATCACCGAGACCGTTGCTCTTTGAATCTGATCGCGTAAGCCGAAATCTTTTCTAAAGTTACTTTTTTTTGTCAGTGAATAAATATTCTTTGAAAGATTTCTAGCATCCTGCCAGACGTTCATATCTTCAAACCTTTGAATTGTCATAATTCCATCCTTTTTAGTCTGAAATTATGCAATATTTCAATATTGTAATATTGAAATCAATTGACGCTTACGACCGATACGACCCGTTTATTCTCACATACTCCGCCGACAGATCGCACGTCCAAAAAGTTGAGGAGTGTTTTCCGCTGTTCAGATCGACGGTGATAGTGACTTCTTTCTGCTGAAGGATCTTCTTGGCCTTCTCTTCAGAGAAGCTGATGTTGTAGTTCTTTCCGAGGATCATCAGGTCGTCAAAGAAGATCTCTGTCTTGTCCGGATTGAATTTGATGCCGGAACGTCCCGCCGCCGCAAGGATTCGTCCCCAGTTCGCATCTTCCCCGTGAATGGCGGTCTTCACGAGCGGAGAATTGCAGATTGTTCGGCATGCCGCTTCCGCATCATGCTTTGATTTTGCACCGGTCACGGTCATTTCGACGAATTTCGTCGCTCCTTCGCCGTCTTTCACGATCAATTTGGAGAGATGAATGAGAACATCCTCCAGTGCGTGATAGAATTTCCTGTAATCCGATGTCCCTTCCTTGATCTGTCGATTCTCAGCTTTGCCGTTGGCAAGGATCAATGCCAAATCGTTAGTGCTCGTATCGCCGTCCACCGTGATGCGGTTGAACGAGACACTATTCGCATCGGAGAATGCTTTTTTTAATGCGCCGTACGCGATGTTCGCATCGGTGGTAATGAAGGCGAGCATAGTGGCCATATTTGGAGCGATCATGCCGGAACCTTTGGCAATGCCGCCGATCCGGACATGTCTGCCGCCGATCTCGAGCTCCACAGCATACTCCTTCGGATAAGTATCGGTCGTACAGATCCCTTCGGAGGCGGAATCATTTCCTTCGCGGCTCAATGCATTGACCGCATCATAGATTCCGTTCGTCAGCTTATCCATCGGCAGAAATTGTCCGATCACTCCTGTCGAAGCGATCAGCACCTGTGATTCCTTGATGCCGAGCGCAGCGGCTGCAGTTGCTACGGACTGCCGGGCGTTCATCATACCGCGTTCACCGGTGCAGGCATTGGCGTTCCCGCTGTTCACGACGATCGCCTGCGCTGTTTTGGACCTCTTCAACTGTTTCTGATCCAGCGTAACGCACGCTGCCACCGTTGCGCTCTGCGTGAATACTCCGGCGGCATACGCAGGGACTTCGGAGTAGATGACGGTAACATCCTTTTTAGATTTTTTGATTCCGGCGCGGACGCCGGCAGCGATGAATCCCTGCGGAGCACAGACGCCGTGGTGGATCGATTTCAATTTTTGTGTTTTCATCTTATTGATAATAGAATGTCATCCTGAGCACGCTCCGCGTTATATACAGAGCGCATTCCCCGATGGGGTCCCCTTTGGGGGAGGGATGATTATACTAATGATATTGTCTCATCAAATCCGAACATCACATTCATATTCTGAACTGCCTGGCCTGCGGCACCTTTCACCAGATTGTCGATCACGGAGTGAAGAATGATCTGATTGTTCCGTTCGTAGACCTTCCACCCGATATCGATGAAGTTCGAATGCTGCACATGCTTGATCTCGGGGACTGCTCCGGCGATCATACGGACGAACGGTGCATCCGCATAGTGCTTCGTGAATGCCGCTTCGATCTGTTCCGAGGAAATATTTCTTTTGGGAACGGCGTAGATCGAAGAATAGATCCCTCTGGTGATCGGGATCAGATGGGGGACAAACGTGACTGTAGCTTTGTGTCCGCCAACATCATGAAGAACAGTTTCAATTTCCGGAGTATGCTGATGGGTGCCGACCTTATACGCTTTCACCGATTCGTTCACTTCCGTAAAGGAGAGTTCGACCGAAGAGCTTCTGCCGGTTCCTGAAACACCGGACAACGAACTGATGGTGATGCTGTGTGCTTCGATCAGATCTTCCTTGACAAGAGGCAGCAGCGGGAGCAGAGCGCTGGTCACGTAACATCCGGGATTAGCGATCAGCTGTGCAGTGCGGATGTTCGTTTTGTTCCATTCCGGGAGTCCATACACCGCCTGACCGAGTGAGGAGGCAGCGGTATGTTCATGCTTGTAATATTTCGTGTATAAGTGAGGATCCTTCAGCCGGAAATCGCCTCCGAGGTCGATCACTTTTTTTCCTGCGCTTAGCAGGGCCGGGACGTAGTTCATCGCTTCGCCGGAAGGAAGGGCGATGAAGATCAGATCGTCGTTCAGCACTTTGTCCGGAGAATACTCCTCATACCGGAGCGATGTTTTGGAACGGAACTGCGGATACAATTCATCCACGCGCTTTCCGGCAGAGGAATGGGCGAAGACGTTTGTCACTTCCGCCGAAGGATGTCCCAGGAGGATCTTCAGAAGTTCTGCGCCCGAATAGCCGGAGGCGCCGATGATGGCGATTTTCTTTTTCATGTGTGCATAATTATACTGATAAATGGATAATTATGCAAAATAATTCTTTGCCCGATATTGAAAATAGTACAGTGTACGGAAGAAGATCACGGTGTGTATCCGTTCACCGGTTCTGCAAGGACCGGTGTTTGAAGGGAACGAACGTGCAGGATCT
>CALRIY020000189.1:0-3330 GCA_943364975.1 Synechococcus sp. UW140
TTCACCGATGCGCGCATCACCGGACTCTCCAATATTGAGATGAATCCGGAGTTCGGTGCCAAGATCGGTGCTGCGTTCGGCGGGCTCGTCGGCAAAGGGAAATCTGTTTTGATGAGCCGCGACTCCGATAATGTCTCACGCATGATGAACCGCGCATTGATGTGCGGACTCATGTCCGCCGGTGTTGATGCCGGCGATCTCCGCGCGGTCTCCATCCCCATCCTGCGTCAGGAACTCCGCAGCGGGAAACATGTCGGCGGCATCCATGTCCGCAAATCACCGTTCGACAAGAATCTCACCGATATCATCTTCTTTGACGGAAAAGGAAAGGACCTTCCGACGAACAAGACCAAATCCCTCGAACGGCTCTTTTTCGGGGAGGATTTCCCGAGGGCCAAACAGGACGATGTCGGCGGCGTATCATTCCCGGAACGGGCACAGGAGAGTTATATCCAGAAGTTCCTCTCCACCATCAATGTGGATGCGATCGCACAATCCAAATTCAAACTGGTGGTCGATTATTCCAGCGGTATCGCCTCCTCGATCTTCCCGAACATCCTCGGTTCGTTCGATGCACAAGTACTGTCCCAGAACGCCTATCTGGATGCGAAGAAGATCACCCGCACATCGGAGGAATTTGACACCAATGTGGAACAGCTTTCCCATATCGTTACATCGCTCGGTTATGATGTCGGTTTCATCCTGGATGCAGGTGCGGAACGCTGCCTGATCGTGGATGAGAACGGCAAGTTCGTTGATACGGACCGGCTGCTGACCCTCGTCACTCATCTCTTCCTTACCGTGTACCCCGAAGTGAAGAAGATCGCTGTTCCCATCACGGCATCCGCAGAGATCGATCTGATCGCGGAACACATGGGCGTCTCGGTCGTGAAGACCCGCGACAGCCATCTGTCATTGATGGAAGCGGCGACGAAAGAGGATATTAAATTCGTCGGCGGCACGAAAGGGGGATTCATCTTCACTGATTTCCTTTTCGCCAGCGACGGTATGTATTCGGTCGCAAAGATCCTGGAGATGCTTGCCATCGCCAATACACGCTTCGGTGCGCTGGACAAACAGGTGCCGAAACTTCATATGAATAAAAAGACGATCCATGTTCCGTGGGATAAAAAGGGGCGTGTCATGCGGTATCTGATGAAGGATACGGACAATCAGCCGCACCGCATTCTGGTGGACGGAGTAAAATTGATCCTTGATCAGAAACAATCCACTTCCGTGCTGATGTGGCCGGACCGCGCCAAACCGACATTCCACGTCCACGCAGAATCGGCGGATAAGGAACTGGCGGAGATCCTCGTCTCGCAGTATGAGGAAAAGATCGTCGAGTGGCGGGATACGAAGGATTAAGAACAGAAGACGGAGGTCAGAGGTCAGAAGTCAGAAATAGGAGAACAGAATTGGTTTATAACAATTGCGTTGATCTGACCTCTGATATCTGTCTTCTGATCTCTGGGAAAAGTCTCTCCCAGAATATTTCTTCCCTTTACATAGCGAAAATCGTATATTAAAGATACTTTTGAAGAACGTTGCAGGATTTTGAACGCTTGGAGATGAATAGACCATGAAGATCAGCGATATCTTAGACGAATCAGTAGTACGGGTAAAACTCAAAGGGAAATCAAAGGATGAGATCATCAACGAGATGATCGCCATCGTGAACCACTCGAGCCGCATCACGGATATCGAGAAGGTCCGTGAAGCGATCTTCGAACGGGAAAAGATCATGTCCACCGGCGTCGGCAACGGATTCGCTATCCCTCACGGCAAGAGTGATGCGGTGCTGGACATCGTCGCTGCCTTCGCCATCACCGAAGAACCGATCGATTACGAATCTCTGGATGAACAACCGGTCCATCTTATTTTCCTGCTTATCGGCAAGGACAGCATGGTCGGTCCGCATATTAAACTGCTCAGCCGTATCTCCCGTTTGATGAACAAAGAGGATTTCCGCAGAAAATTGCTCGAAGCAAAGACGCCGAAGGAAGTGATCGACATCTTCAAGAGCGAAGAAGCGCAATATTTTGACAACTAGGTCGTCCGCTCCTTCTACCGCATTCCCAATCGGCAGTGGATCCTCTTCCCGCTGTTCCCGTACTTCTCGCACTGCGATACTAACAGTCAAATAAATTTGTCATGCCGGGCAGTCTGTGCATGACATGCTCTGAATATTTTTAATTTCATCGGAACCATTGTGAATTACCGCTCGATCAAAGGCACCAAAGATATCCTCCCGTCCGAGACACCGCTCTGGCAGTTCGTAGAACAGACCATCCGGGAGGTCTTTCACCAGTTCAATTATAAGGAGATCCGCACGCCGGTCTTCGAGACCACTTCCCTCTTCGCCCGCAGTATCGGCGAACTGACGGACATCGTCGGGAAAGAGATGTACACGTTCCAGGACAGGAGCGGGGACAGTATCACGCTCCGCCCCGAAGGGACCGCATCGGCTCTCCGCGCATATATCCAGAACAACCTCGGCGAAGCACTGCCGCTGTCAAAAGTATATTATATCGGACCGATGTTCCGTCAGGAACGGCCGCAGGCCGGACGTCTCCGTCAGTTCCACCAGTTCGGTGCGGAAGCGATCGGCTCACCGACCGCAGAGACAGATGTGGAGATCATTGCGATGACGATCGAGATCTACAAACGACTCGGCATCACGAATTATTCGCTGCAGATCAATTCCGTTGGTGATGAAGAATGCCGTCCAAAGTATAAGGAGATCCTGAAGACCGAACTGCTGAAGATCGCCGACAAACTGTCCGGTGAAAGCCAGAAACGAGTCGAACAGAATCCGATGCGTGTGCTCGACTCGAAGGATGAGAATGACAAAGCATTGACGGCAAATATGCCGCTCATTACCGATCATCTGAATGAAGAGTGTGCGAAACATTTTGAGCGCGTGAAGCAGCTCCTCACGGCATATGGAATTCCCTTCACGGTGAACGGACGCCTTGTCCGCGGTCTGGATTACTACACCAAGACCGCATTCGAGATCACCAGCACCGAACTCGGTTCGCAGGATGCGCTCGCCGGCGGAGGACGTTACGATCTGCTGGTGAAGGAACTCGGCGGCAAACAGACCCCGGGCGTCGGTTTCGCGGCAGGGATGGAACGACTGATGATGATCCTGGAAAAGAAGGGATTTCAGCCTCCGAAACAGCATCCGAAGATCTTCATCGCTGCAGCGGACGAACAATCGCGCGAATGGGTGCTGAAAACGACCATGAAGCTCCGATCGAGCGGTATTGCATCGGAATGCGACCTGCTTTCCCGCAGTTTGAAGTCCCAAATGAAGGAAGCGGACCG
>CALRIY020000190.1:0-3122 GCA_943364975.1 Synechococcus sp. UW140
TGAACAAAGAATCTTTCGCGATATCATTCGCCGTAGAGATGGTGATGACTCCGGTTCCGATCGACGATGAGTCGTGCGGTGCGATGTTCTCAAACCTCAAAGGACTGGTAGGTTCACTGTAAATGATCCCGGGAGAATTAAGGAAGACTATCCGCAGTTTCTTCCAATTCCACGGTGTGAGATTTTTCAGTTGGAATGAGAGTGTGCTTGGTTCTTTCGGATTAATGGAACCATCGTGATTGATCGCATCGTCAACGACGTGGAATTTTGTGATTTTTGCAGGAAGCAGCGGGTGGACGGAGAGGATCGAAGGGAAGATCAGCGTGGAATCATTTTTCCGCGAGATCACAAGATCACCCTTCACGCCGGTTTCGTTCATTGGTACTGTATAGCGGATTCCAAAAAGGGAGTCATTCGCCGCCCCGTCATCATGTGTGCCGTCATCGAACAGCTGCACTGTCGCAATCGGAGAGCCGTCTCCACGGATGAATTTCATCGAAATCTGATCGGAATCGCTCGGCTGTATGAGCGATGCGTTGAGGATCATGGTCACGGAAGAATCATTCTGCTGTGCGATGGAATCGGAATAATGGCTCAGCCGGGGAAGAGGAAGGATGCTGTATTCTGACCGGTATGTATTTGGGAGTTTCGCCGCAAGGGTACGTAACCCGGTGATGCTTGTCAGTCTGTTGGTCCCCTGAGCGATCAGAAATGCGCCGACGATCTCCTGCGTATCGCCTTTCGCCATGGTAAAGGGACCGCTGGAGATCATTGTCCGTGCATCACCGGGCATTTTCCATGAACCGATCTGCGTCCAACCGGTATTGGTGACCGGATCGCCGGAAAAGACAAACTTGGACGGCAGATTCGTTTGAGGATCGATGAATGGAGCACCGGTTTTTCCGATCAATCCTTGTTGGTAATTATAAGCAATCCGGGCAAATAGTTTATTTCCGAGAGGTGGATCCGAGTACTCAGGATCACCGCCAAAATAAACAGAATGGGAGGTAGCGCCAAGGTTCTTCTTTCCCGCAATTTTCCGAACGTCGAAATATCCTGTATCTGTCGCAAGACCGGGAACCAATGGCCCTTGAATAAATTGAAATCCGCATGCAGGCGGTAGATCTCCATAACCGTTCCCGCCGGCATCTTCATTGTCGCCGTTGTATACATAGGTGAGACTCAACATTGTATCGCACGCCGCAACGTCATCATTGGCATCTCCCATATCAATATCGGACCAAAGTGAAATGTAGACGCTGTCATAACCGGCGTCACTCTTGTTGATGATCCGCCACTTCATGAACAACACATCCTGCAGACCGGGAACTCCAGAGTATCCGAAGTATGTCGCTTGCACTTCGATCCCCATGGGATCAGTATAACCGGTATTTCTATGCCATTTTGCATGGGCATCGTTATACACGCTCCACATTGTTTGATCGCCGGTTAGTCTTGGCTGATCTATTCCTGCCTCCCATGTTCCGTTCTTGTTCACATCAATGTACGGCGCACCGAGATCACCCGGCCAATCGGCATAATCGATACTGTTGAGAACATTATCTCCGGCATTGATCTTGTAAATGCGGTATTTCGGATCAATCGGATCTGCGGCCGCGCTTGAATCATTCGTTGTTGTATTAAATGTTGTGAGGATCGGACCGGGCTGGAATTCTGTTGAATAATTCATCACCGCTGTCCGCAGCGTGTTGGTGGGCTGATGTTTCCCGATGATCCAAAGTCCTGCAGTATAGACGGCGGTTTTGTTCGTCCCTTTCGGCCAAAACAATCCGCTGCTGTTGGTCTTCAGATAATCGGCGTATGGACCGGCACTGTTGATGGTTGCGTTGATGCGGTTGACGTCGAACTGCTTCCATTGAAAGGAGGCGGTCTTTTCCGGACGAGGGATAGACGCAGATTTATTTTGCGCAGAGGCGGAGAATGAAACAGCCGACAAAAGAATTGCAAGAATGAGACGCTGTGAGATTTTTTTCATAATTGAATTATTTAATGAGAAGCATTTTTTTTGTGAACCGTGTTCCGCCGGTATCGAAACGGTAAAAATACAATCCGCTTGCTGCCGGCATATTGGAATCATTTCGTCCGTTCCATTCCGCTTCGTAGGTGCCGGGTTCGCGCGGTTCGTTCAAGAGAGTCCGGATCTTTTGTCCGAGTGTATTGAAGATGGATACCGTGACTTGTGCCGGAGCCGCGACATTGAAGCGGATCGTCGTGGAGGGATTGAAAGGATTGGGATAATTTTGGAAAAGCTCGTTGAACGTTGGCAATAGTTTTGCCGGCCGCACATAATCGGATGGATTGAATGTAAAAAGATCGCGGGATGAGAATCCGGGAATAAAATCGATGAAGAGATCCCCGGAATCGCTTAATTGATTTGACGATGAAGATATATTGGTATTATAATAATACGGAAACGGATCAGTCGAACGTAATATCGGAAGCAGATTGATGCCCCCTTTGGTAGAATCATACTTGACACCGTTACTGTTATAGGAATCTGCCAACACATGGATCTGATCGATGCCGAACATCCACTGATTCGTATAAATTCCCGGAGTGTCCCTTTTTAGCACGATGGTCAATTTTCTCGGAACGTCGCCGCTGATGTCGTACACAGCGAACGGTACATCGACAAAGCCGTGAAATCGTTTCATCGTAGTATTATATAAGTATGCTTTTTGGGATCTGACCGGATTCGATGCTGCAAACGAATATGTCTCACCAATATCAAATATGCCATTGGAGTTATTATCAATGAATCCCGTCATTATGCTGAATTTGATCACGGTGGCGGGAATGTCTTCCTTATACAAGGACGTCTTGTTCGAAGAAAAATCGCCAGGGAAGTCTGGATACGATGTAAACCACTTTATAGAATTTCCGTTTTGATAGGTTGTGAGAAAAGAGTTCCACTGCTGAAGATGTTTTAGGCTGATCTTAAATCCATCCACGACAGGAATATCATGATTATCGTCGATGATGGAGAGTGACATCAGCCGGTGTGAAGGAAGCAGGATGCTGGATGTGGTGAGGTCCTTTAATTGGAACCCGTAATTCCAATCGCCGGAATCGACTCCCTGGATCGAATACGAATGATCTTT
>CALRIY020000191.1:0-3097 GCA_943364975.1 Synechococcus sp. UW140
CAAAGCAATTACATCTACGCCAGTGCAAAGGCAGGATTTACGGCATTCCTTTCCGGGCTGCGCAATCGACTCTATCCGTCAGGAATTCAAGTACTGACGGTGCATCCGGGGTTTATCAGGACGAAAATGATCGAAGGGAGGAAGACCTCCAGTTTGATCACGGCACTTCCGGATGAAGTTGCAGAGGATATCTTTCGTGCACAGCAATCCGGCAAAGATTTCATATATTCCAAATGGTTCTGGAGGTATATCATGCTTGTCTTCAGGATGATCCCGGAATCGATCGTCAAACGACTGAATTTCAGATGACCACTCAGCATCGTGCGGAACTTGCGCTGTTTTCGACCACATTCATCTGGGGAAGCACATTCGTTGTTGTGAAGGCCGCATCGGATGGGATCTCGCCGTCGTTGTTCATTGCGGCTCGGTTCGGCATCGGCGCTTTGATCTTTGCCTTGATATTGTTCAAACAACTCCGATCGATACGACGTTCAACGCTGATCAAAGGATCGATCCTCGGGGCTATGCTCGGCACCGGTATTATTCTTCAGAATCACGGCATCTATCTGACTTCGGCATCGAAATCGGCATTTATCACGGGACTGATGGTGATCTTCACTCCCATCGCCCAACTGATCCTGGAACGACGTCCGCCGAAACTCGGGAATGTTCTTGGGATCATTGTTGTGACATACGGTCTTTATCTGCTGACATCTCCGAGCGGTTCTGAGATCAATTCAGGAGATATTCTGGTCCTTGTCTCAGCGGCAATTTTCGGAGTCTATATCGTCTATTTGGATATCTTTTCAAAAACAGAGGATGTTCTTCACATTGCATTTATCCAGGTGACTGTGACGACATTGTTGGCTGCGTTCGCCGTTTCATTGGAAGTGCCAAAATTTGAATGGTCAACTCCTTTGATCCTCTCGCTGCTGTATATGGGAATCTGTGCGACAGTCTTCACAACTTATATTCAGACCCGGTTTCAAAAAGAGACCACTCCTACTCGAGCAGTGATCATTTTTACCATTGAACCGGTGATTGCATCTACCTTGGCTTATTTCTTTTTGGACGAATTGCTCGGGACCACCGGGATCATCGGCGCTTCATTGATCGTCGGCGGTATCCTCATCTCGGAATTTTCCGATCAGTTGTTGGAATTCTTCGGTGTTGCGCCGGCAAAGAATGAAACACTATGAATGCACTTGCAAAAATTACAGTAAAAGGACTCGTACAAGGAGTTGGATACCGATGGTTTGCGGACAGAAGAGCACGAAAATATGATCTGAAAGGGTTTGTGGAGAATCTTCCTGACGGTTCTGTCTATCTGGAAGTTGAAGGGAAAAGGGATTGGATAGAGGATATGATCAAAGAACTTCGAAAAGGACCGGAATTGTCCAACGTCGAAGAAATCATCGTGGAATGGGAAAAACCTCACAATCTATTCATCAATTTTAAAATCAAAGCATAATGAGCAGAATCGGATTTGGCTTCGATGTTCATCAATTGACCGCCGGACGTAAACTGATCCTCGGCGGTGTTGAGATACCCTCTGAGAAGGGTCTGTTAGGGCATTCTGATGCAGATGTGTTGCTGCATGCAGTCTGTGATGCCCTTCTCGGAGCAGCAGCGTTGGGGGATATCGGCAAACACTTCCCAGATACGGACCCTGCTTATAAAGGGATCTCCAGCATCGAACTGTTGAAGCATGTAGGTATTTTGATCCGTAAGCACGGCTATATTGTAGGGAACATCGATTCAACACTTGTCTTGGAACGGCCGAAGATCGCTCCTTATATTGCACAGATGCAGAAAAATATATCGGAAGCATTGATTCTTAGCAGCGATCAAATCTCAATCAAAGCAACCACGAATGAAGGAATGGGTTTTATCGGAGTAGGCGAAGGTGCTGTTGCATATGCAGTTACAATCATTGATTCAATAAAATAATCCCTCTTTGGAATCGATCATTACATACTTCCAGCAGCTGAGTCCCTTCTGGGTTTATGCAGCTATATTCTTCATTGCGTATATCGAGAATATCTTTCCACCTTCCCCGAGCGACGTCATGATCGTGGCGGGAGGGTATCTCGTCGGTGTCGGCAATATTGATTTTACCACAACCGTGCTGATAGCAACAATCGGGAGTACATCGGGATTCATGACGATGTATAAGATCGGCGATTGGTTCGGACTGCGCATCATCGAGACCGGTAAGCTGAAGTTCCTGCCTCTTGAATCCGTTCATAAAGTTGAATCATGGTTCAGGAAATACGGCTATTGGCTGATCATAGGCAACAGGTTCCTCTCCGGTACTCGGGCGATAGTCGGCTTCTTTGCAGGAATGGCTGAGGTGAAATTTGTTCCTA
This sequence comes from Synechococcus sp. UW140, assembly GCA_943364975.1. Classification (GTDB taxonomy): domain Bacteria; phylum Bacteroidota; class Ignavibacteria; order UBA10030; family UBA8401; genus UBA8401. The sequence goes on from CALRIY020000191.1 coordinate 2,370, forward strand.
CCACGATCCTCTGTTTCATCAGTGCTTTAATTTGGAATGGAATCCTTATTTATGCAGGAACATTACTTGGTGAAAACTGGGAATCTATCGGATTTTATTTAAAGACATATAGTCAAATCGTTACGGGACTTATTGTTATAGGACTGATCGCAGGTTTTTTCGTGTGGCACCGAAAAAAAGGGAAGAAGAATGATTGAACTTCTTTATTCGATCGATGTATGGATCTTCTTCCTGATCAATCACACATTAGCAAATCCGGTATTTGATGTCGTGATGCCGTTTGTGACCGATCTGAATAAAAATAGACCAGTCCTGGCGCTTCTCGCAGTGTGGATCGGCTACGTGCTCTGGAGAGGGGGAAGGAAAGGGAGGATAACAATTGGGTTGCTCCTGGTTACAGTGATTATCAGCGATCAGTTGAACAGTTCTTTTTTGAAAGAACTCTTCGGCAGGATACGTCCTTGCAGAGCATTGGATGATGTCAGAATGTTGGTAGATTGCGGAGGAGGATTGTCTTTCCCATCATCTCATGCAGTGAATAATTTTGCAGCTGCTGCAGTGATCGGTCAGTACTATCCTAAACAGCGGATCTATTGGTTTCTTTTTGCTTCCGTGGTAGCTTTTTCTCGGTCATATGTCGGCGTGCACTATCCTTCCGATATTCTTGCAGGTGCGATGGTCGGTTTTGGTATTGGCAGTTTCATTGTGTTTCTTTGGAAAACGGTCGA